>JANQPR010000244.1 GCA_028285385.1 Phycisphaera sp.
GTCACTCAACCGGCCGACGGTCGCAAGGCCGTGAAACGCAATCCGGGAATGTCCATCCGTCCGGCGAGGCGTCACCCCACCCGCCGCGCTCCCCGCGAGAGCACCGGCTCTACCCGGGGGCGGAGGAGCGTGGTAGTGCGCAGCCGAACGAATCTCTCAGTCATCTCACGCGTCCCGACATCGGATTCTCGGACGGTCGGCCCCTTGATTCGGGGACAGAGCCCGTACAATCCTCTTTGACTTGGCCTGCCTAACCCGCGTCTGACGTCCCGTCGATACAACCCACAGAAACATCTCGTTCCGGCCCGCGCCGGGGCGGTGGCTGCGCACGAGACCTTGGGGGATCGCCGGCTCGATCAGGGAACCACGACACCATGAAGCACTTCGACCTCGTCGTCATCGGGACCGGGCCCGCCGGGCAGAAGGCCGCCATCCAAGGCGCCAAGCTCGGCAAACGCGTCGCGATCATCGAGAAGAACAACGTGCTCGGCGGCGCGCAGATCAACACCGGCACCATCCCGTCCAAGTCCCTCCGCGAGGCGGCGCTCCACCTCACCGGTGCCAACCAGCGCGGCCTGCTCGGCGACGCCTACCGAGTCAAGAAGAACGTCACCATCCAGGACCTCGTGGGCATCTCCTCGCAGGTCATCCGCCACGAGTGGGAAGTCATCCGCGATCAGTTCGACCGCAACGGCGTCGAACTCATCTGGGGCGCCGCGCGCTTCGAGGGGCCGAACCTCATCGCCATCCAGCGCGACGAGTCCTCCGAGATGATCACGGGCGACCAGTTCATGATCGGCGTCGGCACCCGTCCCGCGCGCCCCGCGTCCGTCCCGTTCAACGGCACCACCGTCTTCACCTCCGACGAGGTCCAGCGCCTCGACAAGCTGCCGAAGTCCATGATTGTCGTCGGCGGCGGCGTCATCGGCACCGAGTACGCCTGCATCATGGCCACGCTCGGCGTCCGCGTCACCCTCGTCGAGGGTCGGCACCAGGTCCTCGGCTTCCTCGACTCCGAGATCGCCGGCGCGTTCCAGTACTTCATGCGGATGGCCAGCATCACGCTGCGTCTCGGCGAGAAGGTCGAAAAAATCGAAGAAGTCGAGCACCACAACGGCACCAGCAAGAAGCTCGTGCAGGCCCAACTCGAGTCCGGCAAGACCCTCCGCGCCGAGACGCTGCTCTTTGCCGTCGGCCGCCAAGGCGTCTGCGGCGCGCTCGGCCTCGAGAACGTCGGCATCACCTACGACGACCGCGAACGCCTCAAGGTCAACGAGCACTACCAGTGCCTCCGCAAGGTCGAGGTCCCGGCCGAGGTCCCGGTGCTTCCCGACGGCACGACGGAGGGCGAACACGACGGCGACGACGGCCGGTTCCAACGCCGCGCGACCGACGAGGCCAAGCCCGAGCACCGCTGGGAACCCGTCGAGCACGTCTACGCCGCGGGCGACGTCATCGGCTTCCCCGCGCTGGCCAGCACGTCCATGGAGCAGGGCCGCCGCGCCGTCTGCCACGCCTTCGGCGTCGACACCGGGAACTACAACACCGACCTGTTCCCCTACGGCATCTACGCCGTGCCCGAGATCAGCATGGTCGGCAAGACCGAGGAGCAGCTCACGCAGGAGGGCGTGCCCTACGAGGCCGGCATCGCGCACTACGAGGAGATCGCCCGCGGCCAGATCCTCGGCGACCGCACCGGCATGCTCAAGATGCTCATCCACCAGGACACGCACCAGATCCTCGGCGTGCACATCATGGGCACCGGCGCAACCGAGCTCGTGCACATCGGCCAGGCCGTGATGGCCCTCGGCGGCGACGCCGAGTTCTTCATCAACAACGTCTTCAACTTCCCGACGCTGGCCGAGGCGTACAAGGTCGCGGCGTACAACGGCCTCAACAAGCTCGCGCACGTGTGAGGCGGCGGCGGAAGCACAACACACCGGCAAGTGCAATCGCCGCCGACGCGGGTTCGGGGACCGTGACGGTCACGACGTCGGTGATCGCGCCGCCCGCGGCGCCGAGCAGGTGAAAGACGCCGGTCGTGTCGTCCGAGACGGTCAACCGGAAGATCGGGTAGTCGGTTTCGTCGAAGATGCCGACGGCCCCGGCCGGGAACCAGGCGAGATCGATCCGTTCGTCGTCGATGCCCCAGTTCGGCGGATCGGGCTGCGTCCGGCCGAGTTCAAAGTAGATGTTGATCGCTGCGCCGGCGAACCCAGGCGCGGCGTCTGCGGTCTCCACCGTGAACCCACCAAGTGTGGCGAACGTGTCAAACTCCATTGTGGGAAAGAACGGAAAGAACGCCGCCAATGGTGCGGTGTTGCTGCCAATGGGGTCCTGATAGATCGTGCCATGCTCGAACTCGGTCAGCAGCTGCAGGCCCGTAACTTGTCCGACAAAGTCGATCGTCATGTCGTAGGTGACGTAACCGGGCAGCACGTCGCCGGGCGAGTAGCTCGTGACGTTGAACACGGTGATCTGGCCCAAGGCCGGCGTCGCCAGCACCGACGCCGCCAACACCGAGACCGCCCGTCGCCAAAGAAACATGGTTAGCTTCCTCGTCACGGGCAAGCGGAGCGCCTCGCACGCCAGCCGCCTAAGCCCATCAAGCTAAGGCCCAAGACGCCCGCCGCCGCCGGCTCGGGCACGATCGCGGCGAGGTCGACCGTATGGACCGGGCTGATCACGCCGTTCGCGCTGGCTTGGATGTCCAAGGTGCCCGTGATATCGTCGGTCACGATGAGGCGGGTGACCAGGAACGCGGTCCGGTCGAGGATCGACACGCCGCCGGGCGGGAAGAAGGTCACCTCGATCAGGTCGGGCGTCACGGTCCGCTCACCAAAACCGATGTTCACCGACCCGCCGCCCGGCGTGGGGGGCGGGGGCAGCGTCGGCTCGGGCTCGCCCAGCGTGAAGTAGGTGTACAGCCCCGGGTCGGCTGGGTCCTCGGGCGGCGTGTCCCGACCGAACGGATCGATGAAGTACGCCCCGGCCGTCGGCTCGGAAAAGAGCACCACGCCCGTCAACTGCCCGTCGAAGTCGATCGACACGTCGATCGCGGTGTGCCCGGGGAGGACCGGGTCGGTGTCGGAGACGTCGAAATGCACGGCCGTGACCTGCGCCGTCGCCCCGGCCGACAGCGAAAGTGCTGCCAACACAATAAACAAACCGTTCCGGAAAGACATGTTCGTTCTCCGATCCTCGTTCAGGTGAATCGAGTACCACGAAACCCGCCCAGCACCATCGCACCAAGACAGAGCGCCCAGGCCGTCGCCGGCTCGGGGAAGATGACGCCGTCGAAGACCGGCAACTCGATGACCGGCGAGATGTCGCCGCCGGCGCTGGCGAGGAAACGGAACGTGCCGTTGGCGTCGTCGGAGAGCGTGATGCGGGCGACGGGGTACAGGTTGCCGGAGTCGATCACGACGCCGCCGGGCGGGAAGATGGCGACGTCGATGCCGGCGGTGTCGAACTGCAACGGGCGACTGAAGAGCCCGATATCGACCGCGGCGCCGGCGAACCCGGGGGTGGCGTCAGTGGAGGACGACTCGAATGCGCCGAGACCCACAAACGTGTCGAACTCGAGCTCCGGAAGCACAGAGAAGAACGCGGGGTTCGGCGGGGTGTCGGTTCCGACGATCGACTGGAATACGCTGCCGCTGGTCAGGTCCAGCACCATCTGCACGCCGGTGAGTTGACCGGTGAAGTTCAGTCGCAGGTCGTTGGTGACGAAGCCATCGAGCGCCGGCCCGCCGGCAGAGTTGTCGGGATAGAAGACGCCGTACCCGTTGAGGCCGGCGTGAGCGATCGAAGCGGGCCAGCACAGGACGGCGAACGCCGTGCAAAGCCAGCTTCTGATCGACACGAAGTGTTTCGAGAAACGGCGCATTGTTGCGCTCCTGTTCTAGTGAACAAGGTGAAGTACGCAGCGGTACGATTCGCGAGAAGTGGCGAGTCGATTCATCAACCGCGCCGCCGCTTCAACCCCAGCAGCAACGCCCCGCCCAGCAGCGACGCGGCAGCGGGCTCGGGGACGACAAACGTCTTGACGGGGCTCAGCTCGGCGTTGGCGCTGGCGAGCACGTGCACGAGGCCGAGCGTGTCGACGGAGACCGTCAGCCGCATCACCGGGTAGTCGTTCCGATCGAGGATCGCGACGCCACCCTCCGGAAACCAAGCGGCGTCGATCCGCTGCTCCGAAAACTCGCGGGCAGGATCAATCGGCAAGCCAAGCTCGTCCTGGACATTGATGGCGGCGCCGGCGAACGACGGGGTTGTGTCGCTGGTCTCCCGGGTGAAACCGCCGAACGTGGCAAACGTGTCGAACTCGATCGAGGGCACGATGGTCAAGAGGCCGGCGGACGGCGCCACGTCCGAGCCGAACGGGTCCTGGTAGATCGTGCCGGACGTGAAATCGGTCAAGACCTGCACGCCCGAGAGCTGGCCGGTAAAGTCGAGGTAGAGGTCGAGCGTGGTGAAGCCCGGGAGCAGAACGCCCGGGTCGTTGGCGCGGAACTCGATGTTGGTCACTTGCGCCACCAGCGGGGTGGTGCAGCCGAGGGCGATCGCCGCGGTGGCCGTGAACGCGAAGGCACGAGAAAGCGTGGACGTAAGCATGGGAGACTCCTTCCGGGGACATACGGATGACGGTCAGTGGCGTGGGCGTCGGCACAACGTCGATGGGCCCAGTAGTGCGAACGCGGCGAGCAGGCCGGGCTCGGGGAAGATGACGCCGTTGGACACCGGCACCGCGTCGAACGGCGTCAGTGTGGAGACGGTCGCGCCCAAGAAACGAAAGGTCCCTTCGGCGTCGTCGCTGAGCGTGATGCGGGCGGCCAGGAAGTCGGACTGGCCGAAGATCGGGACCGCGCCCGGGGGGTTCCACGCGGCGTTGATGCCGTCGGCGTCGAACTGCACGAACCGGTCCGCGCCGAGGTTGACCGCCCCGCCCGGGACCGACGGCTCGACAACGCTCGTTTCCAACGTCGGCCCGCCCAGCGTGAGGAAGCTGCCGAACTCGACCGTCGGCAGGAACGGCAGCACCGTCCCGGGTGGCGGGGCCAGCGGGTCGAGGAACGGGTCTATCCGCACCGAGCCGGTGTCGAGCTGGAGCACAGCCTGGAACCCGGTGAGCTGCCCGGAAAAGTCGGCCGTGATGTCATTGGTGACAAACCCGGCGAGCGGGGGCCCGCCCGCCGCGTTGTCGACCACCGTCGAACGGAAGCCGGTGACCTGCGCCTCGGCCGACAGGGCTACCACGACCACAGAGAGCCCGACCGCCACGGTACCGGCTACCCCAGAACTCCGCTTCATGCCTTCCTCCTTGCCAAAGCCCAACTACAAGGGTAAGGGCCGCCCGCCGGGGAGACAATAGGTTTCCCGGTGGCGTTTACGTGTTTTTCACTACGCGTCGTTTCGGTCAAACCGCGATTTCGGCCGCACAAAACCGCTTCAGGCGGCGGTCCACCACGAACGGGCCGAACGGGAGGAAGGCCGCCACGAACACGGCCACACTCACCGCCCACGGCAGCCGGGCCCGCCACCTTGCCCACACCAACACCGAACAGAGCGCAACGAACAGCACGCCGTGCACCCAGCCGACGATATGCACCGCCTCGGGGCGGCCGGCGACGTACTTCAGCGGCATCGCTACCCCGAGCAGCACGAGGAACGACACACCCTCGGCCAGACTCACGGCACGCAACACCGCCACGATCCGGCCCGGGTCACGGGTCATGCGCCGGGCTCGAACTCTGCGGGCTCGAACCGGATACGCGGCGTCGGCGGCGGGGCATCGGCGGCCGTCGTGTCGACTGTCGCTTCCTCGTCGATCGGGACCACCGTAAGCCTTGCCGCGTCCAAGCCCGCTTGCTCGACGAAGTGATCCCGCACCGCCAGCAGGCGGTCGTGTTGAAGGCCGGACCACGCGTCGTCGGGCAACGCGATGGTGTCGAGCACTTCGCGCTCGAGCGTGCGGAAGTCGGGAGCGGCCGCGACGGGTTGAGGAGCAGACTCCGCCGGGGCGTCGTCCCGCGGTTGGGGGTCGGGGGCCGCGGGCGCTTCTGGCGTGTCCGCACGAGGGTCGCCGTCGTCATTCGGGCCGCCAAAGTCGAACAGCGGTTCGCGGTTCACCGTCGAACGCCCGGTGCGGCGGAGCGCCCGGCCGCCGCGGATCTGGCGGCGCGAGTCGGCCTGTCGCCGCGACATCGTCTCGCGCGGCACCACGTCTCCGGCGTCGGGGTCGAGCACCGGCAGCGTCGCCGACGCCGCACCCGGATCTGCTGTGATGCCGCCGTCGACCGGCGCACGACTCGCCGCGTGTTCGAGACGCACCGCTTGGCGGTACGCCGCGTCGTTCACCGAGATCAACGAAGGGTCGGCCCGACGCGAGTCGTCTGCCGGGAGAGACTCGGCGCTGCGGCGTTGGAGCCGATCCACAAACGCCAGGCGTCTCAACTCGAAGATGTCGTCCGCGTGAGGCGAACCGGAACCGACCAGCTTCATGCCCAGCGCCGGCTTCTGCCGCAGCCCGTCGCCGAGCTTATCGAGCTTCGTCGCCGCATCGCCATTGATCTGCGTCGATCCCGGGGCGAAGGACACGAACGAGAAGTCGGCCTCGGCGTTGCTTTCGCCGTCGCCCCCGATTGCGCCGGCGAGCATGTTGAACGGCGAGGCAACGATGCCGGTCACGAGGTTCGTGAGTGCGTGAAAGACCAAGCCGCCGATCGACACAGACGGGTCCGTCAGGTCGCCCGAGATCGGCAGCGCCGGTGGATCGATCTCGCCGTCGGCCCCCTTCAGGATCGCGACGGCTAAGCCCACCGGCAGGTTGATCGCCTGATCGCTCTCGACCTTTTCGCCGAAGTCGAAATCCCGGATGCGCACCGGGACCTTGGCGTCGAGTTGCCCCCCGCTCAGCCGGACCGCGATGACGTCGTCGCTGTTGAGTTCCCCCGAAGCGATCGTGCGCGCGACGTATCGCCCGGCGTAGCCCGATGCCACAGGCAGGCCGAGCTCGTCGATGTCGATCGTGAGGTCTACATCCGACGAGAGCGGGTCGTCAAGCCGTGGAAGAACCGACCCGGTGACCGCGAGTCGGCCGTCGTTGACGGCCGTCTTTAGGTCGAGTTGGGCCGGCGTTCTTGCCGCGGTGTCGAGGCCGGTCAACGTCAACACAAAGCCACGCAGCGACGCGTCCACCGCGGGTTCCACGTCGGTGATCGAGGCGTCGAACGTACCGGTGACGACGAGACCCTGCGTTGCGATCGCCGGCAGGGGTGCTGTGTCGCCCTCGCCCCGACTTAGCGTCGCGGTCGCGTCGCCCTCGACGCCGAGCACGGCCTGCTCCAGCGCGAACATCGGCGCGGCCTGCGTCACATACGGCGCGAACGGCATCAGCTCGATGCTCTCGGCTTTCATTTCGGACAACGACAACCGAGGCGCCAGCGGCTCGGCCTCGCCCTTCCCCGTGAACGTGCCGGACTCGCCGACCGTTACGGCCACACCGAACGTGGTCACGAAGCCCCGCGTGCTGTCGACCGGCCCGAGCGTCACCTCGGCGTCGGACACGCCCGCCCGCACTGCGGGCGTCACCGCCTCGTCTTCCCACGCCACCGCCCCGCCTTCCACTCGCACCGACTCCACTTTGATAGACCACGCCTGCGTCGCGTCCTCAACTAGCCGGGCCGTTTCCAGCGCGACCTCGCCGAACGGCTCGGGCAGCGTCGCGAAGCTCGACTCGTTCAACGCGGCGGACGGAAGGCCGGCGCCGGCCGTTCCGTCGTCTGACCCCGGCGCGGTGGACTCCGCCAACAGCGCTTCGACAGCGCGAACGACAGGCAACGTCCCGTCCGCGTCACGCATGATCTGCACCTGCGGTCCCTGAGCGAACGCCTCGGCGACCGTCACGGAGCGCGCTACCGCGTCCGCCACAACGCCCTGAAGCCCGAAGACTTCACCGGCCAAGAGCGGCTCGCCCTCGAGCGACGTGGACAAACCATCAACGGCCCCTTCCGTGACGGTCACCTTTGCCACGCGCGGCTGGGCCGCCGGCGCGAACTCGTAACTCACCGTCGCGGACAGCTCGCCACCGGCGATCTCCATGGGCACGAACTGGTTCACGTACGGCTGATAAACCGAAAGATCGAGTGCCACGACCTCGACGTCGCCGGTTGCGGTCAATGGGTCCAGGAAGACCTTGCCTTCCCATGTGATCCGCTCCGCGGCCTCGGTCGTCGCCTCGAAACGGTGCACGTTGCCGAACTCCGCGGCCGTGTCGAACGTGTCGAGGTGGAAACTGATCGGCGACACGTCGCGCGGCTTCGAGCCCTCGATCAGGCGGTCGACGAACTCGACCTTGCCGTCGCGGACCGACAACCCCTCGCCGCGCAGCCGCGGGAACGTGATCGGCTCGGTCGTCGGTTCGTCGCTGGGCTTGATCAGGGCCGCCAGATTCAGCGTGCCGTCCTCGCGCAGTTCGGCGTAGACGTACGGCTCGTCGACGTCGACCCGCCGCAGCACGAACCCCTCGCGCACCAGCGACGACAGCTGCAGATTCCCGAAGAACCGCGCGACCGCCACGACTTCCGTCCCCGCCTCGTCGACGATCGACAAGCCCTCAACCGTCGCCGTGAGCGCGAAGGGGTTGAGGTCGATGTTGGCGACGGTCAGCTCGCCGTTCAGGAAGTCTGACGCCATCGGCACCGCCCACCGCTGCAACGCCCACGGCAACACGACGAACCCCACCAACGCGTACAGCCCCAGCGTGACTACCGCCGTGACCGCCAACCGACGCGGCCACCGCCGGCGACGCCGCCCCTGAATCCCGCCTGCTTTGTTCATCCGTTCATTCTACGGACAGCGCCGTGTTTGACCTACGCAGGCGCGCCGGTTTCGGCGTCACGCGCCCGCGCACAAGACGCACCCGCCCCGCAATCGACCGGAACAAACAAAGAGCCCACGCGTGGCGCGACGTGGGCTCTTGACGGCGACGAGCGCCGATTTGGTCTGACATGCTTCACGGAATGTAGCAAGAACACGAACAATCGCAAAGCACGTTTGAACAAAAAAGTTGGTGTGAGTCACGAGGGCGCATCGGCCATTAACCGGCGCAGCGCTTCGTCATAGAGCGCCGCGGTCTGCGCGACCACGTCGTCGGGCAGCGCGGGCCCGGGCGCCTGCTTGTCCCACATCCCCTCCGCGACGAGGGCTTCCAGGTAGTTGCGGACGAACTGCTTGTCGAAGCTCGGCTGGTCGTGCCCGGGTTCGTAGCGGTCGGCCGGCCAGAAGCGGGAGCTGTCGGGCGTCATGGCTTCGTCGATCAGGATCGGGTCGGCCGACGCGTCTCCCACCGGCACGCCGAACTCGAACTTGGTGTCGGCCAGCAGGATGCCGCGCCGCGCCGCGTGCTCGTGCCCGAACCGGTAGAGGTAAAGCGTGCAGTCCCGCAGCGTCTGCATCAGCTCGCCGCCAACCAGGTCACACGCCTGATCGAAGGTGATGTTCTCGTCGTGCCCCTCGTCGGCCTTGGTGGCGGGGGTGAAGATCGGCTCGGGCAGCCGGTCGCACAACCGCAACCCGCTGGGCAACTCGACGCCACACACCCGGCCGGTTTGCTGGTACTCCTTCCACCCCGACCCGGCGAGGTACCCGCGTGCGACACACTCGATCGGCACCACGTCCGTCCGTCGGCCGATCATGACGCGCCCCCGGATCAGGTCGCGCTGGGCGTCATCCAAACCCGCGAGGTCGTCGGCCTCCGTCGAGAGCAGGTGGTGCGGCAGCGCGTCGCCGAAGTGATCCGAAATCTTCGCGAACCAGAACGCCGCGACCGCGGTCAAGACCCGCCCTTTGCCCGGGATGCCGCGGGGCATCACCACGTCGAACGCCGACAACCGGTCCGTCGCCGCGAGCACGACCACGTCCCGGCCGTCGGTCGTCGTGCCGTCGTAGACGTCCCGGACCTTCCCGCCCCGGCGGTTGGGCAGCGGCAGGTCGGTCGACATCAGCGTCGATGTGGCCTCGGCAGGTTCCATCCACGTAGCCTACCGGGCCGGGGAATACGGGCCTACCGTCCACCGTTGTACCCCGCCGACGCACGGGGCGAACCCAACCCGGAGCCACACCGATGCCCGAGACCACCACCAACGTCCGCCTGCACGAGCTGCTCGACTACGTCCGCCAAGGCAAGATCATGGAAGCCATGCGCGAGTTCTACGCCGACGACGTCGTGATGGAAGAACCCGCTTACGGCAAGACCGAGGGCCTCGCCGCGAACCTCGAGCGCGAGCAGAAGTTCGTCGAGTCCGTCGCCGAGTTCAAGAACTTCGAGACGCCGCACGTCGCGGTCGGGGACAACACCGGCATCTACGAGAACGTCATGGACTGGACCACCACCGACGGCAACGACGTGCACGTCGAGCAGGTCGTCGTCCAGACCTGGAACGCCGACGGCAAGATCACCCACGAGCGGTTCTACTACGACACCGGCGGCGCGTGATCGACGTCAGCCGTCGATCGAAACGCCCAACGCGTCCAACGCCCGGCCGATCTGCTCCATGATCGGCCGGTGCTTTTGCGCGTCGAACGGCTCCTGCCGCCATCGCTCGGGGTGGCTGAACGGCGAGGCAGTACGGTACCGCTCTGGCTCGTCGGCATACCGCGGGTGGGCGTGGCCGTGCAGCGCGGGTTCGAGGTTCGCAAGGACCGAGTAGTTGATGCGCACCGCGCCGGTGACAGCCAGGATCGCGTCGCCCAGCGCCGTGAAGTCGGACAGGAAGGCGACGCGGTCCTCGTCCTTCAGGTCATTCAGCGTCGCCACCACCGGGTCGGGCAACAACAGGCAGTAGCCGCGGAGGAACTGCGTGTCCCCGATCACCGCCCAGCCGCTGCGCACGCGACGGATGACCTTGGGGTTCTCACCCCGGCGGGCTTCTTCGACGCGTTGGTGGATGAGAGTGTGCAACGCGGGTGTGTCTTCTCCGTCAGCAAACGCGCCAGAGTCAGAACTGCCGAAGGAAGCGCACGTCGTTCTCGAACAGCCAGCGGATGTCCTGGATGCCGTGCTTGCGCATCGCGAGGCGTTCGATCCCCAGGCCGAACGCGAAGCCCGACCACACCTCGGGGTCGTAGCCGACGTGCCCGAACACGGCCGGGTCGACCATCCCGCAGCCGCCGATCTCGATCCACTCGACGCCTTTGCCGACGTCCATCTTGACGTAGAGTTCGGCGCTGGGCTCGGTGAAGGGGAAGTAGCTCGGGACCAGTTTCACGTCGGCGTCGGGCCCGAACATCGCCTTGGCGAACTGGACCAGCGTCGTCTTGAGGTCAACCATGCTCACGCCCTTGTCGACGTACAAGCCCTCGACCTGGTGGAACATGGAGTAGTGCGTCGCGTCGTGCTCGTCGGGTCGGTACACCCGGCCGGTGCTGATCACGCGGATCGGCGGCTGGGTGTGCTCCATGACGCGGATCTGTACGGTGCTGGTCTGCGAGCGCAGCAGTTGGGCCGTGTCGCCCTCGACGCTCATCGAGGCGGACGCGCGGTCTTCGCCGTTGAGGTAGAAGTTGTCGAGCGGGTCGCGGGCCGGGTGCGTCTCGGGGATGTTGAGCGCGACGAAGTTGTGGTAGTCGTCCTCGACCTCGGGCCCGGTCGCGACGTCGAAGCCCATCCGCGCGAACACCTCGACCAGTTCGTCGATGGTCTGCGTGATCACGTGCCGCCGGCCCATCACCGGGGGCAGCCCCGGCTCGGTGATGTCGAGCAACGGGCCCTGCGCTTTCGCGGCGCCGCCGTTGTCGCCGAGCGCCGCCTGCTTCTGCTTGAACGCCTCCTCAACGGCGGCGCGGGCGGCGTTGGCGCGCTGCCCGAACTCGCGCTTCATCTCGCCGGGCACCTCCTTGATCAAGCCCATCAGGCCCTTGACCGCGCCCTTGCTGCCCAGGTACTTGATGCGGTACTGCTCCAGGCCCGCGGCGTCGGCGACCGCGTCGAGCTCGGCGGCGGCGGCCTTGGTGAGTTCGTCGATCCGTTCCAGCATGGGCGGATCATAACGGGCCGTGCCGCCAGACCACGCCACTGACCCGAGCCCGTGGAGCTTTACGCGGCCTCGGCGAGCGGCTGATTGACGTAGACCCGGACGGTGCCGTCGAGTTGCCCGAGGCTGTGGTAGTTCTTGAGCGCGGCGCGGGTGGCGTCGGTAATAGTCGCGTCCTTGCGCAGCAGCAGCCGGCCGTCGGCGGTGAGCACGTCGTCGACCAACACCTGCCCGTTGATGACGTCGCGGATCGGGACGTCGGTGGGCACGCGCTGCGTCGGCGGGGACACGTGACGCTCGATCGCGTCGAGCACCGCCGGGTCGAACTTGCCGGGGGTCTTCCGCAACACGTCGACCGCCGCGGGGACGGACAGCCCGGTCGCCTCCAGCTCGGCTAGGTCGAACAGCGCGTGCAGCACGCGGGACGCCATCGGGAGGTTCGATCCCCGGGGCTCGGCCGCCGGCGCGCCGTTGCCGTCGAACCGCGCGGCCTGGTACCGCAGGATCGTCGCGACGCCCTCCAGGCGAGGGATGTTGCGGACCAACGCGGCGATCCGCTCCTTTGCGTCGGCGAGCGCGGCCTTCTCCTTGTCGCTCATCCGGCTGGGCCGGTCGAGCTTCGCGCGGACCTCCTCGGGGAGAACGGCGAACCCCAGCGGCGCGATCATCGCGGCGATCTCTGCCTCCCACGGCCGCTCGAAGGCCAAAGGCCCGGCCAGCTTGCCGACGCGCTCGCGCAGCTTCATCGCGAGCGCGTGCGCCTCGGGGTCGACCACCGCGATCAAGTCAACGAGCAGCTTGATGCTGCCACGCAGCGTCTGCGAGAGCAACTGCTTCTCGGCGGTCACCAGCCGGTGCTGCTGGATCGCCGCGTCGATCACGGCCTTGAGGCTGTCGGTGTCGCAGGGCTTGTTGAGGAAGCGGAAGACGCTTCCCTCGTTCACGGCCGCGGCCGCGGTCGGCTGATCGGCGTTGCCGGTGAGCATGACGCGGATTGTGTCGGGGTGCTGCGCAGCGACGCGTTTGAGCAGCTCCACGCCGTTCATCTTGGGCATCTGCATGTCCGCCACGACCACCGCGAAGGGCCCCTGATTCCGGAACGCATCAAGCGCGGCCTCGGGGCCCTCGGCGGTGACCAGGTCGTACGCCTTGCGCAGCTTGCGACGCAGCCCCGACAGCAGGTTCGCGTCGTCGTCGACCAGCAACACCTTCGCCGGCGGTGGGTTTATGGCGTCGCACATTGTCAGGCGGCCTCCGCGGTGGCTTTGGCATCGGCCTGCGCGAGCTTGATCCACGCCGACACCTCGGCTCGCAGACCGAGCGACTCAAGGTACGCTTCGTCCAGTGGTTCGGCGGGCATGGCGTTGGCCGAGGGGTTCACGCGGCGGTCGAGCGCATCGGCGGCGTGGACGGCGGCGAGCGTGCCGAACGACTGTGGCGGCGCGTCGGACGGGCGGTGGTGGTACGCCACCGCCTCGATCACCGGGTCGGGCAGGTTCCACAACGCCAGCAGGTACGCCCCCGCCTCGGCGTGTGATGCGCCCAACCGCTCGGCCTCGACCTGGTGCAGCGGCCGGCCCGACCCGATGGACTCGTCGAACACGCCGGGGTAGTTGAGCTCGCCCGACGTCGCGAGCAACAGCTTACCCAGGTCGTGGAGCAGGCCCGCCGTGAAGGCGTGCGACTGCTCCGCCGATTCGCCGCCCTGCTGTGCAACGATGCCCTTGGCGAGCCAGGCGGTGCGGAAGCTGTGCGGTTGCAGCGTCGCGAGGGCCGGCGGCGCGCCGTCGAAGGCCTCGAACGCATGGATCGACAGCACCAAAGCGTGCACCAGGTTCAGGCCCAGCAGCGACACCGCGTGGTGCACCTCGCTGATCTGCCGGGTGAAACCGAAGAAGCTGGAGTTGACCAGCTGCAGCACCTTCGCGGTCATCGCCGGGTCTTGCCCGAGCGTCTCGGCGATGTCCTCGATGCGGCACGCCGGATCGGCGACCTGCTGCGTGAGACGATGGTACACGTCGGGCGGGCTCGGCAGCCGGTGCAGCTTCGTGATCGCCCGGGTCATCTTGACGTCGCGCAGCAACGCCCGCAGCGACACCGCGCGGTCCACGGCCCGTACCAGCTCGTCCATCTCGCACGGCTTGCTGAGGTACTGGTGCGCGGTGTTCACGAGCTTGACCGTCATCTCCTGCTCGCTGAACCCCGAGAGCACGAACCGGATCATCCCCGGGTACGCGTCGCGCACCCGGCCGAGCAGCTCGGCGCCGTCGATGCCGGGCATCCGCATGTCGGAGACGATGACGTCGAAGGGGCGCTTCGCGAGCAGGTCGAGGGCGTTGGCACCGCCGTCGGCGAAGGCCATGTCCCAGCGGTCGCGCTGCGGCCGGAGGTTGCGCCGCAGCGCGGACAGCACCATCGGCTCGTCGTCCACGAAGAGCACGCGCAGCTTGCCGTCGGTCGGTGGGGTGGCGTCGATCATTATGCGGCGGCTCCGGTGGTGGTCGGGGCGGGCTTGGCAGACGAACACGGCTGCAGCGGCAGGCGGATCACGAACGTCGTGCCCCGCCCGGGCGTCGACTCGAAGCCCAGCGTGCCGCCATGCTGGGTGATGGTGCGGTGCGCGATCGCCAGGCCCTGCCCGGTCCCCTTGCCGACTTCTTTGGTGGTGAAGAACGGGTCGAAGATGCGCGGCTGGACGTGCTCGGGGATGCCGCCGGCGTCGTCGACGATCCGCAGCTCCACCGTGTCGCCGTCGGCCCGGGTCGACACACGGATGGTGCCGAGCCGCCCTTCACCCCGGCCCTGCTCGGCGAACGCCTGCGCCGCGTTGACCACGATGTTCAGCACGACCTGATTGATCTCGCCCGGCATGCACGTCACCGGCGGCAACGCCGCGTCGAAGTCGGTCTCGACGTTCGCGACGTACTTCCACTCGCCCCGGCAGACCGTCAGCGTGCTCTCGACGCTGGCGTTGAGGTCCACCGCGGACATCGCCGACCCGCCCGGGTGCGAGAACTGCTTCATCGACCGCACGATCGTGGCGACACGCTCCACGCCTTCGCCCGCCTGCTTCAGCGCGTCGGGCGTCTCCTCCAACACGAACTCCAGGTCCGCCGTCTCACACGCCGCCTCGAGCCCCGCCAGCGCCTCGCGGACGGCGTCGGGCAGCGTTTCGGCGACACCGTCGGCCCGCAACGCGCGGAGCAACGTTTCCTGCTTTGAGATGATCGTGGCGATGCCCTCGAAGCTGTCGCGGAGGAACTCGACGTTGTCGCCCACGTACTGCGTCGGCGTGTTGATCTCGTGGGCGATCCCCGCCGCGAGCTGCCCGATCGATTCGAGCTTCTGCGACTGAACGAGCTGCTGCTGGAGTTGCTGCCGATCGGATATGTCGTGCACGAACGCGTTGAAGATGAAGCGGTCCTCGTCGACCATCATCGAGATCGAGACCTCGACGGCAAAGGAATGGCCGTTGCGGTGGTGCGCGATCAGTTCGCCGCGGTTGTTTTCACCGCAGGCCGCGAGGATCCCGGACAGCGGGTTCACCGGGTCGACCGCCCCGCCGGCGGGCGTGATGAAGCGGTCGAGCTGCTGCCCCATGACCTCGTCGGCCCGGTAGCCGAACAGCTGCTCGGCCGTGTTGTTCCACTCGGTGATCCGGCAGCCGATGTCGGTCGTGAAGAACGCGTCGTTGGCGGTGTTGATGATCTGCCGCGTCCGGCGTTCGCGGTCCTCCAACTCCGCGGTCGTCCGCGCGAGCTCGTCACGCAGCGCCGCAATCACCGCCTCCGCGTTGGGCCCGACATCGCCGTGGGCCGCCTCCGTCACTTCGGTTTCACACGCGCTCACCTGCTCGGTCATGCCCGGCTCCTCGAGTCGGACCCCCGATAACGCATCGGCCACTGGGACGCGTCGGTGCAGCAACTCCCAGCAAGATTCCTCGGATTCGGGGTTGCCCCCCTTGCCCGCCCGGCAGGAACCGACCTAGGAGCCGACCGGAGCCCTCGGGCATCTGACGCCGGGCTTTGCGCATCCAGACAGGCGACACCCGGAGCCCGGGACTACTTTGAGCCCGTCCGCCCTTTCGGTCTACCTTGTCACGGTCACCTCACCCCGGAGCCCGCCCATGCCCCGCACAACCCCCCGCCGCTCGCGCCGCCCGATTCAGCTCGTCGCCAACGGCGACCTGCGTCTGTCGGCAAACCGCGCCTGCTGGAAAGCCCAGCAAGACATGGAGCACGCGTTGACTGAGGCGGTCTCCTCGTTCGGCTACACGCTCGAGCGCGCCCACTCGTACAAGCCCAACGAAAAGCACGGCTTCATCGGCAGCCAGAAGGAGGGCATGGCGGTCTTCGCCACGATCAACCCCGACGCGCCGCTGATCGTCGCCGAGTCGGTTTGGCAGTACAGCCACCACCTGCTGCACGGGTTGATGTCCCACCGCGGCCCGATCCTCACCGTCGCGAACTGGTCGGGCACGTGGCCCGGGCTGGTCGGCATGCTGAACCTCAACGGCTCGCTGACCAAGGCCGGCGTCGCGTACTCCACGCTCTGGAGCAACGACTTCACCGACGACTACTTCCTCTCGCGGCTGGAGAAGTGGCTGAAGACCGGCAAGTGCACGCACGCCACCCGTCACACCACGTCGTGGTCAAAGGCCAAGGTCCCGGGCGCGGCCAAGAAGGCCGGCCAGCAACTCGCCGCCGGACTCGCCAAACGCAAGGCCATCATGGGCGTCTTCGACGAGGGCTGCATGGGGATGTTCAACGCGATCATCCCCGACCACCTGCTCAACCCGACGGGCGTGTTCAAGGAACGGCTTTCGCAGTCCGCGCTCTACGCGGAGATGCAGACGGTCAAGGCCAGCGAAGCCAAGGCCGTCTTCGACTGGTACGTCAAGAAGGGTTTCACGTTTCACATCCCCAAGGGGGCGAAGCACAAGACCGACTTGACCAAGGAGCAGGTGCTTGACCAGTGCCGGATGTACATCGCAGCGGTGCGGATCGCGGACGACTTCGGCTGCGACTGCGTCGGCATCCAGTACCAGCAGGGCCTCAAGGACCTGTGCCCGGCGAGCGACCTGGTCGAGGGCACGCTGAACAACTCGGACCGCCCGCCCGTGAAGTCGCGCGACGGCAAGCGGGTGCTGTTCAAGGGCCAGCCGGTCACGCACTTCAACGAGGTCGACGAGTGCGCCGGGCTGGACGGATTGATGACGCAACGCGTCCACGAGGCGCTCGGGCAACCCGTGGAGAACACGCTGCATGACCTGCGATGGGGCGACGAAGACGCGTCCGGCACGGTCGACGACTACGTCTGGGTTTTCCTCATCTCCGGCAGCGCCCCGCCGGCCCACCACATCGGCGGCTGGCGCGGTAGCGACGGGCTCCGCCAACCCGCGATGTACTTCCCCAACGGCGGCTCGACGCTGCGCGGCATCGCCAAGCCCGGCGAGATCGTCTGGTCCCGCGTCTACGTCGATGGTTCCACCAAAGGCGGGAAGCTTTGCATGGACCTCGGCCGCGCCGGCGTCGTCAAGCTCCCCAAAGCGGAGACCCAGCGCCGCTGGGACGAGACCACCGTGCAGTGGCCGATCATGCACGCCGTGACCTACGGCGTCACCCGCGACCAGATGATGGCCCAGCACCAGTCCAACCACATCCAGTGCGCCTACGCCAAGGACGCCCGGAGCGCCGACCGCGCCCTGCTCACCAAGGCCGCGATGGCCGACGCCATGGGCCTCGAGGTCACGTTGTGCGGCACCAAGAAGGACGGCAGCGGCTGGGGTTGACGACGCGTTCGGTTAGTCAACCTCGGCTTGCGCGGGCGCGTCCGGCGTAGACGCCTCCTCGACGCCGTCCGGCTGGCCGTCCCGGTGATAGACCCGGACATAGTCCACCAACATCCGCTGCGGGAACACGGTCGTCTCGTCGGGGTACTGCGGCCAGTGCCCGCCGACGGCGATGTTGAGGATAATGAACTTCGGGTCGTGATACGCCCAGCGGTGCGGCGCCGCGTCGGCCGGGGTGCGGGTGTGGTAGCGGTGGCCGTCGACCTCGAAGTGGATCGCCTCGGGGGTCCACTCGACGGCGTAGACGTGGAACGCGTCGGGGTACCGGCCGCCCTCGGGGTGATCAAGGTGTGAGCTGAGCGGTTCGGGGCCGCTGTAGCCCGGGCCGTGCAACGCGGAGAAGACCCGGTTCGGCTCGCTGCCGATGTGCTCCATGATGTCGATCTCGCCGC
>JANQPR010000019.1 GCA_028285385.1 Phycisphaera sp.
AGTTCAACGAACGGCTCCGGGAGATGCTCGGCCAACGCAAGCAGCAGCAGCAGACGCAGGCGATGCACCGCCAGGCCGCCGAGCAACTGGTAGAGAAGGTCGAGCTCGAACTGCCCGAGGGCCTCAAAGGCCGTCAGATCGAACGCACGCTGGAGCGCCGCCGGATGGAGCTGATGTACGCCGGCACGGGCCCCGAAGAAGTCGAGGCCCAACTCGCCGAGGCGCGGACGCAGAGCGAGGAGGCCGTCGTCACCCAGCTCAAACAGTTCTTCGTGCTCGACCGGGCGGCGAAGGACCTGGAGATCGAGGTCGATCAGAACGAGATCAACGGCCGGATCGCGATGATCGCGATGCAGCAGGGGCGGCGCCCCGAGAAGATGCGGCAGGAGATGATCCAGCAGGGTCAGATCGAGCAGCTCTACCTCTCGATCCGCGAGGCCAAGACGCTGGACAAGGTGTTGGAGTCGGCGGAGATCGTCGAGGTCGAGAGCGTGTCCGGTGACGGTGGTGGCGACAAGCCCTCCAAGAAGAAGTCCAGCAAGAAGAAGACGTCGAAAAAGAAGAAGGCCGGCGGCGAATCAAACGACGGGTGACCGGCGTCTTCCCGTCGAGTTGGATGCTTCGACGTGACGTTCCCGGCGGCCCTCGCGTGAGGCGGTGTGCATGCTGACTTGGCTCGCACAAACGATCCACAGAGGCGGCGGCCTGCCCGGCGAGGCGGAGTCGAACCCGTACACCGTGTTCATCTACGCCGGGCTGATCGCGGCCGCGGCGATCCTGATGGGTATCGTGTCGCTGGCGATCCGCAAGCGCATGCTCACGCCCGACGAGCCCGACGCCGGCGGGGGCATGGGCTTCACGCTGTCCGACCTGCGGGAGATGCACCGGCGCGGCGAGCTCACCGACGAAGAGTTCGACCAGGCAAAGCGCCGCCTCATCGCCAACGCCCGGGCCGAACTCCGCGAAGACGAAGAAACGGACGCCGAGCTCGACGGCGTGATCCACCTCGACGGCGAGCCGAAGGCCGGCAACGACGCCGACGCGGACGACGAACTGGGCCCCGACGACGACGCCCTCGACGGCCCGCACCGCTGACCCCAACGCCCGCCCCCGCGAATCGCCTCGCCCCGACCGCGGCAACGGCGTTCCGTCCCGATAAAACGACCGATCACTCGCCGTCCCCGCGGTGCGACCCCGACGCCGAAGTTTGTGGTTTTCGCGGCGAGCCCATGCGGTAAACTTCCGTATCGATCCAGACGCGCCGCACGCGTGAA
This sequence comes from Phycisphaera sp., assembly GCA_028285385.1. Lineage (GTDB taxonomy): Bacteria > Planctomycetota > Phycisphaerae > Phycisphaerales > Phycisphaeraceae > CAZIXN01. Next base: position 1,275 of record JANQPR010000019.1, read on the forward strand.
CGGGCCCGGGTCCCCCGCGGGCCGGCCCTAACGCCACGGCGGCATCTGGACGATCCCCACTCCCGGGCCTGGCGCCACCCAGGCTCACCGGTCAAACCCCGACCACCCGTGGTCCGGCCGGCCGGAGCGACGACCCCGAATCGAGAGCTCGATGTCCAACAACAAGCAAGGCGGAAACGACGGGCCCGGCCCGACCAACCTAGGCCCCGGAGACGGCGGCAGCGGTGGTGGCGGCAACGCCGGCGGAGGCGACGGGGGCGGCGGCTTCAAGGGCCGACGCGTCACGACCTGCTCCTTCTGCGGCAAGTCCTCCCGGGAAGTCGGGCCCATGGTCGAGGGCCCCAACGACGTCTACATCTGCGCCAACTGCACCGAGCTCTGCCAGAACATCTTCAAGCAGGAACGCCGCCGCGTTCATTCCGGCCGACCGGCGCTGGGCACCATCCCGTCGCCCCGTCAGCTCAAGGAGTTCCTCGACCAGTACGTGATCGGGCAGGACCTCGCCAAGCGCGCGATGTCCGTCGCCGTCCACAACCACTACAAGCGCCTCACCGCCGCCGAGAAGGAATCCCCCGTCGAGCTGGACAAATCCAACGTCCTGCTCATCGGCCCGACCGGCACGGGCAAGACGCTGCTGGCCAAGACGCTGGCCCGCACGCTGAACGTCCCCTTCGCCATCGGCGACGCGACCACGCTCACCGAGGCCGGCTACGTCGGCGAGGACGTCGAGAACCTGCTGCTCAAGCTGTTGCAATCCGCCGACTACGACCTCGAGCAGGCCCAGCGCGGGATCATCTACATCGACGAGATCGACAAGATCGGCAAAACCTCGCAGAACGTCAGCATCACCCGCGACGTCTCGGGCGAGGGCGTGCAGCAGGCGCTGCTCAAGATGCTCGAGGGCACCGTCGCGAACGTCCCCCCGCAGGGTGGCCGCAAGCACCCCGAACAGCAGTATATCCAGCTCGACACGTCGAACATCCTGTTCATCGTGGCCGGCTCGTTCGTCGGCATCGAGGACATCATCCGCCAGCGCCTCGGCAGCCGGAGCATCGGCTTCGCGTCCGAGGCCTCCGTCGACGACCCGCTGAAGGACCGCGAGCACCTGCTCGCCCAGATCACCGCCGACGACGTGCTCGAGTTCGGCATGATCCCCGAGCTGATCGGCCGGCTCCCGGTGATCACGCCGCTGATGCCGCTCACCGCCGACACGCTCGTGCAGATCCTCACCGAGCCCAAGAACGCGCTCGTCCGGCAGTACCAGTACTTCTTCACGATGGAAGGCGCCGAGCTCCAGTTCACGCAGGACGCGTTGTTCGCTCTGGCCGAGAAGGCGCTGAAGCGCGAGACCGGCGCCCGCGCGCTGCGGTCGGTGATGGAAGAACTGATGATCGACCTGATGTACGACCTGCCCGACCAGAGCAACGAGGGCGCGAAATACGTGATCGACGAAGACGCCGTGCGGGCGAAGATGAGCCTGGTCGACCTACGCGTTGGCCAGCCGACGGCGCAGAAGGAATCGGCTTGACCCGCCGGAAGGACCGGGCGTCTCAACGGGGTGGCCGACACGGTTGGAGCGAGAACCGAACCCGCTGACGGCGGCGGGCGTAGTGAACCGGATGTGGGAGCCTTGCCCTTGAACCCATCGGACGTGACGGCCGAACCGTTCCGCAACCCGCTGCGGCTACTTCCAGCCACGGCCCTCACGCTGGGGCTGTTGTGTTTCTCGCCCGTATCAGCGGCTCAAGGCGACGCGGCTGCCGAAGACATCAACGCCCAGTCCGACGCCGACCAGGGCGTCACGTTCATCGAGCCGACCCGCGACGCGGACCACCTGTTCCCGGCGGACTCCAGCCAAGCGGACGACGACGAAGCGAACAACAACTCACCCGAAGCCGAGCCGAACAACGAGGCTCGCGGCGACACGAACGGGCACGAAGCCGCCTCTGCCGTCGAAGCGGCAGGGCATTCGGCAACCACTGCGGCGCCGGCCGATGCGGACCAAACCGCGGATGCCGCGACCGCCTTCGCCAACCCCACCGCCCTGCCCGGCCTCAAGACGCTGCCCCGCTTCGCGGAGCTCGCCCACGCCGGCCGCTTTGACGACCTGCTCGTCAGCATCCGCAGCGACACGCTCGCGAGCGCCGAGGCGCGGGACCTCGGGTTGATCGACGACCTCGAACGCTACCGCGACAACGCCGCGGCGCGGAAGGCTCAACGCCGGGCCGACTTCGACGCGGCGATGGCCGAAGCGCGTCGGCTGCTCGAAGAGGAAGAGGACCTCGACGAGGCGATCGTGTCGGTCATCGAGGCGCACTCGCTCAGCGAAGAGCCAGAGGTCTTCCTGCACGACCCGTTCGTCAAGAAGCTCGTCAAGAAAATGGAGATCGCCGCCAAGCAGGCCGAAGTCGACCGCGACTGGCTCGAGGCGTCGCTGCGCTACAGCAAGCTCGACCTGCTCTTCGAGGACGACCGCAAGTACCTCGACGACGTCCGCCGGATCGGCCGACACATCCGGGCGCTGAACGTCTACAACCCCGCTTACCTCGACCGCAAGGTCCGCGAACGCAACGAGCGCCTCGGCAAGCCCAACGACGACCCCGGCGAGCTCGAACGCGACGACTGGCGCACCCGCCTCTCCGGCATCCCCGAGGGCGGCGACGTGGTCCGCCGGGTGATGGAACAGGCCAAGCGGTCGCACATCGGCAACCACGACTTCGACCCGCTGATCACCGGTGCCGTCGAAGCCATGCTCGTGCTGCTCGACACCGCCGAGGGCGTCGGCGAGACGTTCCCGTCGCTGAACGACCCCGCCGCGTCGTCGGAGTTCCGGGCGGAGCTGGTCCGTATCCGCCAGGAGATCAACACCCGCTCCGACGCGCTGGGCAAGCACGAGACCGCGTCGCTCATCGACCGCGTCTTCGCCGCCAACCAGCGGACGCTCCGCCTGCCCGAACGCGTCGTCGCCTACGAACTGACCGAGGGCGCGCTCGGCGAACTCGACGACTTCAGCTCCATGTACTGGCCCGAGGACATCGACCACCTCCGACGGTCGACCTCCGGCAACTTCCCGGGCGTCGGCATCCAGATCCAACGCGTCGACAACCGCATCGTCGTCGTCAGCCCGCTGCCCGGGACGCCGGCGTATGAGGCGGGCGTCCTCGCCGGCGACGTGATCGCCACCGTCGACGGGCGCAGCGCCTCGCCGTGGTCGCTGTCCAAGGCCGTCCGCGAGATCACCGGGCCCGAGGGCACGCGGGTCACGCTGGGCATCCGCCGCGAAGGCGTCGCCGAGATCATCGAGATCCCCGTCGAGCGCCGCCGCATCGGGATCGAGTCGGTCAAGGGCTGGGCCCACACCGCCGACGGCGGCTGGGACTACTGGCTCGACCGCGACGCCGGCATCGGCTACGTCCGACTGACCCAGTTCATGCCGCAGACCATCGACGGCCTCAACGACGCCATCCGCGACCTCCGCGAAGCCGGCCCGCTCAACGGCGTCGTCCTCGACCTGCGGTTCAACCCCGGCGGCCTGCTCACCTCGGCCATCGAAGTCGTCAACCGCTTCGTCGACGGCGGCGACCTGCTCTACACCGTCGATCAGGAAGGCCAACGCAACAACTTCTGGCGCGCCCAGTCGGGGCGTACCCTCCGCGACCTCGACCTCGTCGTGCTCATCAACCGTGGCTCGGCGTCGGCGTCTGAGATCGTCGCCGGCGTACTCCAGGACCACGAACGCGCCGCCGTCGTCGGCACCCGCAGCTTCGGCAAGGGCTCGGTCCAGAACGTCTTCTGGCACCCCGCCCCGCCCCGCCGACCGGTCTGGGGGCTCAAGGTCACCACCGAGTACTACCAGCTCCCCAACGGCGCGATCATCCACCGCACCGACGACGCCAACGACTGGGGCATCACGCCCGACCTCGTGGTCGAGCCGTCGAACCAACTCGTCGTCTGGGCGCTCGACCTGCGACAGGAGTTGGACGTCATCCGCAACAACGCCGGGCAGCTCCGGCTCCGGTCCGACAACCCCGCCGTCCGCCTCGCCGGGCTGGAACCCGTGGACCCCGACGATGAGGACGCCGCCGAGAAGGTGGTCGTCGAGGGGATCGAGGCGTCCGCCCTTCTCGAGCTTGGCCTCGATCCGCAACTCGAGACCGCCCTGCTGCTGCTCAAGACCCGGGCCTTGACCCGCGACGTCGTCGTCGCCCGCGCCGCCCAGGCCGCGGTGAAGCGGGTCACGCCCAGCGACACGCCGTGAGCGGAAGTGCGAAGGTCGGAGTCCGAAGTGCGAAGTACCCGGCACTGCGATACTTTGTCGCGTGATCTGCCTGCCGATGCTCCCCTGGCCGCTCGGCTGTGATATCACGGAGGGCGGTAATGCCTGACTTCGAACTCCGCGCTTCGACCTTCGCACTTTGAAATGCCCGGCTCCTCTTTCGGCAACCTGTTCCGCGTCACCACCGCCGGTGAATCACACGGCCCGGGGAATCTCTGCATCGTCGATGGCTGCCCCCCCGGAATGGACCTCTCCACGGAAGACCTGGTTCCTGACCTGCAGCGCCGCAAGCCCGGGCAGTCCCGCATCACGACGCCCCGCAAGGAAGACGACGCCCCGGAGATCCTCTCCGGCGTCTTCGAGGGCCGGACCACCGGCACGCCCATCGCCGTCCTGATCCGCAACCA
>JANQPR010000088.1 GCA_028285385.1 Phycisphaera sp.
CCAACACCGGCGTCGGCACGGGCGGCATCGGGGTCGGCGTCGCGGCGGTGCCCGGCACGGGCCGGGTCTCGACGCCGAGCCGGTCGAGCGCGGCGAGCAGGCGGGGCGGGCTGGTGGCCTCGACGATGCGGTACTGCGTGTCCCAGGTGGCTTTGCGTTGGCGGTCGACCTCGAGGTGCAGGTCGGCCATGTCGTGCAGCAGCTCGACGCGTTGGCGGCGCAGCTCGAGCAGGGCGCTGCCGATGACGCTGAGGGCGGCGAGGGTGACGAGCAGGCGAGGGAGCATGGGGGGCGCGGGATCGAGAACATCCGTCACGGCAGGAACATCAAGAAAATCGGGCAGCCGGCAATCGCCGCGTGAATGCCTTGGTTTCCTGGATTTTCGGATGTTCTTGATCTTCCTGATCTGCTTCAGCTCGGCAGCCGCAGCTCCTGCCCCACCACGACCTTGTCGGGGGAGTCGAGGCGGTCGCGGTTGGCGTCGTAGAGCTCGCGCCAGCGGTTGCGGTCGCCCAAGGCCTTCTCGGCGATCTTCGAGAGGTTGTCGCCGGCCTCGACGGTGTAGGTCTTGACGGCGGCGCGGGCGGGCGGGGCGGGTTGTTCGGTCTGAACCGTGGCTTCGGCGTTGCGCTGCTCGGCCGCGGCCTGGGCTGTCGCGCTGGCGGTGGGGGGGAGTTTGAGCTGCATGCCGACGACGACGACGTCCGGGCTGCTGAGTTGGTCTTGGTTCGCTTCGTAGAGCTCGAGGTAGCGGGCGCTGCTGCCGAGGTGGCGCTCGGCGAGTTTGGACAGCGAGTCGCCGGGCATGACCTCGACCGTGGCGGGCCGAGACGTCTCGCGCTGGGCGGCGGCGGTGACGGGCAGGACCGTGGACGGCGCTTCGCCGCGGGCGTTGATGCCGGGGACGGCCTCGAACATCCCGGTGTCGAGCAGGCCGACGCGGGCGTTGTTGGCGTCGGCTTGCAGCTCTACGTGGCCGGCGCGGTTGGGGATGATCAGCCGGGTGCCGGCGATAAGCGTGCCGTCGGGGGCGAGCGCGCCGCGGTTGACCGCGGCGATCGAGCCCTGGTAGGCGGAGTCGCCGTAATAGCGGTTGGCGAGTTCGGCGAGGCTGTCGTCGGCCTCGACGTAGTGGATGAGTTCGGCGCCGGCGCGGCGGTGCGGCGCGGGGACGGGTGCGGCGGTGGCGTCGGCCGTGGCTTCAAGCGGCGCGGTGGCGGGCAGGTCGGCGGGGTCGAGCGACGGTGTCGGGAGGGGCGTGCCGCCGGCGTTGGACAGCGCGTCGTCGGCGAGCCGGCCGGCGTTGGTGCTCGGGTCGTCGGGCAGCGGCGCGATCGAGCGCCACGCGGTCGGCGGGGCGGGGAGGTCGGCGAGCTTCACCGCGTCGGCGGACTGCGTCTCGGGTTGGCGCTGGTCCGGCGGGGCGAGCCGGGGCTCGGAGAAGCGGTGCGAGTCGATGAGCTGCGGCGTCGAGCGCGGCGTCGGTTTGAGCGCATCGCGATCGGACGCTTCGTCGCCCGGTTCGTCAGCCACGGCTTGGGCCGGGGGCGGCGGGGTGGGGTGGATGCCGTCCTGGGCCTGGGGGGCGAAGTCGGTCATGCCGGCCTCGGCGGACTGAAGCCGGGCCGAGCCGAGGTGATCGGAGATGATGATGCCCACGAGCAGGATGACGCCCAGCCCGATGAGCAAGCCGACTTTGGTTTCGCGTGCCATGTGCCCGTTCGTCCGTGAGGGGGATGGTCTTGGAGGTCGTTGGCGTTCCGTCGCGGTGCGGATCGTAGCGTTTTGGCCGGGGTTAAGCGGGATTTAGTCGGCTTTGCGGAACCCGCGGAGCTTGGCCGAGCGGGCCCGAGGGTTGGCGGCGGCCTCGTCGTCGTCGGCGGTGATCGGCTTGCGGGTCAGGCGTTCGCCGATGCCGTCCTGCTGCAGCTGGAGGAAGGCGTGCTTGACCCGGCGGTCCTCTAGGGAGTGAAAACTGATCACGCCGGCCCGGCCGCCCGGGTTCAGCAGCCCCGGCAACTCGGCAAGCAGCGTGTCGAGCGCCTCCAGCTCGCCGTTCACCGCGATCCGCAGCGCTTGGAACGTCCGCGTCGCGGGATCAACGGGGTGCCGCGCCGGCCCGCGCTGCCCCTTCCTCGGCCGGGGCCGGGGGTAACAGGGGCGCACGATGTGCGCGAGCCGACCCGTGGTTTGGATCGGTTCGGCCCGGCGGGATTCGACAATCTTTCGGGCGATCCGGCGGGACAGGCGCTCCTCGCCGAACGCGTAGATCAGGTCCGCCAACTCGTCCTGCGGGAGCGTGTTGACCAGCTCGGCGGCGGTGGGGCGGGCGTCGTCCGCCGGGTCCAGCCGCATGTCCAACGGCCCGTCGCGCATGAACGACAACCCGCGCTCGGCGTCGTCGACCTGGTTGGACGCGAAGCCGAGGTCGGCAAGCAACAGGTCAACACCGGCGAGTTCGAGCGGTTTCAGGATCGCCGCCGCGTCGGCGAACGAGCCGTGGTTCAGGTGAAGCGTGACGCCGTGTCGGTCGGCGAGGGTCGCGAGGCGTTGCCGGGCGTAGTCGAGGTTCCCGGCGTCGAGGTCGGTGGCGATGTAGGTTCCGCCGGGTCCAAGCTTCGGGATGAGCAATGCCGCGTGCCCGCCGCGGCCGAGGGTTGCGTCGAAACAGACTTGGCCGGGTTGCGGGTCGAACAAGTCGAGCACCGCGTCCGGCAGCACGGGGGTGTGGCCGTGGGGAACAAGCGTGTCTGAAGTTGGCGGTGTTTCGTCGGGCAAGGGGGCAGGCTAGCGGTCGGCAGATCGAGAAGATCAGGAAAATCGAGAAGATCGGGAAAATCAGGCCTCGAACACGAGGGCAGCTCAAACTGCGAGGCGATTCGTGCTTTCTTGATTTTTAGGTGTTCTACATCTTCCCGATCTCGCATAGCGATACGATCCCGCTATGCCGTCACGCAACGAACAACCGCCGCGCCCCCGCATCCGTTCCACGACCGTGCTCTGCGTGCGGCGGGGGGACGGCGTGGCGATGGCGGGGGACGGGCAGGTCACCATGGGAGACGTGGTCGCCAAGGCCGACGCCGTGAAGGTGCGGAAGCTCGACGGGGTCGGCGCGGACGGCCGGGGCGTGTTGGTCGGGTTTGCCGGGGCGGCGGCGGACGCGTTCGCGCTGCTCGAGCGCTTCGAGGAAAAGCTCAAGCAGTCGCCCGGCAACGTGAAAAAGGCCGCGGTCGAGCTCGCTAAGCTCTGGCGGACGGACCGGATGTTGCGCCGGCTGGAATCCTTGCTGGCGGTGGCGGACGCGTCGGCGACGCTGCTCGTGTCCGGCACGGGCGACGTGATCGAGCCCTCGGAAGTCGTGCCCGGCGGCCAGGCGCTGGCGATCGGCTCGGGCGGGAACTACGCCACCGCCGCGGCCCGGGCGTTGCTGCGGCACACCGAGATGGATGCCGAGGCGGTGTGCCGCGACGCGATGGGCATCGCGGGGGAGCTGTGTGTGTACAGCAACACGAACCTGACGGTGCAGACGCTCTGAGTTGTCGCTTGCACTCTCAGGCCGTTCGACGGCGTCGTGTCGCCAGACCGCAGAGCGCTAACACACCAAACATTCCGGGTTCGGGGACCAGAGCGGCGTCGAGCGACGGGGCCGAGGTTGCGCCCCAGTTCTGGAGGACCTTGTCGAGCTCGTTCTGGTCGACGGTGCCGTCGAAGGCGCCGCCGGGCAGCGCGGCCGGGTCGCCCGTGAAGGTGCCGGTGCCCCAGTTCTGTAGCACGAGGTCGAGGTCGCCCTGTTCGACCTGGCCGCTGCCGTTGTAGTCGCCACAGATCACCTTGCCGAGCGATTCCGCGAGGACGGTGAGGGCGTCGACGTCTTCGCCTTCGTAGCGGGCGACGGGCACGGGCCGGCTGCCGGTGAAGGAGGCGACGAGGTCGCTGGCGTAGACGACGCCGGGCATCAGCCCGCCGCTCTCATCGCCGTGCAGGTCGTTGACCCCGACGCCGGGGCCGCCGCGTTCGTCGTTGTCCGGGTCGTTCTGGTCGACGCTGAACAGGCCGATCAGGATGTCGCCCGCGACGTCGCCGGCGGGGAACGGGTCGTACTCGAACAGCTCGAAGAACGTCTCCAGGCTGACCGACGCGAACTCGAAGGCGTCGATGTCGGTGTCCATGGGCACGCCGAAGTTCAGCTCGTCGTCGAGGACCTTGAGCTGGTTGGGTCCGGGGGTGGCCAGGTCGGTGACGTAGATGCTCCCGGGGTCGGACGCGAACGGGCCGCCGAGGTAGCCGGAATAGTTCGCCTCGTGGTCGACGCTGAAGTAGTGCAGCGGGTGCCGCTGGGTGTCCAGCGCGTCGACGTCGTCGTCGAACCGGCTTGCTTGCTGCTGAAACGTGGGCGGGTTTGCGCCCAGGCCCAGCGCCGCTTCGTCGCGGACGCCGCCCGGCGTGCCGTACCCGCCGAGCAGGTCGCCGCTGGAGCCGACGACTTCGTCACGGCGCACCGCGTCGCCGTGGTGCGGGGGCGAGGTGGTCGGCACGCTGTCGGCGGTGAGGTACCAGCCCGGGGCGGAGTCGTCGTCGAACGACAGCAGCAGCGCCTGGGGCTCGAACGTGATGCCGACCTGGGCCTGGCGTTCCCGGTCGAAGTCGAGGATCAGCGGCCGGGTGAAGCCGGGGACCAACTGGCCGTCTTCCTCCCGGTAGTGCGGGACCGCATACTGGAGTTGGTCGCTAGCGTCGAGGTCGAAGGCGTTGTTGTAGTTCAGCCGGACCAGCGACGGGGTAACCGGCACGTCCGACGCGGCGGCGCCGCCGACGGTGAAGGTCGGGACGGCGACCGGGGCCGGCGAGACCGGTTGCTGCGCGAACGTCCCGGTCTCGAAGCCCATCACGTCACCCGCGAGCGGGAAGCCTTCCAGCGGGAAGCCGGTGTCGTCTTTGATCAGCCCGCCGAACGGGCCGTCGGGTTCCAGGTAGACGTCGCCGGCGTCGGCGGTGTTGTTGGCCGGGGTGAGCGGGTCGGCCAAGTCCAGGTCACTGCCGATGTCGACCGAGTAATCCAGTCGGAACGGCTCGGGTTGCGCGGTGGCGACGACGGAGCCGGCCAACAACAACCACGCCAACGCAAAACGACTACCCCAAGAAGACCGACCCATGATGCAGACCTCCTCTTCGACGGGCGACCCCCCGAAACGTGAACGGGGCCGCGGCGGCCGGAAGCCGGTCCGCGGTGGGCGTATCACCATGGCGGAATGCGCCGTCGCCGCCAACGGGGGATATCCCGCGGGTCGGCGGTTTTTCGCGAGCCGTTGACGCATCCGTAACGCCCGGGTGACCGATTTGCCTCGCCGGGCCGACCGGCTATCCTCTCCGATTCGCTCCACAGCCCGTGTGGCGGAACTGGCAGACGCGCCGTCTTCAGGTGGCGGTTCCCGCAAGGGAGTACAGGTTCGAATCCTGTCACGGGCATTCGGTTGATCTTCGGTGAGTCTGGAAGCGGTTCTGAGCGTCTCACAGGGGATTCTGAGTTCCGATGAGTGGCCCTGCGTGTAGGTGGTGCGCTGCTTCTTGCGCTGTCGACTTTTGCGGCATTCCCCACACTGAGTTGGGACGCAACTTTTCAAGGGGGGCAAGCCTAAGCAGACCGACGCAGTACCGTTGTCGGCGTGATGTGGCCAGCTCCGGCAGTTGGGAAAGGCCGTGCCGAGTGGCAAGTTTCATTGAATCGAGTGAACTATGAAGTTTGAAGTTGTTTTTGCGGCTGTAGCGACATTGCTGGGCGGTATTGTTGCTTCTGTCACCCAGGCATACATGTCGTCTCGATCGCAAAGAAAGCAGAATAGCGGCCGCTTGCTCATCGCCCAGCTTCAGCATGGCCAAATTCGAATACATCTCATGGCGGTACGAGAGTTGATGCGATCGTATCTAAATCCCGCGCAGCCAAGCCATGAGTTTTACGATACTGCCGGCTCAACCAAGGTTCCTCACTTCAACGTCGATGCCTTGGCGTTTCTTGCCTCCGAGCGCGTAGATTTGAAACTCCTCTCTCTTGCGGAGGCCCTGAACGACGCATCGGAGCGAGTCGTCAGCTTGCTAGATGAGAGAAACCGGGCAGTGCAAGTGTTGCGCGGCAGCGCTAAGCTTCACGTTGACGGCGTCGAGCTGCATCCCGTCCACGTTGAACGTGTCCGCCTACTCAATGGCTCGATCATGGATCGACTAGATGTCGCGTTTAGACTCTGCCACATGACAGAAGAGGCGGTCTACCACGCCCTGCAGATTTATGATGTTAAGCCCGGAAAGATGACCATTTCGAACCTTGTGGGCACTGATGATCCTATCGCATCCAAGAGGAACGATGAGTGACCACGACATCTGAATGCCATTCCCCTTCCTGAGCAGAGGGGCGGGCCGGTAAGTTCCACCGAGTTTTCCTAGTCGATTCTTGGCCGTCCGCCTAGGTGCACGATCTCGTGGCGAGCATCCTCAAACAAGCCAGCTCCTGGCATTCGTTCGGCGAGAAGGCGGCATGTGATTCTCTTGGAGTCAGGCTCGAAACTTATTACGTTGATCGAAAGATAAGGCTTCCGATCCTGAGTAGTCACTTTGCCAACCGAGCTGCCACAGCCGAAGACAGGAATTCGGCCACTTTCCGTGGTTGAAATTCTTGGAATGTGCTTGTGCCCGTGAAGAATAGCACCAAACCTTCGAGACTCAGCGAACCGGATGAAGTCGTCTGCATCTTCAAGCACCAAAGTCTCTTCGAAGCGATCTCCGAAGAATCTCTCGTAGAACCGCCGCGCATACCAATCCGGTATTTCAACAGGCAGTGGGTGGTGGTGCAGAACGCCAAGCAATGTGAAGTCGGATATGTCATCCCGCGCATCAAGTTCATTACCCAAGTCCGTGAACTGCCTTTCGCCGATTCGGCCGCGTGCGAGTGAACCGCCAGCTACCGAGTTAAAGCAGACAAAGCCGAGTTTTGCGGATTCTTCCCAAACCACATTTGTAGTGGGGAAGCCAATTGCGATTCGGAGATCCTCGCTGGCAATCCCAGACTTCCTTACGTCGTGGTTTCCAAGGACGAGTATGGGGGGCCGCCCACAGAGATTCGAAACGGTGTTCAGGAATCCTCTCGCTTGATCGTGGTAATCCCTGTTGGGCGTGTCGATCAGGTCACCGGACACAATCGGGATTATTTCGCCAACGCAGCCCGATTCACTGGCAACTGTCCAAACAAACTGCTCCACACGTGGCAATCTTCTGTAAGCCTCTGTTGATCCGATATGCAAGTCACTCATGTGTACCATGTTTACGATTGAACTGGTACGGTCGCGAGATCTCCGAAACTCATCAAAAAAGCGTTGTTCGAGTAGCTCCAAATCAGCCGTTACTGATACGGCCAAGTGCGAGAAGACCCACTTGGCTTGGCGGGAAATTTCATGACGGTCTGAACATGAGAAGGGAAGAAAAATCGAGTTTCTTGGCGACTTCCAGATCAGGAGACCAGGCCAAACGGCGGATTTTGCTAACGCAGTTCGAAATGCGGGGAATACATTCGTTAGTTCAAGCTGTTCGTCGGGCGGGTCACGAAGCTGAAGAATCAACCCCGGATCGTCTGGACGTACTTCAACAAGATTCCGCAGGAATTGTTCTGAGCATAGTTCGAAGTCAAGATCGCGATTTACCCCTGATGGGACGATCAGGGCAGTCCACGGGCGTAGGGACAGAAGGGCACGTAGTGGTTTAACGACGTCTGGTGTGAGTCGCTCCCTCAACCGCGATTCTACGATGTCTACAACCTCGATAAATTGGCGTTCAATCGATTTTGACGAATAGAAACCGTCACGAATCTGTCTGAGCATATGCCTGACGGCTTCGACTTCTAGCCAGTTGTCTCCGAGAGACGGTAGAGGTATGTCGCGGTCGGTGAGATGCGCGACCCAGTTAGCCCAACTCAGATCGAATCGAAGTCCCATGGCAGTATCTATTGATGATTGGAAAGAATTTGGTTCGACGGCTTGCATTCAATCGGGCGGTCCTTCCACTCCGACGATAGTGTGCGTTAGGCTAACTTAAAACCGTTCTCGCGCTCAGGTTTACCGGGTTATCCCGAGGCGGTGTGATCTAAATGTCTAGGTTATTCAGAGTGGCCATGTTCGTCGACATCATTCCTCGGGTCTCATGTCGACATAACGCGAGATGGGTGACCATCACATGCGTGGGCCGACTGTAAGTGGTCTGTCGGAAGTTGGCGTCATGTGGTAATAGGCATCTCGGCGGTGTATCAAGTTAGCCGCCCGTGTCCGCAAGATTGACATCGCCACGGTTTTCCCATCTGGAGCACGCGAACCAGAATCCAAACCGGGAGAAACAGCCCACAGGTGATGAACGTCAGTAAGCAGCCCATGCCCCCGCCAAATACTTCTCTTGCATGCAGAGTGTCGGAATCACATGTGGAACAATGACGTTGACGCTGCTGAGTCGACAAGAGCAAGCCTCCCGAAACGGGGTTCGTGGGTCCGACGGACTCACCTTCGTTCCGGGCCTTCCACAGCCCTTTAGCCCAGCAAGTCCGCCGGGCACACCAACCCCGTTAGGGTGGCGAGCGCCGGCGGCGTGTTGGACTCTGGGCGTCGTTTCCCGCCGAAGCGGGATGAGTGTGGAAGTTCGGAACGACAGAGTCGACCCGCGCCGCGCGGGTCAAGTCGGGATGTAGACCGCATTGTATCAGCGGTACTCAGCATCAAGCCCGCTACCGCACGAGTAATGCTGAGCCAGCTAGGAGCACGTCGAAGCGGTGATTGACCATCTTGGAAGCGATCCGTGTCAGACGGCCGTCAGGGCCGCGGAGCTGAGCCCGGCGGCCCGTGCGAAATGATCCTCAGTGACCTGTCGATAGTTTGCGTCGGCGATTTTTTCGCTGTGACCAAGCCATGCCGCGGCAACTTGACTGGGAAATTCGTCCGCCAACTCAGTCGCTCGCGACGCACGTAGGTTCTGAAATACTTTCGGCCAAGGTTGCAACCCGGCCCGGCGGATGATGCGGTGGAGCTGGGTGCGGAAGTTCGCGCTCGCGCTGCGACGCTCGGACATGACGTACACCGCGCCTTCTTCGGCCTGCTCAAACAGCTCGCGGAAGTGCGGAAGCAGCTCAGGAAAGAGGGGTACCGATCTTTCGGCCCCGCCGGCGTGGTGCTCGGTCTTGCTGCTGCGGACGGTGAACCGCGATTGCGCCCAATTGACGTCTGTCCAGCGTAAGGCGATCGTTTCCGAGGGGCATCGCAGCCCTCCGTAACGGCACAACGCCACGAGACAGCGCCACAGGGCATTTGGGCAGGCATCGAGCACCTTTTGGGTGTCCTGATGGCTCACGAAATGATCTCGTTCCCGATTTGGCGGCACATGTTTAGGGAGATGCTTAAAAGGGTTTTCCCTGATAAGCCTGCGGTCTTGGGCAGCTCCGAAATATTGGCTCGCCCGCCCGGTAGCCCGGCGAATCGTGCTCACGGCCAAGTCGCGACCCTGCATGTGTGCCAGCCACCGATCCGCCGCGGCGGTATCAATCGCTCTCAGCGGCATCTCATTGCCGAAGAACTCGACGAGGTAGCCGACGGCCTGCTTCATGTTGGTCTTAGTCCAATGCTTCGCCGACTGGTTCTGCTCGATCAGCGTGTCCAGGAACGTCCCGAGGTCTGAGTTGATCCGCGCGGAGCAGAGCCCGTGGCGGGCAAGTTTGTTTCGCAGGTCGTCTCCGACTCTGTCCAGCCACTGCACGGTTTCGGGCGCGGGGCCGACGCCGGCGGTTCTACTTGCCGCGAGTAACTCAACCTGACGGCGCAAAAACTCGCCGTCCCGCTTAGTCATCTTGCCGGTGTAGATCGTGCAGCGTCTGCTGCAAAAGTTGCAGGTGAAGGAAACACGGAATCTGTTGTTGCTGTCACGGATCAAAGATGCCATGTGAAGTCTCGGTAGTATTACCAGTAGAGATTGCTTAGCGGAGCATGCCCGGATTGGTATTGGTGCGCCCTTGTCATATCGCCGTGCTTGGGAACTTGGTACTCGTGACACGTTCGTCCCATTCGGGTGTAACGAGTTTGCAAACCCGATCAGGTCGTAACCACTTGGGGCGTTTTTCCCAGCATCGAAGTGCTTGGGCGTCACTCAGCTCGTTCGTCACGAGTCGAGCGTGATGCTTCAACCTTTTGACTTCCGCGTCAACTTCTTTTGGCGAATTTGCTAGGCCCGCGTTTCGAACCGCTCGCGAAAACGCGAGGTCATCGATCTCTTCGAACCTCATTCTTTCCCGAAGAATCTCCGCAGGGTTGGTGTCGGCAATCTTGGTGTTGTCAGCTACATCTGATCTCACGGCCCTTGCGCAGGTCAACTTGAGTTCGATATGTAAGCAAGGTTGACCGCCCCATCGACAAGGCCGATCTGCGTAAACGCACCACTGAGATCGGCGTCCCGCTGCGTGGACGGAGTAGTAGGTGCTTCTGTGTAACCAGGCGTGAGTCCCCTTGGGCTTCCGTTGATGCCATAGGCGTCGGATCGCCCACTCTCTAAACCGCTCGGCCGTAGCTTCGTCTGGAGTGATCACGTCCATAGCGATCTCGACCAGGATGATCTTGGCCGCCAGCCATCCCGCGACTGTCCGAAGGGCTTGATGCGACGGTTGGTTCAACGTGACTTGGGCTCGTTGCACACCGTCTCGGCTGCGCCTCACGGATACTGATTTGTGGCATTGGTCTTGTAGCTTCGCCCGCTCGTCGGCCAATGGGAAACGGTGGCTCAGGAAGACGAGCTTGTCGAAGTAGTAGAGCTGGCTGAAATTTCGGTGTACTCGCCTCATACCGACGCCCTCGCTTTCGCGAGAGTGTCGACCCAGTGACGGAGTGATTCTTCGGGGTATAAGACTCGTGACCCGCTTCGGAGAAATGGCAACTCGAGGCTGGGCTCATTCCGCCATTTTCTGAGGGTGTTTTCTGACACACCGAGCGCTTCAGCCGCTTCCGCGTGATTCAAGAGAATCTTGCGATTGGCATCCCTACCGAGCAAGTCGTCGCCGTCACGACTCTTCTGAACGCAGGTGGCGGAGGATGCCATGGCCGGCTGCCGCATCCCGCACATCGATCTGGACCGGGGTGAGTACTTCTCCATGGGGAGAAATATTCACTTCCAGCTCTTGGTTTGTATGCAAGATTGGTGTGGCGCGAATGTAGCGCGGATGTAGCGCTTCAGTTAATGCGTCACCGTAGTTTCGTACGTGGCTTCTGTACGCAGCCTGCAGAACTGCAATCTCAGGTTGGTTTGGCGTTGGATAGCAGACACAGGACTTCGGGAGATAGCCCGTAGCCCGGCCGGTGATTGATCACGCCAAACTTCTTGATTTCAGGGATGACCCGAGATCGAAAATGCTCTCTTGAGCACTTGTAGCCCAGCGTTGTCATCTGATCGATGAGTTCATCGCTCTCGAATCGACATGCTCGAGATTCCCAGAGCACAGCGTAAGCTGCAAAGCACGTTCGGTTTAACTCGCGCCTCGCCCTCAGTAGGTACGGGTGGAGCGGATCTGGGACCTCGGCGTCATACAGTAGCTCCGCCAGATCACTCAGCGGCTCCAACTCCCGATCAACCCGAGCCGGAGCTGACTCAAACGCGTGCTTCCATCCAGCGCGGCAGCTCTCGACGGCAGTCTTGAGATCGGCAAGGTACTTTGGTCCTGTCGGGCAGTAGTGGCTGAACTCACCAGATTCGATGAGTTCGTCGACGAACCCGAGCGCTAGATCAACTCGAGAATCTACGGCTCGTTTGACCTCTTCACGGTGGTTGTAGTCCCAGTAGTCCTCATTGATCAGTAGCTTGGTGAGCGCGTCAACTACCGAAATCAGCTTCCCCGCCAAATCCTTCCGGATGGCGGTCGGGCACGGCACAGTTTGTCCATCAATCGCGGAGTCGGTCATAACATTCTCAGTTGTTGCGGCAGATTGCCTGATATTCTCAACTATACATTGGTGACTAGTCTACCAGGCGATTTTTTCGTGACAAGTGCGGTACAGCCGCCCACCGTTCATTTATGTCTATCGAAAGGACCCTGGCGATAGGGCTATTAAACGCAGTGTGCGCATATTTTTTGGGAAAGGTAGTCTGCGGCAGAGTTTGGCTTGGAAAGATTAGCCTCGTGATTTTGCCTCAATCACGTCACGGAAAACGCGAGCTTGATGGGCTTGCTTGTAGTTTGTGCCCGTTCGGCAGGATTCCTACGATTATGAAATGGCGTGTCCTCCTTGGCCGGTAATGGCGAAACCGCTGCTAGAGCTCGCGAGCGATGGCGAGGTGCATCGCACTGCCGACGCGGCGGAAACGGTCGCCGACACGCTCGGGCTCAGTGAAACTGACCGCCGCGAGACGATCCCCAGCGGACGCCGCCGCTATCGGAACCGCACGAATTGGGCGGTCTCGCACTTGGTCAAGGCCGAGCTGCTGGAGAAGCCGAAGCGCGGGTGGTTTCGGATCACAGATGCCGGCCTAAGCATCCTCGCCGATGATCCGCCGCTGCTCGACGAAGTGTTTTTTCGGGAACACATCCCGGCGTGGCACCAGAATTGGCGGGCCGCATCCGCTCGCAACCAGAAACAGCGTGAGCAAGACGCCGGCGAGACCTCGACGGTGCCCGTGGCGAACTCCACCGAATCCCCGGAAGAGCGGATGGACGCCGCGAACGACGAAATCCGATCCGCGCTCGCCGACGAGATTCTGACCGCGGTCAAAGACATGTCGCCGACGTTCTTTGAACAGCTCGTGGTCCGCGTGATTGTCCGGATGGGTTACGGCGGCACGCTCCGCGACGCGGGGCAGGCGCTGGGCCGCTCCGGCGACGGCGGCGTCGACGGCATCATTAAGGAAGACCGCCTGGGCCTGGACACTATCTATCTACAGGCCAAGCGCTACCGCGACGGTAACGTCGGCCGGCCGGAGGTCCAAGCCTTCGTCGGCGCGTTGCAGGGCTTCCGGGCCCGCAAGGGCATCTTCATCACCACTTCGGCCTTTGCGAGTACGGCCGAGCAGTACGTCCAGCACATCGACACCAAGGTCGTCCTGATCGATGGCCAGACCTTGGCCGACTACATGATCGATTTCGGCGTCGGCGTTACGACGGTGAATACCTACGAGGTCAAACGGCTGGACTCGGATTTCTTCGTTGAAGACTGAGATCAGTCGGTCCGACCGCATACCGTTTTTTTGTCAGCCCGTTCAATCCACGATGCCGCTTTCGTGGGCTGAGATGATCGCTTTGATGTGCCCCTTCAGCTTTCCCGGAATCTCGGCGGCATCATTAATCTGTTCGTATCGAAAATCGGTCAGGTCAAAAGGAGGACTCGTAAAGGCTCGGTTGTTGGGTGTCGCACCGGTCTCTTGGAACATGAATAAGAGGCGTTCCTGTCCTCGATGCCGCAGGGCAAAGCCGGCCTCAACACAAGCATTGGGTCGCACTCCGCTGAGATCGACCAAAATAATGTCGTTCTCTGCAAGTGCGTCGTACATTTCTTTGCGGATTCCAAACGTGGCTCCTTCTTCCGTTCCCGGATCGTCCAGCGTAAGGTTGATCCCCTCCACTTTGAGATCGTCGAGTAGGCGATTGATCATTCCCAAGCGTAAATCGCTTTTTCTTTTCTCCTCACCGTCTGCGGCCGTTGGGTACCAACGAACGAGGAACACCCGTTTGGGAACGCGCTCCTCGATCTTGTCGTGGATTTCGAGGATCTGGCCGGCCAGAGAGCGTTTAGCCTGAATCTTGTACAGGCCATCTCTGCCAAGCCAATCCGCGATGGCTCCGAGCTTCTGCACGGCCGCACGCGTAGCGGATTCTGGCGGGTGCTTGGAACACGCGGATTGCCAGACGCGATACGCCAGTTCGGGAAAATAGGCGGTCGCACAGAAACGGGGGTGATCTACGGAAACCTGCGAGAGAACGTCCGTCAACGCGCCGCACCACGCATCCACATATTCCGCAAGCCCGTCTAGGGTCACCGTTCGTTCCGGTTCCAGCGCCAGCATCGTCTGGGCGATGGCGTGCATCGCGGAACACGGCGTTTGGCCCAATCGCTCTCTCTGGTCTGGCGGCATGTTGCCGATCCGGTCGCGGAGCAGTCGTGTGAGGTGCAGTGCGGGTAGCTCAGCAAACTCTTCGTCATCGGCGGACCGTAACTCGGGTGCTTGCCCGAGAATTAGACGCAAGGCGTGTTCGGACTCCAGCAAGAGCGGCGTGCTGTTGATCGTGTGGAACAAAACCGATTCGGTGTAGTCGTGGTCCGCGTCACCCACCGGATTCAGTAGCACCATGCAGAACGGGGCGAGATATTTGTTCGGCCGCGTGTCGTCTTCTTCGAGATTGGCGGCGGCTTCCAGCCGGTGGTTCCCGTCAATGCGTCGGATGCGGCGCTCGGCCAAGAGGGCTTCGAGGTCACGCCGCTTGATGTCGATGGTGTGGGTGTTGAAGTTTGGGCCGCTCCAACGACGTTCCAGCTTGATCAAAGCGTCGTCGAGATAAACTCCCTGGCTCTCGCCGGTCTTGACGTGCGGGTCCTCTTCGTGGAACTCGGCACGCATCGACAGGATGATTTCGGGGAAGAATCGGGCGCGGCCGCGATCGAGGTATTGTTCGATATCGGCGGCGTGTTTCGGGTCCAGCGCCCGTTGGTGGCCGACCACTTGGCCGGTCGCCGCTTCATCTGCGTCGTCGAGGGGATACGCGCACGAGATAGCGGCAAGGTCCTGCAGCTTGGCGAAGCCGCGGATGATGCGGAACGCACCGAGCACGTCCTTTTCAAACTGGCCTTCGAGGTGAATCGTCCCGGAAGCGGGCATCGGTCAAATCTCCACGGGTTGGCGGCCGAGGATCATCGCTTCGACGTCGGCCTTGGCTTGGGCGGCGAGGTGGTCAGCTTCTAGTTTGAGCGCCGCGACTTGCTTTCGGCCATTCGTAATTGCTTTCGCAATATCAAGTTGATCGTGCAGCGGTGGCAGCAAAATACTGATACTGCGTATTTCCTCTGAGTTGATATTTGCTTGCCCACCAATCGGGCGACTCATCTTATCAATCTGTTGGCGGCCTGCGCAGCAATTGATAAAGTATGAAATGTATTCCGGATTCGCCAGCGATGGATTAAGGCGAAGCCGAATCAGATAAGACGCGAATACATAGCTTTCACTCGAATCAAAGACGGCGCATTTTCCGACTAGTTCCTTGCTGTTTGTTCTGTTAATGAGTATGTCGCCTCTATTAAGTTCGAGCGATTCTCGCTCGGAACTTCCAAGAACGACATGTTTGATGTCGGCGTAGCGTAGTGATCCGTCAACGATGTTGTTCATGCGCAGGATTGCCACGCCATCGCCGCTTGTATTGGCCTTTGTGCTTGAACCGTACTGCATTCCAGTCAATGCAGTGTCAAGCGGCTTGCAAGGGTATTTGCCGTCTTCGAGTTTGATCTCCGAGAGATGGTGCTGATTGAATATTACCGACCAGCGTTTGACGTCTTCCCAGTGCATGCCGAACGACTTGGGGAGCTTGCCACGCTTGGGTTTGGGCAGGCCGAGGGCGGCGAGGAAGTCGGTTTCGATCTGGGCTTCGCGCTGCTCGGCCCGGCGGCGGAGGTCGGCCACCTCCGCCTGCGCCCGCGTCCACGCCGCCACGATCGCCCGCTGCACCTCCCGATCGGGGAGCGGGATTTCGATGTCTTCCAGCGCCTCGGGCTGAACTCGCTTGCGTCCGCTCGCGCCGCTGATCATGCCGTTGATCGTCCCCCGGAAAACTTTGGTGCGGAAGACCAGCTTGATGTACTCGGCGAGCGTTCTGTCTTGATCCACCGCATACACCGGGTATTCGCTGGTCACGCAGACTCGCCCGAGTTCGTCCGGCACGATCCCTATCGCACCGTTCCGCACGTCAATCTTGGAATACACCACGTCGCCGGGGTTGGCCCACCAGAGCCGGCCCTTGATCGGCTTCGTGCCTTTCGTTTGCCGTCGAGCGATCGAGCCGTCGAAGTGCAGCGTGATGAGCTGGATGTCTTCGGGGTCGGTCTTCTCCCGATCGACGGGTTCCAAGCGGCGATCCAAGGCCTCGCCCAAGGGCTGAATGATGTGGGCGGGCCATTGCCAGCGTGCCGTGCGGAACGACCCAAGGCTCCACCGATCCAGTTGTTCGAACCACACCGCGAACGCTTTCGGCATGGCGGCGGCGTCCTGATTGTTCGCGGTCACCGCGGCCGTCACGCGGCGTCTCCCGCTTCGTTCTGCGCGTCGAGCAAGAAAGTCTTGGCGTTGTCTCGGAAGCGGCGGTACTGGGCGAGGGCCGTGTCGTCTTCGGTCATCCCGGCCGGCAAGCCGAGGGCGTCGTCGGGGTAGAGCTCGTTCACGTCCTGCTCGCCGGTGGCGGTGATGCCGACGTGCTCGGCGTCGTAGAAGAACACGGGGTAGGCGAAGCGTTGCTTGAGCAGTTGCCGCGACTCCTGGGCCTTCTTGCGGTCCATCTGCTTCAGGAAGTCGCGCAGCTCTGCCTTGGCGGCCTTGGCCTTGTCTTTCCATTCCGGCAGCCCGGCCTTGGCGGCTTTCACCGCGGCGAGGGCGTCGCGGATTTCTTTGGGCGCCATCTTCTTCCGCTCGGCTTGCGTCGGCGGCTTCGCGGCTTGGAGGTGTTCATCGATCTCGTCGAGCATGGCCTGAATCTCGGCGGTCTTCGCGTCAATCGCGGGCTGGTGCTTCGCGTCGATCTCGTCGATGGCGGCCTGCCGCTTAGCCGCGAACTCGGCGGCCTGTTCCTCGGTGAACTTACTCACGAAGAGAAGAGACGCCTTCACGGTGGCCCCGGAGGCATTAAAGGTTTCCTGGGGCAGGCTCACGACGGCGTCGATGGTCGCTCGGTCCTCGCAGTACTGCCGGACGTAGTCGAGCGAGGGGTTATTGAAGATGCCTTCGGGGAGGACGACGCCCATGCGGCCGCCGGGCTTGAGGAGCTTGAGGCAGCGCTCGATGAAGAGGATTTCGGTTTTGACCTTGCCGAGCCCCTTGAAGTTGGTGCGTTCGGCCGGATCGGCCTCCTCATCGCTTTTTGGCTGTTTCACGTTCCGCATCGGGAGGTCGAAGATCGACGCGATAGGCTTGCCCTTCGTGGCTTCGGCTCGGGCCTGTGCCTCGTCATAGAGTGTGCCGTACGCATCGCTGTACTTCTGCTTCTGCGTATCAGAAACGCGGACGTCGTCGGCACTGATTTTGTCGGTGGGTTCGACGTTGGCCCCGAAGGGCGGATTGGTGAGGATGATGTCGAAGCGTTCTTCGAAGATGCCGTTGACGTTGAGGAAGCCGTTGTGGTGATGGACGCCGCCGTGCCCGTCGCCGTGCATGATCATGTTCATCTTGGAGGTGCGGGCCATGCGGTCGTTGGCGTCGCAGCCGTAGATACGGCGGTTGGCGAGGGTCCAGAGGCGGGAGCCTGGAACAGTCTGGTCGAGGGTCGCGGCAAGTTCTGCACGCTTCTTGCGGAGTTTTTCGGCCTGCTTGGGCGTGGCGGGTTTGTCGTCGGTCACCCCGAGCTTTGCGCGGAAAGCTTGGTACTCCCGATCCGAGTCGGCGTAGATTTTCTCGCGGACGAGTTCGAAGAAGCGGATGAGGAACCCGCCTGAGCCGCTGGCGGGGTCGCAGACGGAGTCTTGTTCGGTGGGCTCGATCATGCGAACCATAAACTCGACGATCGTGCGGGGGGTGAAGAACTGGCCGATTTCGCCGCGAAAGGTCCGGCCGAGGAAGCGCTCGAAGGCGATGCCCTTCACGTCCTCGCTGGTGTCGGAGAGGTTGTAGCGTTCCAGTAGCCGGGCGATCTCTTCGCCGGTGGCGGGCTTGAGGTTGATCTTGGCGTCGTCCGCGAAGATGACATCGGTGCGGTAAGCGTCTTTGGTGTCGGTGAACAGGAGGTTGAGCGGGTCGCGACCGGGAAGGTTGCGGAGGTAGTCGACGGTGAAGCGGTTTTGACGCTGCCGTTTGGCCTTTAGGTCACGCTCGACGTGGGTCTTGACAAAGAGAACCTTGGCGATCTCGTCGAAGGCGGCGGCTGGGTCGAGGTGTTCGCGGTTGCGGATGACGTTGTGACACTTGGCGAGCAGGTCGGCAAACTCGTCTTCCTTGAAAGTCTTGAGACGATCGACGAGCACTTGGATTTCTTTGTCGGTGGCGTCGCCGTGGGGGATGTTCTCGATCTCTTCGAGATAGCCGGGCATCTTGTCCTTACGGACGCGCCAATAGCGGGTTTCGCGGGTGTTATGTGTGACAAGAAACTTGGCGTTGGCCATGCGGGCGTAGTGGTCGCCCTGGTCGTAATCCTCGGCCCGGATGGTCACGTTGTCGGACTTGCACTCAACAATGATGAGCGGGCTGGTTTTGTCGTCGCGGTCCTGCGCCGTTCGCCAGACGACGAAGTCCGCCCGGGCTTTCGCGGCACCGCGACCCGTGAGGTTTTCCTCCTCGGCAATCTGGTCAAGGGCGAATCCGTACTCGTTGACAAGGATGGTGAGGTACTGCTGACGAACCGCTTCTTCCGGCGTCTCGACCAGCCAATCGCTGCGGACGTGGGACCAGATTTTGCCCTTTCCGTCGCGGCGAACTTCGAGTGTGTCGGGCGTTGCGACGCTGGTAGAAGCCGTGGCCGTCGGAGTTTTTCCCCGGGATTTCGTTTGACGCTTGGTCATAAAACGTGAGGATAACGCGGGACTCAGTAAGATTCTGAGGCGGCAGATGCTGATCTATGCCTTGCATGCAGCGTCTGCAACGCCGCGGCCCACCGATCTACATCGGCCAGATTCAGCTTTCGAGAGACGGGCAGCGGGTAGGGGGCGATAGCGCCGAGCAGGTCGTCGTCGTTAAGCACCCAGCACGTCCCGACTCCCGGTATCGAGCAATTTGGCAGCGCCCGGTTCAGTCGCGTGCCGTCTGGAGCCAACGCCGGCGGGGCGTCGATGTGAGCGAATGGCAGTGCGACGATGGTTTGCAGCCATGGGGCGGGTAGGTCGGGTGCAACGACCGCGACTTGGTCTCGTAGCCGCAGCGCTTGACGTGTGGCGTCGGATGCCCAGCCGTTGGGCTCACCGTTGAACGTGGCTTGAGTTTCTTTCGGTGGGAGCCGGAACCAGCCACGCTGCGATTTGGTCGAGATCACGAAGAAACCGCCCGGGCCGACGAGCACATGGTCGATGTCGCTGCGGTCGTCGAGCTTGAGGTTGTCGAAGAGGTGCCATGTGTCGGGGAGCTGGTCGCGGAGTAGGCAAGAGACGTAGACCTCGGCGGTCGCGCCATGAATCAGCGAAACGCGACGGCGGACGGTCGCGTCGAGTACCGCGTCGAACCGCTTCATGGCGATTCGACTTACTAATCCGAGCAGGAGCACCGCACCCAACGCGACGGGCACCAACCAAATCTTGCCAGTGACTTGGCTAGTCAGGAGAAAACCGACCACGCCGCCGCAGCAGAAGATCATGCCCATAGCCACCACGATTAAGGCCATCGAGGGCGAGCGTAGAACCTCGGCGGCTTTGGATTTGGCGAATTGGCCAACGAGCGGAGTGTGGGCATGGACCAAAGCTTCAGTCCCCGGGTTTCTGAAATCTCGCCTGCATTACCAGCGAAGCGTACCGTCGGCGTGGCATGAGCGGTGTTTTCGCCAGTAGCCCGGTCGATGTCGGGTGCGCTGCAATTTGCGCTGTCAATGTCAAGAATCGGGCTTTTCTTTGGCGTTTTTCCGGTGTGTTCGGCCCCTGTCACGGGCATCTTTCCGCACCGCTACGCGACACCTTGCGTCTCGGTGCGGTTTTTCTCTGCGCTTGGAAACTCGGTGCGACAACTTGCGGGCGGGCGCTACGCCGGAACTTGCGCCGCCGATTCCTCACGTCCAGGGCCGTAGATACACCGTTCGTCACCGCGGCGAAGCGGTCCGCGGCGACCTTTGCGGGGTGACCGCACCAGGCCGCGGCGACGTGGGCGGGGAAGAGTTGGGGGCGTTCGGTTTCGCGGGAGGCGCGGAGGTTGTGCGAGAGCTCCGGCCACGGGTTAAGGCCGGCGCGATTGATGATGCGTTGCAGCCCGGCCCGCTCCCGGAACTCCTGGAACTTCTCGGCGATCTGACGCCAAGCAACGTCGCGTTGCCGCCACCGCTCCGCGACGCGCAACACGTGGCCGGGCAACAGGTTTAGACTTGGTGAGCAAGGAAGAGCAAGCAGCGCGTGTCGGAAGTTCAGACTCGCGCGGCCGTGTCTCAAGTTTCTGCTGATCCTTTCGGGGTTTTTCGCCCGCCCGTAATGAGAAAACTCGGGGTGAGGACTGCGCCCGCACGATCCCCAAACTCACGCGGGATCAAGGCTGCTGCTGAGGATCAGATCAAGCACAACTGAGGCCTAAGCCGTAGAGAGTCGAGGCATTGGCGCATACTCTCGTTCAAGGCCGGCCTGGACAAGGCGTTCCAACATGGTGGCACGTGTCTCGGCGTGGATTGGATCGTCAAATCGGTTGGTGAGTTCGCCGGGGTCATCGGCCAAGTCGAACAGCTCGCCCCACGGCCGGCCGCGGTAGACGGTGAGTTTGTGGTGATCGGTGACGACGGTGCGCAGGTGAACCGCGTGCGTCGCGCTGTGCCGGTTCTCGACGAGCGCGTGGTCGCGGGTTGCCGGGCCGGTGTCAGTCCACTCGGGCAGGGCATTCAGGCCTTGCATAGACCTTGGCACTTCGACGTCGGCGGCGGCGAGGAGCGTCGGGGCAAGGTCGACGAGGGATTGGATCGACGCCGTGGTCCGGCCCGCGGGGATTCGGCCACGCCACGCGGCAAGCATCGGCACCCGGATCAAATCTTCGTAATGGAACGGGCCCTTGGCGAAGAGGCCGTGGTGCCCGATGAAGTGGCCGTGGTCGGAGGTGAAGACGACGAGGGTCTGGTCGGCGATCCCGAGTTCGTCGAGCTTGTCCAGCGTCTTGCCGATCCACTCGTCCATGAAGCTGATCATGCCGTAGTACACGGCCATGCAACGCTTTAGCCCCGCTTCGTTGACCGCGGTGTGCGGGTGGTAGCCGTGGTTGACGCGGCCGTCGAGGTTGAAGATCGAGAAGTCGGCGTTGGGGTCGCGGGTCATCTGGTGCGGCGGCGGCATGTCGTCCATCTCGCCGGGCACGAGCGTGCCCGGCTGCATCGCGTCGCGGTCGTACATCGAGAACCAAGGTTCAGGGCAGGCATACGGCGGGTGCGGGTCGTGGTAGCTGGACCAGACGAAGAACGGCGTCCCATCGCGGTGCGCTTCCTCGATCGCGGCGATCGTGCGCTGCCCGGTCCACGTGGTGTAGTGCATCTCCGGTGGGAGTTCCCAGGCGCGGTTGGCGTTGGCTTTCGCGCGGCGGGCGTCGTCGGGGTGAGAGTGGGCCTTGTGTTTCGATCGCTTGAAGAACTGCCGCCACTCGGTGAATCCCTGCTCTTCCATCCAAAGCGCGTAGTGAGCGCCGGCGTGCCCTTCGTTGGCGTGCATGCGTGCGGTCTCGACACGGTCGAAGCCGTACCACGGCGTTTGCGACCCGTTGAAGTCGCGCCAGAAGTTGAGGTCCCGGAACATCCCCCACGACTCGACGGACGGGTACCGCTGTGTCGACCCCGTCGGTTGAAAGTGTGCTTTGCCGATCAGTGTGGACCGGTAGCCCGCGTCGTGGAGGAGGTCGCCGAGGGTGACGGCATCTTCATCAAGCTTGGTGCCCAGCGCGTAGGCGCCGTGGGTCGAGGGGTACTGCCCGGTCAGGATGGAAGAGCGTGTCGGGGTGCAAGTCGGGTTCGGGCAGTACGCGCGGTCGAAGCGCGTGCCCATCGCGGCGAGGCGGTCGAGGTTGGGCGTGTCGATGCGCGGGTTCTGCACGCCGAGCGTGAACCAGTGCTGCTGGTCGGAGGTGATGAGCAGAAGATTGGGCCGATTGGCGTCGGCGCGTGCGTCGCGCGCGGCAGACGACGCTGCGTCGGGAGCGACCGGCTCGCCGCGAGACTTCGGGCCGGGCATCGCGGCGGCGGCCAGCCCGGCGGCGCCGGTGCGGACTAGGTCACGTCGGGTCAGGCGAGGGGATTTGGCGGGCATGGCGTCCAATCGTCGGGAGGCGGTGAGCCGGGCGTCGGGTGTGTTGAGTTTGGCGGTCGGATAACCGAGAGATGATCACAAAGGCGGTGATTAACTCAAAAATCATAGCTCTATTCTCGAAAATTACGTATGTCGTGATCACTTACTCACAACAAAAGTCACGGTTGCTGGGTTTCGCCGAGTTGGACGAAAGGTGAAAATCCGGGCGGTGGTGTCGAAGCTCTGGCCCGAGCGGCCCCGCGACCGTGCCCATCTTCCGAATCCGTTTCTCCCCGACGAAAGGCCTGCCCGTTGTCAAAGATGCCGCAGTCAACGCTTGGAGGGCTGTGCGGCGCGGTGCTGGCGTCCGCGGTGAGTTTGTCGCCCTGCGTCGCGGGTGCCGGCGAGTCGGGGTTGCCGGAGGTGCGACTGACGCCGCCGGTTGTGGCCGTCGATGGCCTCGAAGCGCATCGCGTCACGCTGGACGGGGCTTGGCGGTTCCTCAAAGACGTGCCCGAGTCTTTCGACGGCACGATCGCGAGCACCGACGAGTGGGAAGAAGCGGAGTCGCGGCAGCACTTCGCTTTCCAGGGGTTTGGTCGGATGCACCGTCAACTCGGCGTCCCGGTGGCGTGGGCGCGAAACTTCGAAGTGCCCGAGGCCTGGGAAGGTCGACGCATCGTGTTACGCTTCGATTCGCTCGACGGTGATTCGGCGGTGTGGGTCAACGGGCAACGTGTCGGCGGAGCGGACCTCGCGTATCTGCCGATCGAGTTCGATGTTACCGATGTCGTGCGCGTGGGTGAGAGGAACGAAGTCGCGCTGACGCTGGCGCGGTCGTACTTCACGGCGTGGTGCGGTCGGGAAATGGGCGGGTTGTTGCGCCCGGTGTTCCTGCAGGCGTTGCCGAGCGTTCACCTCAGCCGGCTCCGCGTCACGACCGATTTCGACGAGTCGTACGAGGACGCGACGCTGCGCCTGGATGTTGTCGTGCAAAACACGACAGACGCCGTGGCTTCACCTCAACTCAGGGTCATGCTGCGGGATGTGGCGGGGGAAGCCATCGCACTTGCGGAAGATCGGTTCCTGCTCAGAAGCGTTGACGCTGGTCAATCCGCGTCATCGGTCGTCGAGGTACCGGTTTCGTCGCCTAAGCATTGGCACGCCGAGACCCCGAATCTGTACACGCTGACGGCGGCGCTCTTGATCGATGGCGAAGAGCAGATGCGGGTGGAGCGTACGGTCGGCTTCCGTGAGGTTGAGGTGGACGGTCATCGCTTGCTTGTGAACGGCGCGCCGCTGAAAGTCTGGGGCGCCAACCAGCACGTGCTCTATCCCGGCATGGACCACGCGGTGCCGGCCGACTTGCTCCGCAGCGACTTGAAGGTGCTGATGGAGTTGAACATCAACTACATCCGCCCGTACCCGACGCCCGCCCAACCATACGTTGACGCGGCGAACGAGCTGGGCGTGTTCCTCTCGGCCGAGCCGGCCCTGAGCGGGATGCTGTACTGGAAGGGGCCCGATGGCGACCGAGGCCAGAACCCGGTGTGGCACGAGCCGTTCCGTTTCGCGATGGCGACGATGCTCGAGGCGTACGGCAGCGAGCCGTCGGTGATCATCTGGTCGCTGGCGAACGAGTGCCCGTACTACGACGTGTTCGCGCAGACCGCGCTCGACACCAAGGCCGCCGACCCGTCGCGCCCCGTCATCTTTTCGAGCGATCAACGCAAAGGCATCAACCAGCCCGAGCTCGACCTCAATGACGACCACTACCCGCGCGGCGGCACGGTCGACGTATCGGTCAAGGGCATGATCACCGGCGGCCACTGGGACGACATGCCCACCGACAAGCCGAACCTGTTCACCGAGTGGCTGCACGTCAACCGCACGAACCCGACCGAACTGGCGTACGACCCGGGCATCGAGGACTTCTGGGGCATCTACGCCAAGGCCCACGCCGAGTACACCTGGGCGCACGGCCACATCGTCGGCGGGTGCGTGTTCAACAGCGTCCCTACGACGGGCCTGCACAACTACCACCCCTGGGGTTTGGTTGATGATCAGCGCCGGCCGAAGGATATCGCGTGGCACTTCGCCCGGGCCAACGCTCCGCTCAAGGTGCTGTCCGAGACCGCGGACCCGGTCGAAGACGTCGCGTCGATCCGGGTGCAGAACCGCTTCGCGGTGACGGATCTCGCAGAACTGACGCTGCGATACGCGCATGGTTCGCGGGCGGGTGAGTTGCAGCCGCGGTCGGTCAAGCCGGGTCGGAAGGGTCGGGTTCAGGTGCCGGTGGACAGGGGCGTTTCCGAGCCGCTGCGACTCGAGTTCGTCAGCCCAAAGGGGTATGTCGTCGAAGTCGCTGAGTTGCCGGTGGTATGGACCGACGCGGTCTCCGCGGCGCCGGACGCGGTCAAGCAGGAGTTTGCGCCGCTACAAACCGAAGAATGTGAGGAACGAGTCTCGGTGTCGGGTGACGGCTTTGTGGTCACGGTTGATCGACAGACCGGCGGCTTAGTCGCGAGTGTGAGCGGTGCGCCTGTGATCGTCGACGGGCCCAACTTGGTCGTGCGTCGTAGCGGCTGGACCGGGCACATCCCGGGGAACCACGCGGTGGTCAACGTGCCCTCGGGCTGGTCGGCGTCGTCGGTGTCGGTGGCCGAGATCGGTGACGGGGGTGTGGAGATCGAGGTCCGCGGGGTCTACGAACAGGCCGAGGGTGCGTTTTCTTACGTGGTCGAGCCTGACGGCAATCTCGCCGTCGGATACGACTTCGAATGGACCGCAGAAGTGGGTCTGGACGGCCAGCAGACCTACGAGGTGGGCCTGTCGTTCGGCGTGCCGCGCGAACTCGACCGCCTGTCGTGGCGACGCGACGGGCTGTGGAGTGTCTACCCACCGGCTCACATCGGCCGACCGGTCGGTGACACGCTCGCAACGGGCGACCCGCGCTGGGCCGACATGCGCAACACGATGGCCGACGGTGAGCGCAAGCCTTGGCCGCAATCGCAGGACCTGCTCGACGGCCTCACCCGTGACTTCCGCAGCACCAAGACACGGGTACACGAAGCGGCGCTGCTTGCGTCGACCGGCGTCGGGGTGCGCGTCGTGAGCGACGGCAAACAGAGCGTCCGTGTCAGCCCGCACGATCAAGCGAACGATCGGTTCGCGCTGCACGTGCTGGACTTCTACCGGGGCGGCACAGAACTGCACCTGGTCAAGTCGGTGAGCGCCGGCCGGTTCGTGGTGCAACAGGGCACGGCGTTGAACGGGACCGCCGTGCTGCGGTTGTTGGACTGAAGCCCGTTGGAGAGTGTTGCGTGATGCGTCGTTTGCGGTTTGGGATCATCGGTGCGGGCCGGGCAGGGCTGGTTCACGCGCGGAACCTCCTGACGCTGCCACGCGCCGAAATCGTGGCGGCGTGCGACCCGGTGGCGCAGACGCGGGCGTCGGCGGCCGAGGAGTTCGGGCTCGACGCGGTCTACGCCGAACACGACGAGTTGCTGGCCGACGAACGCGTCGACGCCGTGGTGATCACCACGCCGACGTTTCTACATCGACAGACCGCGTGCGACGCGGCATCGGCGGGGAAGCACGTCTTCCTCGAGAAGCCGATGGCGTTGACGCTCGACGAGTGCGACACGATCAACGACGCCGTTGAGCGAGCCGGGGTCAAACTGCAGATCGGGTTTATGCGGCGCTTCGACGGGGGCTTCCGCAGGGCGAAGGAAGTGATCGACTCGGGCACGCTCGGGCGCATCATGATCATCAAGAGTACGGGGCGCGGGCCCGGCGGGCCGGGGCCCTGGATGTGGGATCTGCGCAAGAGCAACGGGATCGTGGCGGAGGTGAACAGCCACGACCTGGACACGCTGCACTGGCTGACGGGGCAGCGGCCGGTCCGCGCATACGCCGAGGCCCACAACTTCAAGATGCCGGAGGCCGCCGAGCGGTTCCCGGACTTCTACGACAACGTCGTCGCGACGCTTCGGTTTGGAGGCGACGCGATCGGCGTGATCGACGGGACGTGCCCGGCGGGGTACGGGTACGACGCGCGGGTGGAGGTGCTCGGCGAGAACGGTGTCCTGTTCATCGGCACCAGTCAGGACCGGGGGACGTACCACATCACCGTTGACGGCGAGGCGCACGGGCGGTCGTTTGATTCGTGGCGAACGCTTTTCAAGGACGCTTACCGGGAGGAACTCGCCGCCTTTGTCGATGCCGTGCTCGACGGCACACCGACGCTCGTCAGCGGCGCGGACGGCCGGGCCGCGGTCGCGGCGGTGTTGGCGATCAACGAGTCGATCCGCACGGGTGCGCCCGTCGCGGTGCCGACCGATGCCGGGGTGCCCGCATGATCGCTGCGCGCTACACCCAGGGCGACACGGTGCGGTTTGAGGACGTGCCCGTTCCCGCGGTTGGCGACGGCGAACTGCTGCTGCGCGTCGACGCAACGGGGATCTGCGGCACCGACGTCAAGATCGTTCGTCACGGACACCGGAAGTTGGTCGACGGTCAGACGATCACCCTCGGGCACGAGTTCGTGGGCACGATCGATCGGGTCGGCGGCGGTGTGTCGGGTTTCACCGAGGGACAGCGCGTGGGCGTCGCGCCCAACATGGGGCGGCCCGGGTCGGAGATGGTCCGTCGAGGCATGGCCAACATGGACCCGGAGTTCACCGCGTTCGGGATCACGCAGGACGGGTCGCACGCCGAGTACCTCCGCGTCACCTCGCTTGCGCTCGAGCAGGGAAACGTCTTCCTCGTGCCCGACGGCGTCGAAGCGGTCGACGCGGCGCTGGCCGAGCCACTCAGTTGCGCCGTGAGCAGTGTCCGAAACGCGCAGGTTCGATCCGGCGACATGGTCGTCGTCTACGGCGCAGGCCCGATGGGTCTGCTGAACGTGGTCTGCGCGACGGCGTCGGGGGCAGAACGAGTGGTCGCCTTTGATCGCGACGACGCGCGTCTGGCGTGTGCGCGGAGACTTGGGGCGACGGACGCGGTCAACAACCGCGAGATCGACGCGGTCGCATGGATGCATGACCAAACGCGTGGACGCGGCGTGGACGTCGTGGTCCTGGCGGTGCCCGTTCCGGATTTGCAGCAAGAAGCGCTGGAGGCGCTCGCGCCGTTCGGTCGGTTGTGCAACTTCGCGGGCTGGGCACGCGACGCGGCGGCTGTTTCGCTCGACACCAACCCGATCCACTACAAGAACCTGACCGTGACGGGCATGACCGGCGGCTGCAACGCGGACTATGCCAAGGCACTGGACCTTATCGCGGAAGGCAAGGCACCCGTGCGACAGCTTGTGTCGCATACGGTTCCGATGCGCCGGATGGAAGACGGGTACCGCGTCGCACTCGGCGGTTCGGGTATGAAGGTCGTGTTGGTGACGGACGACGCGGTCGCGCCGCGCTCGGGAGGGGGTGCCTGATGCTGCTGGTCGGCGTCGACATCGGGACGCAGGGAACGAAAGCGGGCGTCTTCGATGCGGCGGGTCGGTGCGTCGCCGAGGCCTTCGAGGAGTCGCGGCGGCACGAACCGGGCGGCGGCGTCGTTGAAGAAGACCCCGAGCGGCAGGTGGGCTCGGTATGTCGCACGGTCCGGGCCTGCGTGAAGTCACTGGACGCGACGGCGGCGGACATAGCGGCGATCGGTATCGACGGACAGATGGCCGGGGTGATCGGCGTCGGCGCGGCCGGCCGGCACGTCACCCCGTACGACTCTTGGCTGGACACGCGCTGCGGCGAGTTCATCGACGTGATGCATCGCAAGGCTGGCCGACGGATCGTCGCCAAGACCGGAAACCCGCCGAGCTTCAACCACGGCCCCAAGAAGCTCTGGTGGATGAATCGCCGGCGGCGCACCTTCAGGCAGATCGTCGCGTTCGTGCAGCCCGGCGGGTACGCGGCGATGCGCCTCGTTGGTCTCGACGGCGCACAGGCGTTCGTCGACACCACCTATCTGCACTTCTCTGGGTTCGCGGACAACGCGCACAAGCGTTGGGACGCGTCCTTGATCAAGGCGTTCCATTTCGATCGGGAGAAACTCCCACGGATCGTCGAGCCGCACGACGTCGTGGGGGAGTTGACGCCGCGCATGGCTCGGAGGTGTGGGCTGCGGGCCGGGGTGCCGGTCGTCGCCGGGTGTGGGGACACGGCGGCGAGTTTCCTTGCCTGCGGGGCGACGACGCCGGGCGTCTGTGTCGACGTGGCGGGGACCGCGTCGGTCTTCGCCGCCACGACGCGGGCGTTTGTGCCGGACACCGAGCACGGTGTGCTGGGCTGCGGGCGGTCGGCCACGCCGGGGCTCTGGCACCCGTACGCCTACATCAATGGCGGCGGGATGAACCTGGAGTGGTTCCGCGACCACCTCGCCGGTGGAGGCGACTTGGCCGAACTCGACCGGGCCGCCGCGAAACTCGGGCGTGGGACCAACGGGCCGCTGTTCGTCCCGCACCTTGCCGGAAGGGTCTCGCCCCCGCAGCCGGGTTTGCGCGGCGCGTGGGTGGGCCTGACCTGGCGCCACGACCGGGCCGACCTGTACCGCGCGGCGTTGGAGGCGGTGGCGCTGGAGTACCGCGTGTACCGCGACACGTTGAGATCACTGGCCCCGTCGCTACGGCTGCGCGAGTTGCGCGTGACGGGCGGCGGCCAGCGCAGCGCGCTGTGGAACCGCATCAAGGCCGATGCGTTGGGCATGAACGTCCGCCCGATCCGCCCGGGTTACGGCGCACCGATGGGCGTGGCGATGCTCGCCGGCTTCGGAGTGGGCGTGTTCAAGTCGCTGCCCGCAGCCGCAAAGCGTTGGGTCAGGCCGGCCCAAGCGGTCCGACCGGACCGGAAGCTCGCGTCGCACTACGCCGGTCGAGTTGACCGGTACCGCGGATTGCTCGAACGCCTCGATGCCGCCGCCTGACCCACTACTTGCAAGAACCGACATGATCACCGAACCCCATGCACACCAAGCCATCCAGGCTTCCGCCGACTTGGTGTTCCCGAACGCGTCGGTGCCCACGATGTACTTCATCGGGGTCACGACCGGGAAGTCGTCGATCATGAGGGTGTTCCCGCGGTGGGCGGAACACCTCGGCTTGGGTGGGCCGGACCGGGTCCGTATGCAGGGGATCGATTGCCGCTGGCATGACGATCCGGCGGTGTACCGGAACGTGGTCTCGTTCATCAATGCCGATCCGCTCTCGCGCGGAGCGTTGGTGACGACGCACAAGATCGATCTGTTGAACGCGTGTCGAGGCCTCTTCGACGAACTCGACCCTCACGCCGAGCTGCTCGGCGAAGTCAGTTCGATCAGTAAGCGTGACGGCAGACTCATCGGCCACGCGAAGGACATGGTCACCAGCGGCCTTGCGTATGAAGCGTTCATGTCGGGGGGGCACTTCGCCGAGACCGGCGCCGACGTCCTGGTGCTCGGGGCCGGCGGGTCGTCGATCGCCTTCACGAGCTACCTGCTCGACCCGCGGCGGCGTGACGATGCGCCTTCGCGGATCGTGGTGACCAACCGCAGCCCGGGCCGCCTGGAAGAGATCCAACGCGTCCACACGCAGATCGACCACGGCGTGCCGGTCGAGTACGTGCTCACGCCACGGGCCGAGGACAACGACGCGCAGCTCGCCCGTCTGCGTCCCGGGTCGCTGGTCGCCAACGCCACGGGGCTCGGCAAGGACGCGCCCGGCTCGCCGATCACCGACGCAGCTACGTTTCCGGAAGGCGGCTTCGCGTGGGACTTCAACTACCGCGGGCGGCTCGTGTTCCTCGACCAGGCCCGCGTTCAGGCCGACGCGCGCAGCCTGCACATTGAGGACGGCTGGGTCTACTTCCTCCACGGCTGGACGCGGGTGATCGCCGAGGTCTTCGGCCTCGACATCCCCACGTCCGGCCCGGAGTTCGACGCGTTGTCCGAGATTGCCGCGTCCACGCGCTAACCACTCTCACTCCTGAACAAGACCCATGATGTCTCCTCTCACGCCGACCACGAGCCTGATCGAACCTTTCGGTCTCGAGATCGATCTCGAGACCGGCTCAATGCCCGGAGCGACGAACCACTTGGTCCGTCGGGCGTCCGACATGTGCGGATACTACGCCGACGACGAAGCGCTCGACGCACTGATTGCGGACGGCGACCCGCTCCACTACGAGGTGTTCGAACGGCCCGTGCCCGAGGAGGACGGCCACCTGATGTTCTGCGTCAGCGTGCTCCAGCCCGGACGCGTCGGAGACGAGTGCTTCATGACCAAGGGGCACTACCACACGAAGGCGAACACCGCCGAGACCTACCTGTGCTTGCGCGGCGAAGGGTACATGGCGATGAAGGCCAACGACGGCAGTTGGAGGGCCGAACGGATGGTGCGCGGTCGGATGGTCTACGTGCCGCCGTACTGGGCACACCGCTCGATCAATACGGCCGGCGAGCCGTTGGTATCGCACTGCGTGTACCCCGCCGACGCCGGCCACAACTACGGCGACATCGCGTCGCAGGGCTTCCCGAAGCGCGTCTACGTACGCGATGGCCAGGAGGCGATCGAATGAAGGGGCGGGTCCTCATCACGCCGCGTTCGTTGACGCGAAGCGATCACCCGGCGCTGGCGCGCCTCCGCGACGCCGGCTTGTCGATTGAACTCGGGCCGGCCGGGCGTCAGCCGACGAAGGCCGAGTTGCTCGACCTTCTTCCCGGCTGCGTCGCGTACCTCGCGGGCGTCGAGCCGGTGGACCGTGACGTACTCTCGGCCGCTGGAGAGCTGCGGGTGATCGCTCGAAACGGTGTGGGGGTCGACAACATCGACACGGCTTCGGCTCGCGAGATTGGAATCGAGGTCGTCAACACCCCCGGCGCCAACGCGCGCAGCGTGGCGGAGCTGACGGTGGCCCTGATGCTAGCGCTGGCCCGTGGTGTCCCGGAGTCGCACCGCGCGATGCGGGAGGGGCGGTGGCAGCGGCAGGCAGGGATCGAACTCTTCGGCAAGACGTTGGGCGTGGTCGGTTTCGGCCAGATCGGGAGGATCGTTGGGCAGTTCGGTGCCGCGCTGGGCATGACAGTCTGCGCTTTCGACCCGATGCTAGACCAAGCGATGGCGGCAGAACATGGCGTGGAATCCGTTCCGCTCGGGGAGCTCTTGGATCGGTCCACCGTGGTGTCGTTGCATTGCCCCGCGTCGGCGGACGGGTTGCCTTTGATCGATGCGGCTGCGCTCGGCCGAATGCCGAATGGGGCATTCCTGGTCAACACGGCGCGTTGGTCGTTAATGGACCCGTCGGCGGTGTTGGATTCGCTCGAGCGCGGGAGGTTGGTCGGGGTTGCGATCGATGCCTTCGAGACCGAGCCGCCACCCCCGGACGACCGCCTGCTCCGCCACGACCGTGTCGTGAGCACGCCGCACCTCGGCGGTTTCACGCGAGAGAGCACGGCCCGCGCGGCCGACGCCGCCGTGGACGGCATCCTCCGCGTGCTGACGCGCGCGACGAGTGAGGCGGTGTAACGTTGGCGACGCTGTCAACCAACCCGGGCGGGGTGTCGAAGCTCTGGGCGGGGACGCGCCCAACCCCGGGGGTGGGGCTGGCGTGGATCGGGCAGTCGGGCTTTGCGTTTCGCTTCGGCCGACGCCGGGCGTTGATCGACCCGTACCTCTCCGACTTCCTTGCACAGAAGTACCGCGGCGCCGATTTCCCGCACGAGCGGTTGATGCCGCCACCGATCGACGCGCAGGAGCTGCGGCGTCTGGAGTGGGTGCTCTGCACGCACGCGCACAGCGATCACATGGACCCGATCACGCTGTCACTGATCGCGACCGTGATGCCGGACTGCCGTTTTGTGGTGCCGGCTGCCGAGCGTACGACCGCCGAGTCGCGTGGCATCCGCTCGGAACAGATTCTGGCGGTGGACGCCGGCGAGACGCACGAC
The DNA here is from genome assembly GCA_028285385.1 of Phycisphaera sp. Classification (GTDB taxonomy): domain Bacteria; phylum Planctomycetota; class Phycisphaerae; order Phycisphaerales; family Phycisphaeraceae; genus CAZIXN01. The sequence goes on from JANQPR010000088.1 coordinate 32,040, forward strand.
CTCGGCGAGGGATTGGTGCTGCGCGTGATCCCCGCGGCGCACGAGGATCTACGCCGTGACAGCCGGGGCCGGCATCACTTCCTGGGATACGTGCTCTCCCACGACCGAGTCACCGTCTACCACAGCGGCGACTGCGTCCCCTTCGATGGGCTCCAGCGTGCCGTCAGCGAATCGACGCCCGACCTGGCGTTGCTCCCGGTCAATGGGCGTGACGAGTACCGCCGGTCCCGCGGTGTCCCCGGCAACTTCACGATCCTCGAAGCCGAGCGGCTCGCCTGCGCCGTTGACGCTGCGTTCCTGATCCCGCACCACTTCGGAATGTTCGACTTCAACACCGTGGATCAATACGACGTTGCGGCGCTCGCCCAGCGCCACCGCGAGGCCCCGTTACGCGTGGAAGTGCCGGACGTCGACCACCACTACTTCTTGCGTGAAGCATGACCGCACCAGCCGCCGACTCTGCAACCACCGCGACACGGCCAAAGACGGTGTTCGTCATGCCGTTCTCGCACCTCGACCTGCTCTGGCTGGGCAATCGGGAAGAGTGCGTCAGCCGCGGGTGTCGCGTCTTTCAGGAAGCGGTCCGGATCTGCGAGATGGAACCCGGCTTCCGGTTCATGATCGAAGACGGCGTGTTCCTGGAGCAGTTCTTGTTGCTACGGCCGGATTGGAAGCCACGCCTCGTCGAGTTGATACGGGTCGGTCGGATCGAGCCGCCGGCGAAGTGGTGCACGATCACGCAGAGCAACGTCGACGGCGAGGTGCTCGGGCGGAACTTCCTGTATGGATTGCGCTACACGCAGGAACTCGGGGCCGAGCGCCCGCGCGCTCTGCATCTGGGTGACCTGCCTGCCCATCCGTCTTCGTTGCCACGTGTGATGCGGCACGCCGGCTTCGAATCGCTGGTGATCAGCCGCGGTGGCCCGATGACCGTCCCACTATTCCGGTGGCGAAGCTCCGACGATGCAATCGATGCTGAGGTCGTGTGCTGGCACGCGCCGTACTGCTACAACTGGGGCCTGCCGCTGGGTGAATCATGTGGCGCCTTTAACGCCGAGCACGCCGAGCGTGTTGCGAAGGAAGTTGCCGTCATGGCGGGGCGGTCGGCGTCGCATGTGTTCATGCACTACGGGTGGGACCTCTCCGTCCCGACGGATGCCGCACTCGACAACCTCGCAAACTGGAATCGCACATACGACACGCCGCTTTGCTGGTCGACGCAGGCGGAGTTCTTCGACGCGGTCCGCGATGAACCGGACATCCCGGTGTTTCACGGCGAGATGCCAACGGTGTGGGGCAACTGGCCCGACACGGCCTACCTGGACGTGACGATCCACCACGACGAAGCCGTGTCGGCGTTGCTGCTGGCCGAGCGGCTCACGGCGATCGCCGCGGTACGCGGTGAGACGCCTTCGGCCACGACGCTCGAGCGGTGGTGGAAGCTGTTGCTCGAGTCGCTCGACCACAACTACTCGGCGGTCGCGACTGAAGAAACGCACGCCCGAAAGAACCGCCTGACGCACGCCGTCACCGAAGCAGCGACGCGTCATGCCCGCCACCATCTATCGCGCGTCGCGGCGTCGGTGCCCCGTGAAGGCGACGACGTGCCCGTGGTCGTGTTCAACCCAACCTCTCACCGCCGATCCGAAACTGTCTACGCGAGGGCGGTCTTGTACGGCGACGCCCAGGCCCTGACGCCGGCGTCGCGGAAGACGTTCCACCTGGTTGACCGTCGCGGGGTGGCGGTACCAATGGATATCTGCGAGCTAAGGGTCTCCGCGGCGGACCAGCTCGACTTCGCATTCGCGGCACGCGACGTGCCGGGGATGGGGCACGACACGTACTACATTCGTTTCGGCGAGCCCCGGCTTGCTCCCCAACCATCTACGAACTCACGAATCGATATCGACGGCCAGACGGGGGAGATTCGTTTGCTCGACGCCGACGAGCGGCCGCTTGCGACGCTGTGTTTCCGTGCCGTGGAGCAGCAGCCCGGCAACCAGATCATGCAGCTCACCGAGACGGGTCGCGTGTTCCCGTTGCTCGTGGAAACCGTGGGTGAGCCGGTCTCGACCGCGCTCCGTGAGATTCGACACATCCGAGGTGAGATCGCAGGGACGCCGGTCTCGCTCGAGGCGACGTTTGACCGTGTCGCGGAGACGCACGATGTGGCTGCGACGATCGAGCACGCGGGCGCGGGCTATCTACGGTTCCAACTGCTCATCCGCCCCGAAGGCGGCGTCGATCCGGCAAGCCTCGTAATTGGCAACCCGTTCGGGAGCAACGCGTTCGACGCGCTGGTTCCGGGATGCGCACCGGCACGTGACGACGAGGTGTTGCCGGACACCTACGGACGGACGCGCGAGGCGCAGGGCTGGTTCCTGATGCAGGGCAAGGATCAGCCGCGGGCGCTGGCCGTGGCGACGCAGCGTCGCCTCATCGAGCACCGTGACGACGGCATTGCCGTGAACTTGCTGTCGAGCATGTCCGCGAAATGGATCAAGCCCGCAGAGGTATTCCACCCGTTCGTGGGAACGTACCCGAGCCGTCTGCGCTTCCACACGGTGGCCCCCAATGATCGCGCCGCCGCGGCGCGGCTCGCACAGACCCTCTGGCACCCAATGCCCGTCACTTGTGACTACAGCGGTGGTGGCGTCACGCCCGACGAGCCGAGCCACGCCGCGATTGCGGTCCACCCGGACCACGTCTCGCTCTCGGCTTTCAAGATCGCGGACGACGGCGACGGCGTCATCGTCCGCGTTGTCGAGACGGCAGGCAACCCGTGTTCGGCGTCCGTTGCCGTACGTGGCATCGACGGGCCGGTGTTCGAGACTGACTTGGTGGAGACCACCGGTGCCCAGATCGACCCGGCGCGCATCGAGCTCGGCGCATTCGAGATCAAGACCCTCCGCTTCACCGGGCCGCGCGTCGAGATCAATCGACTGGATTGAAAGCAATGGAGACGACCGCATGCTGACGGAACCACAGATAGCCGACGCCCAACGCCGGACGGTCGAGATGCTCGACCAAGCAGGGATTGTGCTGACCGACGAAGAGCGGGCCCAGATCGAGGTCTGCGACTACGAACTCGGCGACCTCGAACGCATCGGCACCGAGATCGTCATTTACGTCAACAACGACCTGTACTGCGGGAAGGAGATCATCCTCTTCCCCGGGCAGATCTGCCCCGAGCACCTGCACCCGCCGGTCGGCGACTACCCGGGAAAAATGGAGACGTTCCGCTGCCGGTCGGGGGAGGTGTTCCTGTACGTCGAGGGCGAGCCGACGCCGAATCCCAGGGCCGACGTGCCCGTGGATCGCAAGCCCTACATGACCGTCTGGCACGAAGTGGTGCTCCGACCGGGCGATCAGCACACGATCCGGCCGGGCGTAAAGCACTGGTTCGCCGCCGGGTCAAGGGGTGCAATTGTGACTGAGTTTTCGAGCAAGAGCATCGACCCGATGGACATCTTCACGGACCCGGCCATCAAGCGGGTTTCAAACTTGCCGGACAACAACTGACCGCCATGCTTAGTGAACGAGGTTTTGCATGCCCGACCCCGCGCGACCGAACATCCTGCTCATCTTGAGTGACCAGCACCGGGCCGACTGCCTGGGCGCCTACCGCAACGCCGACATCGCGACGCCGCACCTGGATGCGCTCGCGGCCGACGGGGTGACGTTCGACCAGGCCTTCGTGCCCTGTCCCGTCTGTGCCCCGTCGCGCTACTCGCTCCTGACCGGGCGGTACGTGCATCAGCACCTCGGCTGGAACGGGCGCTGCACGCTGCCCCCGGGCTTGCCAACGTTCCCCGGGCTACTCCGCGACGCGGGGTATCGCACCGACGCGGTCGGCAAGATGCACCTCGTCCCGACCTACCTAGACGTCGGCTTTGAGCGGATGCAGCTCGCCGAGCAGCTCGGGGCCGGACGATTCGACGACGACTACCACCGTTACCTGCAGCGGCACGGCCTGGCCGACGCCGTCGACATGCTCGACCAACCGGACTTCGACCGACACGATGCTCCGCCCGCCTACTGGGAGACTTATGGCGCGCTGCCCTCGGACCTGCCGGAGGAGCACCACTCGACGACATGGATCGGCGACCGGGCCAACGAAGTGATCGAGGGTTGGTCTGACGGCGGCAATCTCCTGATGACCAGCTTCATCAAGCCGCACCACCCGTTCGACCCGCCGGCGCCGTGGGATCAGATGTACGACCCGAAGGCACTGAGCCTTCTCCCCGGGTGGACCGACGCCTGCCTGGCCGACGACCTCGCGTATCGCGAGACGCACTTCTCCTACGAAGGGATGACCGAGGAACAGTACCGGCAGGTGTTGGCGTACTACTACGCCACCATCTCGCAGATCGACGCGCAGGTCGGCCGTCTGATCGAGACGCTCAGGCGACGCGGCCTCTACGACAACACGCTCATCGTCTACACGTCCGACCACGGCGACTACATGGGGCACCACCACATGTTGCTCAAGGGCAACTACATGTACGACCCCATCACGCGGGTGCCGCTCGTGGTGAAGCGCCCGGGTGGCGCCTCGGCCGGGATGCGGGACGACCGGCTAAACAACAACGTTGACCTCACCACGACGCTGCTCAACGCGGCGGGCGTTGACGCGGCGCAAGGCATGGAGGGCGTCGACCTGTTCGGCGCGACGCGGCGGAGCGAGGTGTTCGCCGAGTGCCTGTGGTTCACGATGGAGTACATGGTCCGGACGAAGGAACACAAGCTCCTGCTGTGTGAAGACCCGGCGCGGTCGCAGTTCTTCGACCTGCGGACCGACCCGCGCGAACTCACGAACCGGTACGGCGACCCGGAACAACAAGAGCGCATCGCCTCGATGCGCGAGCGGCTCGTGCAATGGATGTTGTTCGAATCGCCGAGCCGCGTGCATCTGGACCCGCACGCCCGCGCGATCGAGGGCGGCAACGTGCCGGAGTCTGACGCCGGGCAGCGGGACGAATCCGAATCGTACTTCCGGCTGAAAGCAGCGGAGCTGGCTCAGACGCTGCGCGAAACGGTGCAGGTTGAACGGCCCGCGATCACCAGCATGCCGCGCCCGGCGGCGCGCTACATGTCCTCGACGTCGTCGGCCCGCACGACCGCCGGCTCGGACTGGAGGTAGGCCAGCGCCGGCGGCGTGGTGCCGTGGCGACGGAACTGGCCCGGAGGCAGACCGATCATCTGTTTGAAAGCATGACTGAAGTTGGAAACACGGTCGTACCCCAGGCGTCGCCCGATCTCCTTGGTCGGGAGCGACGTCTCCTTGAGCAATCGGCATGCGTACTGCATCTGGCAGAGCCGGAGGAACTGCTTGGGCGTCATCTTCAGTTCCGACTTGAACACACGAGCCAGGTGCTCCCGCGACACGCCGAGCGCGTCGGCGATTTCGCCCACCGTCGGCGCGGCGAGCAGCCGGGCGTAGATCAGCTCACGCGCCGCCTCGGCGAGCATGCGGTGCTCGGTCCGCGGGTTGCTGTCGTGCCGGCTCTCCGTCAACGCGTGCAGCAGGTCGAACACGATCTGTGTCCCCGCCCACGGGTTCAGACGGATCGTCTGCGCCCGCTGCTGACGCCAGTTCTTCATCAGCGACAGCACCGGCGAGGTTTCCGGCAGGAGGTACAGCGCGCCGTGTTGCTCGAGTACCTGTCGGACCAGCTCATGGCTGTTGCCGCCGTCGAACGCGAGCCACATGTACTCCCAAGGTTCGCGCGACGCCGGCGGGTAGGCCCAGCCGGTGTCGGGGTTGCGGATTTCTTTGAGGAACCCACAACCCGGCGGCACGGGCTGTTCGCCATTCGGCCCGTAGTAGAGCCCGTACCCGTCGAGGGTGTAGAGGAAGACGCAGACGTCGTCGGTGCGGTCCTCAAGCCGGAATCGGATCTCGGGGTTGTCGCTCCGAGCCCAGCCGGCAAGCACGGGCGCGGGCAACGCCGGCAGGCGGTCGACGATCAGGAACGCGGTGGCCCAAAGGGTCTTGGCTTGCAGCGGGGGCATCGCGGCTCTCCTGAATCACGAAACCACAAACAACATCACGGCATCGGGGCTAGAAGGACGGCGTTTTGGGCCTATTCTTGACGACGTAATCGCGGTTCTTCGCCGTCTCTGCCCACAACGTCTCATCGGCTGAATCAAGCACGGAATCATAAACCATTCGAGCCCAGCCGATCCCGGCACCCCGCAGGCCTCTCTTCGATCTCACCGCGGCACCGCCCGCCCGCCGCAAAGGACGACCCCGATGAAAGCTCTCGCCCGCACCGGCTTCACCCTCATCGAACTGCTCGTGGTCATCTCCATCATCGCGCTGCTGATCGGCATCCTGCTGCCGGCGCTCGGCGCGGCCCGAGAGACGGCACGGAAGGCGGGGTGCCTCAGCAACATCCGGCAGGTCGGCGTCGCGCATGGGGCGTGGCTGGCCGACAACAACTACCGCCCGATGGGGCAAGAACCGGGCAAGAAGCTCTTCCTGCCGGTGCGACTCGCCGACGAGGGCTACGTCGAACTACGTGATGAAGAAGGCGTGTTCATCAACTACTGCCCGAAGACGTCCGTTCCCACCGATCTGTCGGAGGCATCGAACGCCGCCGGCGGCTTCCTCGCGCCGGGCCCTGTGACCTTGACGTCTCGATATTGGGGCACTGCGTCCGTTGGCTACCAGCAGTTCTTCAATGATGGTTCGCCAGCCGGTCCCGAAGAGATACGCGGGAGTTACGCCTACAACGGCTGGATCCTCGACAAGAACATGGCTGGGTTCGTAAAGGCGAGCGGTAGTCAGTACATCGACAACTTCTTCGGCGGCGTCGACAACGTCAAGAGCCCCAGCACGACCCCGCTGGGCGGTGACGGCACGATCGGGACAGGCGTGCCGATTTCCAGCACTGACCCGGCCGGGAACCTGAACTACGCGAATGTCGACCCGTCAAACCCGCAGCAGGGCGGGCCAGATTCATTCCCGCGGTACGGCATGACGCGCTGGTACCTCAACCGGCACGGCGAATCCAACAACATGGCGTTCATCGACGGCAGCGCCAGTGGCGTGACCCGCCCCGGCTTGTGGGAGTTGACTTGGCACGCGAACTGGGACCTCGATGCGCCACTGCCCGCCAATGTGAAGTGAACCCGTGCCGCCTGAGTCGAATGGTGGCTCTTTTCGCAACAGGATTCAACCCGTCTCACACATCCTTTCTCTGGAGGAATGAAGATGACCTTGCGTTACTCAACCCTTGCCCTGCTTACGGCCGCAGGCCTTGGGGTGTCGGCCGCCGCGTCGGCGCAGCAGACCGTGCTGATCGACCTCGGTCGGGACGACAACCCCACGGCCGGCAACTACAACAACGCCGCGGCGGCCGCGGCCAACTTCGACACCGTCGCCGACTTCCCGACGTTGGCCAACATGGTCAACACCGCGGGCGGCAACACCGGCTGGGGCCTCGATCTGGTCGACGCGATCCCGCAGACCGTGACCGGCCTCGGCATCGCCGGGTTCAACACGGCGCCGGCGCCCAACGATTCCACGTTCCTCAACTCCGCGGCTGCGGACTCGCTGTTCCTCGCCCCGCCTATCGGCAACGTCGCGACGTTCCAACTCAGCGATCTGAACCCGGCCGACACCTACTCCCTGTCGATGTACGGCTTCATCACCGCGGGTCGTGAGCCGATGCAGTTCACGGTCGGCGGCACCTCGCTGCAGTTGGACCCGCAGGACAACACGTTCATGACCGTTGACTTCAGCGGCGTCGCGGCGGCCGGCGGCACGATCGATATCGACCTTGAGGTGATCGACGACCCGGGCACGACCGAGTTCGCACAGGCCCAGTGGGGCGCGATGCGCGTCACGAACGACAACACCGGGCAGCAGTTCCTGTTCGACTTCGGCCGGGACGACAACCAATCGGGCTCGAACTACAACAACATCGCAGGGCCCAGCGGCGTCTCGTTCGCCGAGGTGAGTGACTTCCCGAGCCTCACCGACCTGATCGACAGCACCGGCGCGGCCTCGTCCGTCGACTTCGCGTTGACCGGCGTGAGCGACCCGATCTCTGCGGGTGGCGGGCCGATCGGCACGGGCATCGCCGGGTTCAACACGGCCCCTTCGCCGAACGACTCGGGCTTCGACGACTCCGCCGCCGCCGACTCCTTGTTTGTCAACCGCGGAGCCGAGGCCTTCTTCGAACTCACCGGCCTGGACCCCTCGAAGGTCTACGACCTCGAGTTCTACGGCTTCATCACCGCCGGCCGGCCCGAGACGCTCATCACGATCGACGGCGTGACCGACGGCTTCCTGCCCACGAACAACACCGGCAGCGACAAGGCGGCGTTCCTCGGTGTCGCCCCGGACGCTTCGGGGGTGATCGCGTTCAAGGTGGCCGCGGATGTCCCGCCCGGGACCGAGTTCCGTCAAGCCCAGCTCGGCGCGATCAAGATCACCGAGGTGCCGGAGCCGGCATCGGCGGCGCTGCTCGGCCTGGGCGTGCTCGCGGTGCTGCGGCGCCGCTGAGTGGTTCCGTAACTGCTTCTTCTTGGCCGTCGCCCCTCAGGCGGCGGGCGTTTTCCACCCCATCGCACTGGAGGAATCCCATCATGACTCGTTCAAACTTCTCAACCCTCGCGCTGGTGGCGGCGCTTGGCGTGCCAGCAATTGCTTCCGCTCAGACCCGCACCGTGCTCATCGATTTCGGCCGTGGCAACAGCACCGACGGCAGCGTCATCCGTCTCTCCGACCCAAACGGAGCCGAGCGCTGGAACGACATCTTCACGCCGACGGGGACCACGTTCCAAACGTTCGACCAGTTCCCCGCGGCCGCCGACCTGATCGACACGTCGGGTTCGTCGACGGGCTTCACCTTTGACCTCGTGTCGAACAACGGCAACGTCCCGCCGCCGACGACCTCGCTGGGCATCGGGGGGTTCAGTACGCCGCCGTCGCCGAACACCACGCCGTTCCCCGACTCGGCCGTGCGCGACACGCTGTTCCTCAACGCCAACGCCGCCGGCGCGGACCCGACAGCGACCTTTGCGCTGACCGACCTTGACCCGGCCAAGACCTACACGCTCGACTTCTACGGGTTCATCGGCTCACAGCTCCGCCGTGACAACGTGTGGACCGTCAATGGCCAGAGCGTCACGAACAACCCGAACGAAGCCTCGGCGTCGGTGGTGTCCTTGGCGGGGTTGACGCCCAACGGGGCGGGGACGCTGAACATTGATTGGAGCCTGGGCCCGGACGTCGCCGGGGTGTTTGACCAGGGCCAGTGGAACACGCTGCGGGTTCTGGAGTCTGGCGGCGGGCCCGAGGTCCTGATCGACTTCGGTCGGGATGATGAGCTGTCCGACCCCAACGGCGCCGAGCGGTGGAACGACTACAACGGCCCGGCCAACGCCGTGCCGATCCCTGACCCGATGGACCTGCCGTCCGACCTGGTGAACATGATCGCCTCCGACGGCTCGTCGACGGGGTTCGATTTCTCCTACGTGACGACGGACGGCGCGCCGCTACCCAACGGCATCGGGGCGGGCATCGCCGGCGGCGAGATCCTGGATCCGATGTCCGTGCCGTTCCCGCAGACCGCAACGCGTGACTCGCTGTTCGTCAACAGCGAAGGACGCGACACCGAGGTCACGTTCGAGTTGGGGGGGCTCAACCCCAGTTCCACGTATGACCTCGAGATGTTCGGCTCGATCCCGGGTTTCCGAAACCTGACCGAGTTCATCATCAACGGCGTGTCGAAGACGCTGGAGACGTCATTCAACACCAGTGAGACCGTAGAGTTCACCGGGCTCACGCCGGACGGGAACGGGGTGATCGCCATCACCGTCGGGACGATCGAGAACGAAGACGAGTCCACCTTCGACCAAGCCCAGTGGTCGCTTCTCAAGATCGTCGAGACGCTCAGCGGCGTCGTCACCGGCGACTATGACTCCTCCGGCCAGGTCGAGCAGGGCGACCTCGACATCGTCCTGCAGAACTGGGGCACCGGTACGTTCACCGGGGACGAGTCAGCGCTCGTGGGTGGCGGCCCGTTCGACGGCACGGTGGACCAGAACGAACTCGATGGCGTTCTCCAGAACTGGGGCTCGACGAGCGCTCCGGACTTCGCCGGCAGTACCGTGCCTGAGCCGGCTACTCTCGCGCTTCTCGGCGTCGGTGGCCTCACCATGCTGCGGTGCAGGTCACGCTAACGGTCGCCCCATCCCCCAAACCCGTCATCGCTTGTTGCTCGTCACGGCTCCTTGTCTAGACCTTAGTCAAAGAAGTAGCAGAATGGCGGCCCCTTCTTTTATGCATGGGCATCCCCCTCACTTGACGTCCTCTGGAGGTGTTGGTCCAGCCTGAATGGGGGTATCTGACCGGCAGCAGGCCGCAACAGGTTCTCGCACTTAGGCAGGACAGTTTTCCTCGGAGGAGGTCATCGACCCACTGCTGCAGAACCTGGGGCTGGACACCGACACGGCGGGCTGGCTAAGCAACTTAGTCTTGAGTCACATCGACCAAGCCGAACTCGACGCCTTGCTCCAGAACAGGGAGCCGCGAGCGTTCCCAATGCCATTAGAGGGCTTTCGACAACGGGCTTGACTGCGCGCGTTCGAGACTTGCTGCTCATGTAGCCATTTGTCGAGTACCCCGCCCCGATTGCACAACACCTTCGGACCAACGAACGACATCTGATCGGCCAGAGTCGGCAGGCTCGACCGTGCCTCGAGGAGGGAGCACCGGCCAAAGGTCAACGAACCGGTCGAGCTCAGCAGTAGCATCCGTAGCGGCAGATGCGCCGGATTCAGCACCGCCGCGTTCGATCCGACTTCCTAAGTTGATGTCACCGCGGTCACATACCCAGCAAGGTTCGAATCCTGTCAAGGGCATTGCGGCCGGGGTCGGGGCCGCCGAGAAATCATGTGTTTTCGGCCGGGTCGGCGACGGTGTAGCCTCGTTCTTCGCGCGCCACCGTCGGCTCGGCCAAGGACCAACCGCCGCCGAGCGCCGCGTACAAGTCGCTGAGCCGCAGCAGCGCGTCACGCTTGGCACGGATGCGGTCGCGCTCGATGGCGAGCCGTTGGGTCGTTGCCTCGGTCACCTCTAGGAAGTCCACAGCCCCCGCCTGGTAACGGTCGCGAGCCAACGCTTCCGTTTCCACGGCGGCACGTTCGGCGATCCGCAGCGCAGCGTGGCGTGCCTCGGCGGCTCGGCGTTG
>JANQPR010000044.1 GCA_028285385.1 Phycisphaera sp.
ATCACGTCGAGTAAGCCACCCAGCGGCGCGACGACGTTGACCTCCACGACTTCGATCACGGACTCGGCGACCGAATCGCATCCAGACGGCCTCCGAAACGGAAGTACGGGTGCGGGCTCCGCGTCGCGCGGCGCCGATTCGAAGGTGTCGGGCTCGCGCGTCACGGCGTCGAGCGCTCCACCACATCGAAGATGAGAACAACCGGCGTTGCCAATCCAGCCGCTCGGCCGGCCGGGCAGCAGCGGGCCGTCCAGCGTCGCCCTGCCCCTCGCGACCGCCTCGCGCAACAACGGCTCGGGCCCGAACCGCTCGGCCCGGATCGCCGTCACCGCCAGGTTGTCCCGCGAGGTGATTTCCACGCCGGAAACATGCGCCGCCTGGAGCGAGATGCGACGCGATTCGCTGGCTCGTGTCGAGCGACACCGGAACCGTTCCGCGTGGCGTGGCAACGCGGCTGAGCACGATGCGGGTGCGGTCGACGCGTACGTCGGATCACGACGGTCGCGCGGCGTGTTGCCGGAATCCCACACCCGTACCATGCCCGCCCATGCGGACGGACGCCCTCGACTTCGACCTGCCCGACCGGCTGATCGCGACGGCGCCGGCCGAGCCGCGCGACAGCGCCCGGCTAATGGTCTGCCGCCGCGGGCACGACGCGGTGTCGCACCACCACGTCCGCGACCTGCCCGGCCTCGCGGACGATCTGGGCATCCTGCGGCGCGGCGACGCGTTGGTCGTGAACCGCAGCCGGGTGCTGCCCGCGTACCTCGAGGGCATGCGCAGCCGCACCGGCGGGCGAATCACCGGGCTGTACCTCGACGGACACGCAAGCGCCGATGACGCGTCGTGCGCCTGGTCCGTGATGCTCGAAGCACGCGGCAAGCTCGAGCCCGGCGAGACGGTCGCGCTCGGCGACGCGCTGATGCTGAAGCTCATGGAGAACGAAAGCCGCGGCGCGTGGCGTGTGCAACCCTGCGACCCGCACGGAGAGCCACTGACGCTCGACGCGGCGATGGGGATGCTGCAGACGGTCGGTCGGCCGCCCCTGCCGCCGTACATCCGCAAGGCGCGCAAGGCTCTCGGGCTGCCGGAGTTGAACGCCGACGACCCGACGCGCTACAACACGGTCTACGCCGACGCGCCGGGCTCGGTCGCGGCGCCGACGGCCGGGCTGCACTTCACGCCGGGCCTCCTGGAGCGCGTCGCGCAACGCGGCGTACGCCAGCTCGCGGTGACGTTGCACGTCGGCGTCGGGACCTTCCTGCCCGTGCGTAGCGACACGCTCGAGGGCCACGTCATGCACGCCGAGCGGTACCACGTCGATGGAGAGACGCTCGCGGCGCTGCGGGACGTGAAGCAACAGGGCGGGCGCTGCCTCGTCGTCGGCACCACCGCGGTGCGCACCCTCGAATCGCTCCCGCCCCCGGAAGCACTGGCGGCGCACGTCGAACAAGGGGTCGCCGGTGACACCGACCTGTTCATCCGCCCCGACGCGGGGTTTGTGTTCCGGTACACCGACGCGCTACTGACCAACTTCCACCTGCCGCGTTCGACGCTACTGGCCCTGGTCGCGGCGCTGCCGGGCGTCGGGCTGGAGCGGCTGCTCGGTTGGTACCGGCACGCGATCGAAGCGGGGTATCGGTTCTACTCCTACGGCGACGCGATGCTCGTGGTGTGAAAGGCGTTTGTGATTGGTGGCAAGTGGCCGGTGTTGGGACGGAAGTCTTGGCCAGACCACTCTTCACTCGTCACTGGCCGCTGGCCACCAACCACTACACTCCCCGCCATGCCCCTGGACCAAGGCCCGCCCGACGACGACACGCCGCTGTTCGGCGGATCGGCGAACGACCGCGACCAGCCGATGCCGTTGGGCGACCACCTCGAAGAGCTGCGCGGCTGCATCCTCCGCGCGGTCGTGGGCGTCTTCGCGATCTTCATCGTCGTCGTGTTGCCGCCGGTGACGACGCGGATCATCTCGTGGATCGCCAAGCCGTTGGTCACGGCGATGCACCAGACCGGGTACCCGCCGCAGACTTACGTGACCGACCCGACGGCGGGGTTCACGAGCGTGTACCTGCCGGTGGGGTTCATCGCGGCGCTCATCCTCGCGTCGCCGTGGGTGCTGTACCAGCTCTGGCGGTTCGTGTCGGTCGGGCTGTACGCCAACGAGCGGCGGGCGGTGCACATCCTCGTGCCGTTCAGCACGGTGATGACGGCGCTGGGCGTGGTGTTCACGTACTACGTGATGCTGCCGGTGGCGTTGATGTTCTTCCTGAGCTTCGCCCGGCTGTACCCGCCGATCGAGCCCGGCGACCCGGGGGCGGTGATGTCGTTCCTGGTCGAGAACGTCTACGGCGACGCGAGCGGGCCCCGGGAGTTCGAGGACCCCGGGCACGCGGTGATCCCGGCGTTCCCCGTGCTGTCCGAAGACCCGGACCCGCTGGTCGACGGCTACGCCTGGATCGACGGCCCGTCGCGCACGCTGCGCCTCGCGATCGACGGCAAGGCGGTCAACGTCGCGATGGCCAAGCCGCAGCTGATGACGCCGCTGCCGAAGGTCGACGAGTACATCCGGTTCGCGGCGTACCTGGGGCTGGGCGTGGTCGCCGCGTTTCAGCTGCCGGTGCTGATGCTCGTTGTCGGCTGGACGGGTCTGATCGACCCGGCGGTGGTGGCGAAGGGCCGGAAGTACGCGCTGTTCGTGTGCGTGTGCCTCGGCGGGGTCCTGACGCCGACGGACCTGCTGAGCATGTTCGTGCTGTCGGTGCCGTTGTACGGGCTGTTCGAGTTAGGCCTGGCGCTGATGAAATGGGCGGACAAGAAGCACGGCCAGTCGTTCGACCCGGCGGAATGATCGAACCCGCTCTCTGCGTCACGCCGCGACGCGTTGGTCGGTTTCGGGCAACAGGAAGTTGAAGGCGCCGACGTCCTGGCCGTCGCAGCGTTGGACGAAGACGTCGGTCGACACGTCACGGAGGTCGATGGTCTCGCCCTCGGGCTTGATGTCCGGGTTGTCGAGCGCGGCGAGGGTCGCGAGCAGTTGGAGGGTCGGCCGGCAGGGCTGCTCGGGGTGGGGCTCGACGACGACGCCGGCGCGCCCGTCGCTGAGCTGCAGGCGCGAGCCCGGCGGGAAGGCGGGGACGACTTTGTACAGCGCGTCGAGCACCTCGGGGTCGAACTGTTGCGCCACGCGTGGGACCTGGAACGCGCGCAGCGCGAAGACGGCAGGCTGGGGCGGCAGGCCGGGCGGGCGGCGCAGCCGGTCGAACTGGTCGGCGACGGCGACGATCCGGGCGTAGACGTGGATCGACTCGCCGGACAGCACGGAGAAATCGGCGCCGGCGTAGCCCTTGCCGTCGGCGCGCTGGTGGTGGTGCAGCACGACGGCGGCGGCGGTGGGGTCGACGGCGCCGCGCACCAGCCGGAACCCGATCGCCGGGTGCTCCCGCCACTCGGGGTCTTTGTCGTTGCCGTGCTTGAAGTAGGCGTCGCGGACCTCCTGCGGCAGGCGGGGCACGCCGACGTCGTGCAGCATCGCGCCCAGGCCGAGGTTGGTCACGTCCTTCGCGCGGTCGGGCCGGACATGCTTGCGTTGCCGGACGAGGTAGTTGTCGAGCTTGAGCCCCATGAGCAGGGAGAGGTAGGTGACCGAGCTCGCGTGGCGGAGCAGGTCGTTGTCGGCCTCGAACAGGTCGCCGACGAACACCGCCGCGGTCGGGTGCGTCATGACCTCGCTGATCAGCGTGCCGACGGCGTCGACATAGGCGGGGTAATCCAGCTTCGGCGTGGCTTCGCGTTGCAGCGTCTCGATCGTGTCGGCGACTTGGCAGAACACGTCGTTCTGCGCGTTACACACTTCAGGGCTGACATACTTCTCCAGGAACGCCAGCCCCGGGTACTGCACCCAGGCCTGAGTGACCCGCAGCTCCCGGAGTTTGGTAATCGCGCCGTCGGTCAGCGCGTAGCCCGTCTTCAGGAGCACCTGTGCCGGTTGCTCGGGGTGCATCACCGGCAGCGCCAACTCCATCCCCGGTTTCAGGCTCGCCGTCGCGACGCGCAACATCACCCCGGGTATCGGCCCGCACCGACGACCGCTTCACGACATAAGCGGGATTATCGGAAAAACCCCACCGAGAAAATCTCTGCGACCCGACGCGGAATCACCCCGACGCAAACCAAAACCAACATCAACCCGAGATCGCTTCGATCCGCTGCGCGAGGTCAAGGTCGAGTTGCGTGACCTTGTCCCCGGCGTCGTGCGTCGAGAGCTCGATCGTCACCGTCTTGTACACGTTGTGCCACGACGGGTGGTGCCCCAACGCCTCGGCCTCGAACGCCACCGCGGTCATGAAAGCGAAGGCGTCCTTGAAATCCCGCCGTGCGAACGTCTTCTTCAGGGCGTCGTCCTCGAGCACCCACCCCGGCAGGTCGGCGAGCGCGGCGGTGACTTGGTCGGCGGGCAACGGCTCGGGCATGGCGGGCTCCGGAGGTGTCGATCAGACCGTGCACGGTAGGCACGGGCGACGGCGGCGGCACTCCGAACCCCCCTAGATCTTGCCTTCCGGACCCGTATGTCCTGTTTGGTGGAAAACCGATCCCGCGGTACGTTGCGACTTGCATGGGTAAGTCAACGCCTAAACCGGCGCGTTGGCGCGACACGTCTTGGCGACTCCTGCCGCTGGTGCCGCTGGTGTTGATCGGCGTTGCGGGCGGGGCCGGCGGGTTCACGTTCCTCTACGCCAACGGCTTCTCCTACCTCTCCAACGACCCGACCGCCTGCGTCAACTGCCACATCATGCGGGAGCAGTTCGACGGCTGGCAGAAGGCCGGGCACCACGCCCACGCCACCTGCAACGACTGCCACGTCCCGCACGACTTCGTCGGCAAGTGGTGGACCAAGGCCGAGAACGGCTGGGAACACTCCAAACGGTTCACGCTCGATGACTTCCACGAGCCGATCCAGATGCGCGACGTCAGCCGAGAGGTCGTGCAACAGAACTGCGTCGACTGCCACGCCGAGCTCGTCTCGCCGCTGCTCACCGCCGGCGACGTCGCACACGCCACCACCGACTGCCTGCACTGCCACGCCCACGTCGGCCACGGGCCGTTGAAGTGAGCGGTTAACGGCCAGCCTCTAGACAAAAACGCTCAGCACGCACCACCCAAGACTCACGCCTCACGACTCACAACTCAAGACCTGCCACGGAGTGCCCCATGAACGACGCCTCCACCCCGCCCACGCCCCCCGCCCCGCCCAAGCACGGCAAGCGCTGGCTCGCGCTCTACACCCTCGCGATCGTGCTGCCGATCCTCGTCACCTTCGGCGTCCTGCTCCTGCTGCTCAACATCGGGCAACGCAAGCAGGAGGCCCGGCAGTTCGTGCAGTGGGTCACGCCGCTCGACGAGACCACCGTCGACCCCGCCGACTGGGGCGACAACTTCCCCCGCCAGTACGAGACCTACCTCAAGACCGTCGACACCGAACGCACCCGCCACGGCGGCAGCGAGGCCTTCCAGCGCATCGACGAGTTCCCCCGGTGGAAGAAGATCTTCGCCGGCTACGGGTTCGGCATCGACTACCGCGAAGACCGCGGCCACGCCTACATGCTCTCCGACCAACGCGAGACCGAACGCGTTACCAAGATCCAACAGCCCGGCGCCTGCCTCCACTGCCACGCCTCCAACGTCGTCGCCTACCGGCAGGTCGGCCTCGACCTCGGCGCGCCCGGCAGCGCCACCGACCCGCTGACCAGCCCCGAAGGGCACGAACAGCTGATGAAGGGGTTCGCCGCCGTGTGCGCGATGCCCTACGAAGAAGCCACCGAGAAGGTCGCGCACCCCGTGTCCTGCATCGACTGCCACGACCCCGAATCGATGGCGCTGCGCATCAGCAAGCCCGCGTTCTTCGAGGGCATCGCGGTCCTCGCCAAGTCGGACGACCCCGTGCCGCACCTGCCAAGCATCGAGAAGTGGCGCAAGGGCTCGCGCGAGACGGACTACGACCCCAACGAGCTCGCCGGCCGGCAGGAGATGCGGACCATGGTCTGCGCCCAGTGCCACGTCGAGTACTACTTCAAGGGCAAGGACGAGAAACGCCTGACCTACCCCTGGCACAACGGGCTCAAGGCCGAGCACCTCGAAGCGTACTACGACGAGGTGGGCTTCAAGGACTGGACCCACAAGGTCAGCGGCGCGCCCGTGCTCAAGGTGCAGCACCCCGAGTTCGAGATGTGGAGCCAGGGCATCCACGCCGCGTCCGGCGTGTCCTGCGCCGACTGCCACATGCCCTACGTCCGCGAGGGCGCGCTCAAGTACAGCGACCACCAGGTCCGCAGCCCGCTGCTCAACACGGCCCGCGCCTGCCAGACCTGCCACGTCGTGAGCGAGGACGAGCTGCTCGCCCGTGCCGAACGCATCCAGGACCGCACCCGCGGCATGATGGACCGCGCCGAGATCGCCGTCGTCGCCCTGATCGACGCGCTCGCCGTCGCCCGGGACGACGGCCTCGACGAAGCGCTGATCAAGGAAGCCCAGCAACACCACCGCGCCGCGCAGTGGCGCCTGGACTACGTCGCCGCCGAGAACTCGATGGGCTTTCACGCCGACCAGGAGTCGGCCCGGATCCTCGCCGAAGCGATCGACCTGGCGCATCAGGGGCGGCTGGTATTGGCGGGCGTGACGCCGACGCCGGCGGTCGCCGTGCTGACGGAATGATCACTGCGGCGGGCTTGGTTCAGGCCCCTTCCACCCACGGCGCGACGCTGTCGCCGATGCCGCTGGCTAAGTACCCGCCATCGACGACGATGGTGTGGCCGTTGACGAACTTCCCGGCCGGGGACGCAAGGTAGACCGCGGCGCCGGCGATCTCGTCGGCGGTGCCGAACCGGGCCATCGGGGTGTGTTCGAGGATGCGTCGGCCGCGGTCGGTGCCCTCGATCATCTGGCGGTTGATGTCGGTGGGGATGAACCCCGGCGCGATCCCGTTGCAGCGGATGCCGTACTTCGCCCACTCGTTGGCGAGGCTGCGCGTCAGCCCGAGCAGCGCGTTCTTGGCGGCGGCGTAGGCGGTCACACCCGTGAGGTCGACGAAGCTGGAGATGGAGCAGATGTTGATCACCTGCCCGCCGTGCTGCTCGCGGAAGACGTGGCCCGCCGCCTTGGCGACGCGGAGCGCGCCGGTGACGTGGATGTTGTAGAGCTGGTTCATCTTGTCGGGCTCGAGGTCGAAGGTGTCGACCTTGTGCATGATGCCCGCGGAGTTGACGGCGACGTGCAGCCCGCCGAACACGTCGATGGCTTTCTTGACCGCGTGGTCGACGGACTTCTCGTCCTCGACGTCGAGCGCGACGCCGGCCGCGACGGGCTCGGTCTCGTCGTGCAGCCGGGGGGTTTCGAGGCGGTTGAGCTTGTCGACGGCGTCGTGGACCTTCTCGACGGTGCGCGAGCCGACGAGGACGCGCCCGCCGTGCATGACGAAGGCTTCGGCGATGGCGAGCCCGATGCCGGACGCCCCGCCGGTGACGAGCGCTGTGGTGCCGGTGAGGTCGAAGAGGGAGGTGGGGATGGGCATGGGACAGGGCTGAGGGTCGGGGGTGAAGGGTCGAGGTCGGGCCCGGTGGCAGAGCGCGACAGCCGGATCGAGCAAGCCGGGCCGTGTCGGCCCGGTTCATCCTTCCAACTTACCAACTCCCGCCGAACCACCGGGGCATCGCCGGCATACTGACCCCATGCGGGTCACGCGCGGCGAACGACTGGCAGGTTGGTGGGCGGTGCCGGGGGCGGTATGTCTGGGGTTGTGGTTACTTGACACCTGCACCGGAGGGTCTGTTCTTCACCGATGGTCCGAAGCAGGAGGACTCACCATCACACAGCTAGACATGTACACCAGTAATAACTGCTTCACCCTGAGCGCATGGGGATTCGAATCCGAACGCCTATCGGGTGCCGGCCATCAGACACGCTGGCGATTCGTGGCCTACGGACGAGTCGAAGGGCTGTATAAGCTCTCGGTGGGAGGAAGAGCAGGCCTTCCGAATACAGGAATCAATGACTTTCGGACGCCCGTTTGGATGTTTAGGCACGGCCTACGGATTGCCTACAGCCGCGCCGACCACTTGCTCTCGTTGACTCTACCCCTGCCGCTTCTGGTGTTGGTGTTTGCAGGACCGTGGATGTGGTATCGCCTCCGTCGTTGGAAGTATGCAGCGGTCGCAGACGCGCTATGCCCCGACTGCGGCTACGACGTGCGTGGGCTCGAGCGTGGCTGCCCGGAGTGCGGGTGGTCGCGGTGGCCGAATGAAGACCACGCGGCGTAGACTCTGGCCATGAAGGAGCAGATCACCGTGCGGCTGTACGAGGCCGACAACGCCTGCGCGGGGTGTGACCACGCGCGGTACACGGTCGACGGGGTGCGCGGCTGGGGGCACGGTCGTGGCGACACGCTGCCGTTGACGGAGAAGGACGGCGGGCGGGTGTTCGCCGTGATCGACCGCGTCGAGGACGAAGTGCACGAGGACGAGACTGGACTATTCAAGCTCGCGGTGGCGTGGACGCAGGATTGAGCAATGAGCCTGCGGGAGGTGCGGGCCTTTCGTACCGCGATGATCAAGAGGGCATCGATGCGGAAACTTCAAGCGGGTTTGATCGGCGGGATGGTCTTTTCAACGTGCTTGGCCGGCACGGCGCCGGCGGATGCCGAGCGCTTCGACGCGCGGAGGACCTACGAGAACCTGTGCGCGTCGTGCCACGGGATGAAGGGCCAGGGCGGGACGGCACCGTCGATGCTCGGGCGCGATGCGCTCAAGCACCCGACGGCGGACGGCATGTTCGGCATCATCAAGGACGGCAACGACCTGGGCGGGATGCCGGGCTACGGCGAGGCGCTCAGCGACCCGGAGATCCGCGCACTGGTGATCTACATCCGGGAGCTGCGCGAACGGCACGCCCGGGCCGAGGCGCCGACGCCAGAGCCGGATTCGGCGGGCGTGTACGAATCACAACACCACCGGTTCCGGTCGGAGGTGGTGGCGGACGGGTTGGCGACGCCGTGGTCGATGGCGGTGCTGCCCGACGGGCGGTTCCTGGTGTGCGAGAAACGGGGGACGTTGCGGCTGGTGAACACGGACGGGTCCGTGCACGCCGAGCCGATCACGGGCACGCCGGCGGTGTTCACGCAGAATCAGGGCGGGCTGCTCGAGGTCGCGCTGCACCCGGGCTACGAGACACCGGGCAACGCGTGGGTCTACCTGGGCTTTTCCGACATCAAGCGGCGCGGCGGCCGGGACGTGTCGATGACGAAAATCGTGCGCGGCCGGATCGACTTCGCGCGACACCGCTGGGTCGACGAAGAAATGATCTACGAGGCCGAGGCGAGGCACTACATGCCGACGCGCCACCACTTCGGCGTGCGGCTGGTGTTCGACGACGGGTACGTGTACTTCCCGATCGGCGACCGCGGCCGGCAGGACATGGCTCAGGACCTGACGGTACCCAACGGCAAGTTTCACCGTGTGCACGACGACGGGCGCATCCCGACCGACAACCCGTTCGTCGGCCACCCGCAGCACCCGGACGCGCTGCCCACGATCTGGACCTACGGCAACCGCAACCCGCAGGGCGCGGCGCAGCACCCGGCAACGGGTGCGTTGTGGTCCACCGAGCACGGGCCGCGCGGCGGCGACGAACTCAACGTGATCGAGCCCGGCGTCAACTACGGCTGGCCGGTCATCACCTACGGCATGAACTACACCGGCACGCCGATCACGGAGAAGACCGCCGCGCCGGGCATGGCCCAACCCGTCCACCACTGGACGCCGAGCATCGCGGTGTGCGGCATCGAGTTTGTCACCGGCGACGCGTTCCCCAACTGGGAGAACGACCTGCTCGTCACCGGCCTCGCGAAGCAGACCGTGCGGCGGCTACGGCTCGACGGCAACACACTGATCGAGGAAGAAGAGATCATCCGTGACCGCGGCCGGGTCCGGGACGTACACCTCGGGCCCCGCGGCGAGGTGTACGTCGTGTTCAACCAGCCCGACCAGATCGTACGGCTGACCCCGGTGGATTGATCACGGATTGATATAGAACGATCAGACCGAGCGGGCCCCCGGCGTCGCCAGCGGCGGTGCGGGGACATTTCTCTTGTGCGTCTCAGGCCGGTCCACTACAACCGAAGGGTTCCGCCGCTGTCTGCTCACGTCCTTGGCGGCGAATCGCTTCTTTCCCGCGGAGGTTTCCGCGATGGGTTTGCACACGGGTTTCCGAGACATCAAGCGCGAGCCGGTGCCTTACAAGGAACCGCTGGCCCGGCTGCTGGACTACGCCGAGTTCCAGACCGCCGTGCCGGAGAACCACCTCACCGAGCAGGGCGCGCGGTGCATGGACTGCGGCGTGCCGTTCTGCATGTCGGGCGCGGGCTGCCCGCTGGACAACCTGATCCCGGAGTGGAACGACCTGGTGTACCGCGGCCGGTGGCGCGAGGCGTTGGACCGGCTGGAGTTGACGAACAACTTTCCCGAGTTCACCGGCCGGGTGTGCCCCGCGCCGTGCGAGGGGTCGTGCTGCGCGGGCGTGTACGAGTCGCCGGTGACGATCAAGAACATCGAGCAGGCGATCGTCGACCGCGGGTTCGAAGAAGGCTGGATCCAGCCACAGCCGCCCGAGACACGCACGGGCAGACGTGTCGCTGTGGTCGGCTCCGGGCCCGCGGGTTTGGCGGCGGCGCAACAGCTCAATCGGGTCGGGCACGAGGTCGTCGTCTTCGAGCGGCACGACCGCGTGGGCGGGCTGTTGATGTACGGCATCCCGAACATGAAGCTCGACAAACGGGTCGTCCTGCGGCGCGTCAACCAGATGGTCGACGAGGGCGTGCGCTTCGTCACACGCGCGTTCGTCGGCGGCGCGCCGGACACCCCCGCCGGCGCCGCGCCGCGCGACCCGGCGGTGCGCTACGTCGACCCGGCCGAGTTGACGGAACAGTTCGACGCGGTGTTGCTGGCCACGGGCTCGACCCGGCCGCGCGACCTGGCGATCCCGGGGCGCGACCTGCACGGCATCCACTTCGCGATGGATTTCCTGCACGGCAACACAGCCGCCCTGCTCGACGCCGACGGCCACGACCAGCTGTTGCCGTGCTTCGACAAGCCCATCGACGCGATCGACCGGCACGTCGTCGTCATCGGCGGCGGGGACACCGGCAACGACTGCCTCGGCACCGCGCTGCGGCACGGGTGTCAGTCGCTGGTGAACTTCGAACTGCTCGACGCCCCGCCGGAAGAGCGTGCCGACGGGAACCCCTGGCCGCACTGGCCGCGGATCATGCGGACGGACTACGGGCACGAAGAAGCCGCGGCGCGATTCGGCGACGACCCGCGCCGCTACGCCGTGCTCGCCAAGGCCTTCCTCGACGACGGGCACGGCCGGGTCCGCGCGATCCGCGCCGTCGACGTCGACTGGTCCAGCCCCAACGGCAAGGCGCCGTTCTCCGAAGTCCCCGGCAGCGAGCGGGAGTTCCCGGCCGACCTGGTGCTGCTGGCGATGGGCTTCGTCGGGCCCGAGGCGCAGTTCGCCGACGCGTTTGGGCTCGAGCTCGACGGGCGCAGCAACTACCGCGCCGAGTACGGGCAGCACGCGACCAACGTCGACGGCGTGTTCGTCGCCGGGGACTGCCGACGCGGGCAGTCGCTGGTCGTGTGGGCCATCGCCGAAGGACGGCACGCGGCGCGGGCGATCGACGTCTACCTCACCGGCGACAGCGACCTCCCCACGCCAAGCCCGATGCACGCGCAACTCACGGTCGCCGCGACCTGAATCGCCCATCGCGGTCCGTCACTCCCGTCCGTCGCGGAGTCGGCGCGGTAGCATCGCGACCACTCGATCACTCCCCGGGAGCACCCGACGATGTGGATCACGTGGACGGTCGCCGGCGGCGCTGCGCTCATCCTCGGCTTGATCGCGCTGGTCTACGGCGCGCTGCCGCTGCTGATCAAGGCCCAGATGAAGATGCGGCTCGACGGCACGATGCAGCCGGTCGACCCGGTGTCGTTGCCCGTGGAGACCGCGGGCTACTTCGACCGGTTGGCGGCTGCGCTGGCGCCCGAGGGGTACGCGCCCGCCGGCTACCTTTTGCTCGACGAGATGACGCCGTCGGTGCGCATGACCCTGGTGCTCTTGGTCCACCCGACGCGTCACGCCGGCGTGATGGGCACGGTCATCCAACCGCTGGCCCCGCACGGCGACCCGCCCCCGCCGAAACGCACGATCGAGTGCTCCAGCGAGCTTCAGGACGGCCGTGAGATCAACACCGGCAACTCCCTCGACGCGGTCACGCCGGACCTGAACCCGCAGAAGACGGCGTGGGTGTACCCCGACGATGACGACCCCCGTGTGTTGCTGCGAATCCACGACGCGGTCTGCGAGGAGTTGCGCCGGGGCACGCCGTACAAGCCGATCCCGCGCGACCGGTCGGTCCAGGACTTCCTGCTCACGCAGCTGCGCCGCGACCTGGACGACAAGTGTGAACGCGGCTATTGGACCCGCATCGACGACGGTTACGGCCTGACGCTCAAGGGGGCGTACGCCAACACGTGGGCTCAACTCCCCCCGTTCAAGGGCCGGTGGCAGCGAAGGGTCCGCAAGCGGAGCGACGAGATGCGTCGTGAGCTCAAGGCCTGAGCCAGCCACAACAGGCCTCGCTAGCAAAAATCTCACATCGCCTCGGGACTGTTCCCCGGTTGACCGGTGCGCGGATGACCGTCGCATTGGCGGCTCACCCCGCACCACCAGGCACCGCTGTTCATACCCGTCCCGTCCGACCTCGCCCGTCCCGCTGGCGTACCGGTCCGATTCGTTGGCGTACCTGCGGATGCCTTTGTTCACGATGATCTCGGGCTGCGTCTACGCGATGAGGCCGTTGCGGCCCGGCGGGAAACGCGACGAAGGCGACCGGCGCCGAGGCTTACGCGGAGAAGGCGGTTGTGACCGCGGTCAGACTGTCCGGAACCTCCCTGTTGATCGCCGGCCGGCGCCGCTGCTGGTGTTGGGACTCATAGCGGCATTGCGTGCGTGGTGACCGTACCCGCCGTCCGGAGGGTGCGTGCGTTACCATCCCGGCACGCACGGCATCTCTGCGGAGCAGATCAGCAATGAGAACCACCCAGACTCACGTAAACGGGGGGGCGTCGTTCCACAAAGGCAGTCGGGCCGGGCGGTGTGCGGTGGGTGTGCTGCTGCTGATCGGGCTCGCGCCGATGAGCGCCGCCGTCGAGGCCGACGCGAACGTTGAGGCGGAGGCGCGTGAGGCGCTCCGGGCGATGAGCGATCTGCTGGGCGGCGCGGAGGCGCTGTCGTTCGACGCGTACATCGTGCGGGACGAGGTGTTGGCGTTCGGGCAGAAGGTGCAGCTGTCGCAGCAGCGCGCGGTGACGCTCCGTCGTCCCGGGCAGATACACGTCGCCGGCCGTGGTGACATCGACCGGGTCAGCTACTGGTA
>JANQPR010000068.1 GCA_028285385.1 Phycisphaera sp.
GGTCCCGTCCCCATGTCCCCCGACGACGAGGGGATCGACTTCGGCGTCATGCGGCTCTCCGCCGAGCTGCAGGCCGGCGTCACTTCTCAGCCGGGTACCAACGCGGTCTTGATCGAAGAGCTCGATCGGGTGGTGGCCACCAACGACGGGGTCGGCGGCGGGGACGCGGAGGCGGTCTTCACGCTGCCAACCGTGGCCGCCGACACGGCGCTGCGGGTGGACTTCACCGCGCTGTCGCTGGACACCACCGGCAGCAACCCGGGCGACATCAACGACGCTTTCGAGATTGCGCTGCTGGACGCCGCCACCGGTGCCCCCATCGGCCCGACCACCGGCACGGCGACCAACGCGTTCTTCAACTATACCCAGGGCGAGTCGCCCGTCGTCGCCGAAACCGCGAGGCTGCTGGATGCCAGCGGCGGCCTGTCTACCACGATCGATCCTTCCGGCAACGGTGCGGTCGTCCTCGATCTCTCCGATCCCCGGATTCAGGCCCACGTCGGCTCGTCGGTGCGTCTGGTGGCCCGGCTGATCAATAACGACGACGACGATGACTCAGAGGTGACCGTCGACCTCAACCTCGACGACTCGGGCGGGGCGCTAACGCCTCTGCTGCAGTCCTTTAGTTTCGGCTTGCCCCAAGACAGCCTAGTCCCCGAGCCGACGAAAGGTCCCGCGATCCAGACCCTCCAACGCGGCGTCTATTTTGCGTCGCTGAGTGACGTGACCGACGCTTTCGACGTGACGTACGGGATGACGGCTTACGACGCCGAAACCAACCAACTCTACGTGTCGATCGACTTGACGCGGCTCGACGGCGGCGCCGGCGGGCAGGTCCGGGGTGATCTTCTGCTGGCGGTTCGTGGCATCAAGACACAAGAACAGACGCCCACCAACTCGTCCGCCCAGCTGGCCAGCTTTGACGGGTCACTCCCGGCTTCGGTCGCGGGTCTACCGGCGGGGATGAAGTACCTCAACGTCAGCGATCTGCTGCCCAGATCGAACGCCGCGCAGGGCCGCTACTACCAAGCGGGGACCGTCGAGAACCTGCTGCTGGTCTTTGAAGGAATCGACGCGGACCAACGCTTCGACTACGACATCGTCTTGCTGGGTGAAACGAACAGCGCCCCGTACTTCACGTCAACGCCCTACGGCGGTCGCCGCGGCGCGGCCGTTACCAGGTTCAACCCGACGGTCGACGATGAGGCGAAGCTCGAGATCGTGATCGGCAATGGCAACACGTTCGAGTACGAGCTTGCCGGTACCGACCCCGACGGCGACGACGTGACGTTCGAACTCGCCGCGGGCGGCCCGTCGTGGGTCAACTTCGATCCCGCAACCAACACCCTTACGGGCACACCGACGGCCGCTTCCGGCAGCGTCGAAACCATCCGGGTCCGCATCAAAGACCAACCCGGCAACCTGTACGGTGAAGATCAGCTGATCCGAATCGAGGCGGTGACGCCGGCGGCCAATACGCCGCCGGTCTTCGAATCGCAGCCGATCAGACACGCCACGGCAACCGAAGTCTACGGCTACGACGCCTTCGCGTTTGACGCCGATGGCGACGACGTGATCTACGGCGGCACCGCGAGCTACACGATTCCTGGCACGGCGATCGTGGTCAACCTTGTGGCGGACGTGAACGACGCCGACGGCGACGGCCTCAGCATTGCGCCATTCGCCACCGCCGATGGCCCGGCCGCTCGACTCGAGTGGGACGTGCCGTACGACGCATCGGGCGCCGAGGTCTCGATCAACGTAACCGCGAACGATGGTGTGAACCCGGCCGTGCCGCAGCCGTACACACTACTGGTACTTGAGCCGGATTCGCCGCCCGTTCAGATCGGGACCGTCGACCTTATCCCAACCAGGCTTGATGTATCGGGCCTTTACTACCATCCCCAGGACCTGACCGTCCACGGCGTGATATCGACTGAGCTCACTAACGCTGAATCAGGGACGGTGAATGGCCCCTTTGACGTTCTGTTCTTCGAGGACATCGATTTCAACCAAGATTTCACGCGCGGCGTAGACAATGTTCTGGGCGTCAGCACGACGTTCCAAACGGTCGGCTCAGGTGCGTCGGTATCCGTTACGGCGGCTATCGAGGGTCACATCGACTTTGCGGGTTCGCATATATGGGTTCTTGTTGACAGTGCAGACGACGTCGATGAGGGTGTCGCGGGCGAGCTGAACAACCTGCTCGTGAGCCATCACGCTTGCACCGTCAGTCCACTTGTCGGCGTGTTCGACCCCTACATCGAGCGGCAAAAGCCGATTGGCTCCGCGTTCGATTTTGAGCCATCCAGCAACCAGTCCTGGATGACGCCTGTGGTGTTCGACGTCAACCAGGACGGCACCCCAGACATCTTGCTCGTGACAACCTCCAGCCCCGCCAACGGAGACGGGGGGGGGTACCTTCGTGCCCTGGACGGGATCACATTGGACGAGTTGTGGTCGTTCGCTGATCCGGTCGGGACGGTTCAAGACTCCGATCTGATGCTCAACGATGCGAGCCAAATTGCGGTTGGCGATATCGACGCGGACGGCGTGATTGAAATCGTCGGCGTGAAAGCGCCTCAAAATGCCGGCCAAATTGACTCGCGTGAGCTCATCGTGTTCGATCAGTTTGGTCGGCTGGAGTGGATAAGCCCGGCGTCACACAAGGCGAATGGTTCTCTTTACGGAGCCGCTCCGCTTCTGGTGAATGCCGATTCGGACCCGTACTCCGAGATCGTGGTGGGCGCAGCGGTGTTTGAGCACGATGGACAGAAGAAGTGGGACCATCTCGGTGTCGAGTTTGACGGCCGGCCTGTGTGGTTCAATACGGCCAATCCTCCTAGTTCTCTTGGTGTCCGATCGTGGGGCCCGGTCGCCTCCGTCGGCGACATCAACCTGGATGGCCGCCTCGAGGTTATCGCGGGCGCCTCGGTGTACGACGCTGAGACGGGTGCCGTGTATCAGCACGCCCCCGGGCAGGCGTGGGACCCAGACGTCTCTGTTGAGGGGCTCACCGCGATCGGCAACTTCGACGCCGACCCGGAGGCCGAGATCGTCATAGTTTCAGGCGAGCAGTTGAGCATACTCAACCACGACGGGTCGGCGATCAGTCAGGGGGTGCAAGCCCCAGCGGTCGATCCGATGGATCAACCCTACCCGTTCAGCGGCACCAACACCGGCTTCGACCATCGCGTGGGCGGTGCCCCCACGGTTGCAGACTTCGACGACGACGGTCAACCTGAGATCGGCGTCGCGGGGCGCTTCAGCTATACCGTATTTGAGACCGACGGGACCGCCAGATGGAGCGCGCCGGTAGTCGATTTCTCCTCGGGCGCTACCGGCTCGTCGGTGTTCGACTTCGACGGTGACGGCAGCTCCGAAGTCGTCTATCGGAGCGAGAATGAACTGCTCTTCTTCGGCGTCCCGTCCGACCCAATATCGACATCACTCGAGTTGCTGGCGTCTATTCCCATCTCTTCGGGGACTCTCCTTGAGATGCCCGTCATCGCGGACGTCGACAATGATGCCAACGCTGAGGTCATCGTTACAGGCACTTCGCGGCTAGTGCACTTCCCCGACTCTGACTTCGGTGTCTTTGTCATCGGCAGTCAATCGAAGTCATGGGTGCCAACCCGTGACGTGTGGAATCAGCACGCCTACAGCATCGGAAACGTAGACGACAGCGGTTCCATCCCATTGGTGTTGGATCACTTCTGGCTTGATCACAACACGTACCGATTGAACCGCATCCCCGGCTACGGGCCGGACGAGATCCCCGCGGCCGACCTGATCCCGTCATTCGTACGCGTGACCGAACAGGCGGGGGAGACGACGTATACGGCGCGCGTCGGGAACGGAGGAAGCTGGTTTGCTCCGGAAGGCGTGAGAGTCGCCTTCTACGACGGGGTCCCCGCGACGCAGGGCGGCATGACCAACAACTTGATCGGGTTTGTCGACACCGCAAACCGCATCGAGTCGGGCCGGTACGAGGATGTGTCTCTGGCGGTGCCCGGGGCGGCGGTCTCGAACCTGTATGTTCTGGTTGATCGCGACCTCGACTCGCCGACCGAGCCGGAATACGGCCAGGTTCGCGAATGCAACGACACCAGCAGCGGCGGCATGGTGTTTGGCAACAACGTGTACAGCCTAGTCAATGACGGGTTGGTCTCGATTGACAACACCAGGCCCACGATTGACTCCTTTGAGGTCACGCAGGCGCTTGTCGGGTTGCCGTACCTCTATGACGTAGACGCGTCCGACGAAGACGTGACAAACCCCGATCCTGGTGCTCCCCCGCAGTCCCTGGTTTTTGATCTGCTGGACCGGCCCCAGGGCATGGAGATTAACGGAGCGACGGGCGAGATTACATGGACGCCGAATTCTAAACAGATCGGGAGCCACCTGGTCATCGTTCGTGTACGCGACGGTTTTGGCGGATTTGATACGCAGTCGTTCGCGGTCCGGGTCCGACCACTGAACGACAACCCGAGCATCTCGGTGGGCGAGATTGGCGTGGCGGCGGAAGGGGAGCTGTGGGTTCTTCCGGTCGACCTGAGCGACCCGAACGGCGACTCGGTCACCGTTACGTTCCTCGCGGGTCCAGACGTTGGAGTCCTGCCGGACGGCGCAAGATATGACCCGGTCGGCGGTGTCGTCACTTGGCGGCCCGGTGCCAGCGATGTCGGCAAGCAACACTACTTCGAGTTGCTTGCGTACGACGAGAGAGGCGGGCGGGATGTGGTCGACTTCTGGGTACCGGTCGGTGAAAACGCGACGCCGAGCATAACGTCTCAGCCGACGGACCCAGTGTTCCTCGATGAAGAATGGACGTACCAAGTCACGGGTGAAGACCCAGAAGACGGGCAGTTGGGTCTGAAGTTCAGCGTCGACGACGCCTCCCGGGCAGCCCTCAACGTCAAGATCGATGAGGAGTCGGGACTCCTGCGGTGGACACCCACCGTGGTGGACACGTTCACGGTACGTGTCTATGTGACGGACGCCGAAGGCGCGGTGAGCCCCGCGCAGGTATTGACGTTGCCCGTCAACGTTCGGCCGCCAAGCAATGAGCCGCCGGAGATTACGTCGCAGCCTGATGGTCCCGTGTTTGCCGGGCGGGCGTGGAGCTACGGGTTAACGATTGAAGAACCAAACGGCGACGACGTCGAGTATGAACTCAACTACCTTAGTGGCCCCGGAGTGGGAGACTTGGCGGTCGGGCCTGCGACAGGCCTCGTGCAATGGTCAGACGCCGCCACGGGCCTACACAGCTTCGAGGTCAAGGTCTACGACCTCGTTCCCGCAGGCGTTCCCGGGTTCAACGAAGGCGACCGCTGGGGCAGCTACGGCCGGCAAGTCATCACGATGCCGGTGATCGATCAAGCCGGCCCCGAGATCTTGGGGTTGGTCGATCGTTATGTGGCGAGGGTGAACGAGACCGCCAGCCTCTCGTTCGACGTCTACGATCTCGACGGCGACGACCTTCAGATCGAAGTGATTGCGGAGCCGGAGCTGAGCGGTGTGGCCGTAACACCCGGCACAATCGCTGGTCCCGCCGATCCCAACCTGCCGACCGAGCAGACGGTCAACCTGAGTTTCACCGTCGATAGTCTCCCCAGTGGTCGCAACGTCGTACCGCTGACCGTCCGTGTCTTGGATGAAGCCGATGGCTACGCCGACACGAAGACGCTGTTCGTCGAGGTCCTAGACGCAGCAGCCGGATCTTCGCTGGACGTTGACATGCCAGGCGTGGCCACGGCGGGACAGCTTGCAGTCGGCCAAGCCTACCTGCGTGCCTCCGACGTCCAATACCCCAATGTGATCTACACGCTCGGAGAAGAGTTAATGATGGAACCGCCCGAGGGGCTCGAGATAGACTCCGCCACCGGGCAGCTCACGTGGACGCCGCTTGCATCTCAAGCGGGCGAGAGCATTAGTTTCTTCGTTTTTGCCCGTGATGCGGATGAGCCAGACATCTATGCCTCCATCATCGCGTCCAAGTCGGTGTCGGTAGATGTCTCTTTGGTCGTGAAGAAAGGCGCGGCCCCGGAGATCACGAGCGACTCGACGGGCGAGTCCGCGTCGTGGAACGCGCCGCTGATCTACAACGCCGAGGCCAGAGACGCCGACGGAGACCCCTTGAGGTGGGAGATGGTGTTCGGCCCGCAGACGGCCGGCATCGACCCGGAGAGCGGCACGTTCGTTTGGTGGCCGACGACCTCCGAGCTCACCACCCCGCAGACCGCCCGCATCGCGGTCGTCGACCCGAGCGGCAACCGCGACGTCGAGGACATCCTGCTGACCACGACGCCGTCCGCGAGCCGCAACCTCACGCCGGTGATCGACCCGGTGGACAAGTTGGCGACGCCCGATGGCTATCCGTTCAGTTTCCCGACGCCCGCTCGCGACCTCGACGGCGATGAGCTGATCTTCCGGCTCTACGACCCGGGCAATGGCACATTGCACGAATCGCTGGACGGCCTCACGATCGACGAAAACGGCATTGTTTCGTGGCCGGTCGCTTCTGGTACGAGCAAGGACTTCACGGTCCGGGCGACGGACTTGGAAGGCGCCTACGCGCAGCGAACCTTCACGGTGGACGTGGTGTCCGGCTCGGTGCCCACAGTGGAGTTGCGCGCCGACCGATTGACCCCGGGACCGGGCGACGGGATCACCTTCGAGGTCGTGGCGGATGACGAGTCGGGCCCGCCATCCGTCGGGCTGGAACTCAGGTTGCATCCCGCCTGGGGTCCGTCTCCCATCCTGTTGGTTCTCGATGAGTTGGGTCAAGCCCGGTACCAGATTCCGTCGAACGCAAGCCCCGGCCAGACGTTCTCGGCGGTGGCGACGGCAACCAACGCCAGCGGCTTCACAACCACTAGCATGCCGCTGGTTGTCACTGTGGGTGCGGCTGACCTGGTAGGGCCGTTTGCTCAGATCGCCGGGGTCTACCCGGGCCAAACGATTGACCGACGCCTCGACATCCTTGGCCTGGCGTTTGACCAAGACGACCCCGCCGCGCCGCTCGACTCGATCCGGTTGACGCTGGAGGCGACGGACGGCACCGGGGTATTCGAGCTCTACGGCGAGGGCGAAGGGGCCGAAGTCGCCCTGCCGATCTACGACGCCGCGGGTCCGATCGCGTTCTCCGGGGCCACGATCGACCCGTTGACGCTCGCGAACGGCGAGTACCGCCTGCTGCTTGAGGTCGTGGACCAGAGCGGGAAGGAGGTCACCACGGGTTTCGACGTCGTGATCTCGACCCCCGAGGCTGCGAAGCTTGGCAACTTCGGCTTAAGCTTCACCGATCTGTCGGTGTCTGTCGCCGGCGTGCCGCTGACCGTGCAGCGCAGCTACGACACGCACCGCCGCAACCAAGACAGTCCCTTTGGCTTCGGCTGGGATGTCGAACTGCTAACCGGACGGTTGGAGGTCAGCAACCTCGGTTCGCCGGGCTTGATCACCGGAGCGGGCAACCTGCTGGGTGACAACTTCAAGGCGGCCTACCGGTTTGGCACCGAGATCACCATCGACCTGCCTGACGGGAAACAGCTCGGCTTCACGGCGTCGCCCAACATCTATGCCAGTGGCGGCGCGTTCAGTCAGGCCGCCGGCGGGTTCCTGGCGCAGGGGAGCCAGATCTACAGCGTTGCCTTCCTCCCGAACCGAGACTCTCTGGGGTACCAGTTGGACTTCCGCGGCGGGCAGCCGTTGCGCTTGTTGGATGACTTGATTCTCCAATCAGGCCTCGACCCCTCGGATGGCGACGACCAGTCGATCAACAGCACCGCGGTGCGCGAGCGCGACGGGGTGTTGGTCGATGCCTTCAGCCAGATCGCCATGAACCCGGTTACCTACGGCTGGGACTATCGGCTCGTCGCCCCGGACGACACGGAGTACATCTACAGTGCCAGCACGGGCAAGTTACTCGACATCTACGACCCGAACGGGAACCATCTGTCGCTAGACGACAGCGAGATCGTGGCATCGCAGGGCGGCCAGGTGACAGAATCGCTGGTGATCGAGCGGGACGACGAGAACCGGATCACCGCCATCTACCGGAAGGTGCCCTCGGGCCAGACCCCCGACCAGGTCCGCTACGGCTACGACGCCAACGGCGACCTGGAGTGGGTATTGGACCGCACCGGACGACTGACGTCGATGGGCTACGGCGAACTCGGCTTCCCCGACGAGCCGGAGATGACCGACCCGAACATCGATCCCGGCCTGATGGCGCACGTGCTCACATCGATCAAGCAGTATCCCAGTGACACGGTCGACCTGACCCAAGTAGACGCGAATATCCGAGCCGACGCTCGTTCGCTGATCGATGGGGCGACCGGTGTATGGGTAATGCGGATCGGATTCGATGATGAGGGCCGACTCCGCCGGATCCGCGACGCCTCCGAGACCGGGAACGCCGACTTCACTTACGGCACGTCGGTAACGATCGGCGGAACCGACTACGCGGCTGAGGTGGTGACAGACGCCGCGGATGCGCTGACCGAGACCATCCGGGATGATCAGGGCAACGTGGTCCGCGTGATCCAAGAGCTTGGCCTCGATGATGCCGGCAAGACCGTGTTCTTAGTGACGGATTACTCCTTCGACGCCGACGGCAACCAGACCGCGAGCTACACCCCCGAGCGGGTGGCCGATCTGGACCGAGCCGTTGCTCGTGACACCGCCGAGACCATGGCGCTGCACCAGACAACGGTGCTGTCGCAGACCGAGTACGACGACCAGGGCCGCCCGACCCGGACGGTCGATGCGCTCGGCAACGAGACCGTTTTCGAGAGCTACCACGTGACCGGACAGCCCGAGGTGATCCGTGACCCGCTCGGCAACGTCACCCGGAACCGGTACGACGATCAGGGTCGGCTGGCTTGGACGCTTGACGCCGAGAGCAACAAGACCGAGTACCGTTACGACCGCGGCAACCTCGAGACGATCTACCGCTACGACGACGCCAATCGGCGCATCGAAGCCGGGCGTTTCCGGTACGACAACCGCGGCCGCTTGATCCAGTCCACGGACGTCGATGCGGACGGGGCGTCGGGGGTCGGCACGCCCATCACGCGTCACTTCGCCTACGACGCGGACGGGAACCAGACCCACAGCTGGTACCTCTGGACCAACCCCGACGATGCGATGGATCAGAAGACGCAGGTCAGCGTCACCGCTTACGACGCAGACGGGCGGGCGCTGGGAACCGCACAATTTGAACGAGACGGCGAGTTCAACGGCGCATCGATTACAACCGACCCGGTGAGCTGGCCTAACGTCGAGGGATTCCTGTATCAGAGCTCGACCAGCTACGACAGCCAAGGCCGGGTCGACCAGACCACGGATCGCTTCGGCACCGTCACTCAGACCCGGTACGACAGCCGCGGCAATGTCGTCGAGACCCGAACGCGAACGCAGACTTCCGGCAGCGCGACGCCCAACGCGTGGGTCGTGACCCGTAACTTCTACGACGCCAACGGGCGTGCAGTGGCGACGACCGACCCCTTCCTGCTAAACAACGCCGGCGACTATCTCGATCCAACCGATGAGTCGGACGCAAACCTTGACCGCGCTTTCCTTCGTCTGACCCACACCCTCTATGACTCGGCTGGGCGCGTAGTAGAGACTCGGCGTGTCGCGGGTTCGGAAATCACCATCACCGCCAGCGGCTCGTACTACACCACCGCTTGGCAGGACTACAACCCCGGAAACGATACGTACACGGCCGGCACCAAGCTCGCTTCGTCCACCACCGCGTACGACGACCAGGGCCGGGTCCACCACACGGTCAGCAACATCACAACGGCCACCCCCGACGGCGTGCGGACCGACTACTACTACGACCCCGCCGGCCGGCAGATCGGCGTGCTCGGGCCGTCGGTCTCGGTCCTCGACGCCAACGGCAACGCCGCCGACCGCCGATCCCTGACCGCCACCCACTACGACGCCGCCGGCCGACAGACCGAGACGATCACCGGCCTCGCGATCGACGCGGGCGCGAGCAGCCACCCGCCGCTCGCCAACTTCTTCGCCCTCGACCCCGGCAGCGGCAACCCCACATCCGGCCAGTACATCCTCAACACCACCGTCACCGGCTTGGACAACGCCCGCACCCAGGAACGCCGCAGCCAGTTCGAGTACGACAACCTCGGCCGGGCCACCCACACCATCGCCGCCGGCGACCCGGGCACGGCCGGCGACGACCTGGTGACCGAGACCGTCTACGACGACCTGGGCCGACGCGTCGCGGAGATCGACTCGCTCCGCCGACGCACCGACTACCACTACGACGACGCTGGCCGGCTCACCGGCGTCACCCTCCCCGGCGTCGTTGACGCCGATCCCTACTCCGGCACCTACAACCAGACGATCCGTCCCCACTACGCCTACGGCTACGACGCCTACGGCAACCAAGTGTCGATCACGGATCCGAACCAACACACGACAACGTTCACCTTCGATGGTCAGAACCGTCAATTGAGCCGAACTCTTCCGCTCGGCCAGACGACTGAACTCGGAACCGGGTTCGTTGAATCGACCCACTACGACGACACGGCTCTGAGCGCCGTATCGGGTTCGTTGTCGGCGAGTACCGCTCTCGGACAAATGGCGTACTCGGTTGACTTCGAGGGTAACGTCACCGGCTACCTGTATGACAACACCGCGGCCGGCGGTGGACGTTTGGTCCAGAAGAGCTACTACGACGCCGACGCTTCAGGGATGCCGTCCTCGATCGCTGTCAGTGCTTCGGCCAGCTTTATCCGGGATGCCCTGGAGTTGGTCGACCCCGACCGCACGGTCGATTACCTCTACGATGCGTTCGGGCGACAGGTTGACGTCACCATCGACCGCAACCCCGGCGGCACGGCAGACGAGCACCAGACGACCTACGCCTACGACGCCGAAGGCCGGTTGACTCAGGTTGATTCCCCTGAAGGCACCATCAACCACGAGTACGACGATCTGGGTCGTCTGACCCACACGTACACCGGCACGAAGTCGAGTACACCGGTCAGCGATCCTGGATACACCGCGGCAACCGGTGATGACATCGCCAAGACCCACACCGAGTACGTCTACGACAACCTGGGCCGCATGAGCCAGGTCATCGTCCGTGAGCGCGAGGACACGCCACTTGCCACCACGGAAACCACGACCTATCGGTACAACGCGGCGGGCGAGCTCGAATCTCAGCATCACTCCCTGAGTGGCGTCTCGATGCGTCATAGCTTCGATGCCTTGGGCCGCGTCGACCAACTGATCCACTTCAAGGACGCAGATGGTGATGGCACTCAGGACGGCGGCGACCAGACCGTCGCCGACTTCGACTACACCTACGACAAGGCGGGCAATCGCACGGCCGCCGAAGAATGGGTAGACGGCAACAATGACAGCGTCCGTGATGCTTCCGAGCAACGCACGTTTACCTGGCTCTACGACGGCCTTAACCGTCTGACCCAGGAGACGCATGACGCCGACGGCACCACCGACGATTACGTCACCAAGTACCACTTCGACCAAGCTTCGAACCGAACGAAGCA
The DNA here is from genome assembly GCA_028285385.1 of Phycisphaera sp. GTDB lineage: Bacteria > Planctomycetota > Phycisphaerae > Phycisphaerales > Phycisphaeraceae > CAZIXN01. The sequence goes on from JANQPR010000068.1 coordinate 11,547, forward strand.
GGAGAAAGACAACGGGAACGCTAATCCGTCGACCTTCTCGGCCGACGAAGTCAAGACCTACGAGTACGACGCCAACGATCGGCTGTTGATCGAGCGGAACGACTCAGACAACAACGGCGATGTCGACGAGACGACGACCTACGCCTACGGCAGCGACGCTGACTTCTCGAACCCTGCAGCCCCGTTCGGCGGCAGCGAGACCACCCAGACCGAGAAGACCGTCCGAAACGGCGACAGCACGGCCGGCTCCTTCACGAACAAGACGACGTACCAGTACGACGCCACGGGCCGGATGACGCAGGTCGAAACATTCAGCAACGACGGCGTCACGCCCGACAGCACGACGACGTACACCTACGACGACAACGGCCTGCGGGTCACCGAAACCGTGGGTTCCGACGTCAAGGAGTACCTGTTCGATGCCCAGAATCCGACGGGCTACGCCCAAGTGCTCGAAGAGTATGTCAACGACAACCTGCACCGCATCTACACGCTTGGCCTAGACGTCATCAGCCAAGCAGATACCGCTCAAGTCTCTACTGGCCAGGCGGTTCACCAACTGCTCTATGACCTTCACGGATCAACGCGAGCGTTACTCGACACGGTCGCTGCGACTGCTGGCAATGTTCTTACTGCACAGATTTTCCACTACGACGCCTATGGCCAAGCCATCGGGTTCGACGCCACTCAAGCCCTTACCACGTTGCTGTACAGCGGTGAATGGACCAACTCTAACACCGGACTACAGTACTTACGGGCTCGCTTCTACGACCCCGCGAACGGCCGATTCAATCGCGTCGATCCGTTCGCCGGTGCCCTCGGCGAGCCAATCTCCTTGAACAAATATCTCTACACACACGCGAATCCAATTTCTGGTATCGACCCCACAGGCCTCTTTACGAAGACTCAACTTTTGGCGGCGACGGCCATAACAGCGATCATCGCCAATATTACTCTTACTGCAATTCAAGGTATACGTTCACAGGCAAGTGCATTAACCATTGGCTATAACATTGTTCAGAACTTGGCTGTATTTGGCGCTGCCGCCGGCACCTTGCTTTTGTCTGGGCCATTAGCTTTGGCTGCGGGTGCAACTTTGTTAGGAACGGCCGCTGTTGGTGTTTATAATCTTTGGCAAGCTTGGCCGGAACTTGACGGAGTAGACCGCGCAATCGTTCTTGCTCAGGCGACAACATTTTTGATTTTCTCTGGGTCAATAAGAGTCAGTGCACCCAACCTTCGTCCTCCTGGCGTGGCTCGTGGTACAGGTTTGGATTGGCTAAAAATTGTAAAGAAGAAAACAGGTGAAACCCGGGCTGATCACGTACGACTGCACAATGTCAACAACACGAACAAGCCGTTGCATGGCGTGTTTAATGGTGATGGCGTAGCCATCGTAAATTCTGTTTGGAACGCCCGCGGAAGCACACGACCCGTACATCGCGCCAACGGAACCGATATTTATGTTCTTCCCAAGAAAAATGCTGGATGGCAAGGTGGTGCGGAGGGTAGTGGTGCCACATTGAATCACGTTACGATAGTTACAAAAGCTGGCACGGCAGATATAATAACTGCGTTTCCCAGCGGAGGTGCTGGAACTGCTGTAGGGGCAGCTTTTGTACCGCAGTTGGATCCTTAATGAGAGTATTTGCGGAATGTGTCATGAAAATTGATTATCAAAAATTGAGCCGCGCTGGCGTAAATATCGACAACTCAGAGTTTGTTTTTTATGTATGTGCTAAATGCGGAAACCTTGCTTTGTATGACGAAGAAAAAATGATTCTTTGGGGCGATGCAGATAATCTACATTCGGGGTCATTCAATGATGATCCCGAAACGTGTTCCATATGCGGTTCTGAATGCGAGCCTGTTGACTTGGAACGCAATGAACTGCACCGCCTGTACCAATCGCCATGGGCTCCGTACCTCGCGTAGTGAAGTGTAACATTTTCTGAAATCTAGTAGTAATCCAACCATAACTCTTTGTATTCTATAGCCGGCGCTCAGATATATTGTCTTGTGCTCTGAATCATCGTAGAGATTCGAAATAACTTAGTTTTTTCGCCTCATTAACAAGCCGGATCCGTAGTGACTCCCGAGGTTCGTCACGCAACTGCGATCCGATATAGGTGTACTTGGCTGTGACCTTCGTGAAGTGCTTGCTACCTTACAGCGGTTGAACCCACTCTCGCTCGTTTGTCGTCCAGATATCAAAGAACTCAGTCGGCAAACAGTCGAGGTACTCGGGCTCTGCTACATTGGAGCCGTGCCAGATGTCCAGCCGCTCGATTTCGTCCTCGAACAGTCCCGGCAGTAGGTAGAGATTCGCCAGCATGGCTTGGCCAAGCTTCTGGCTCGCGGCGTTCTGATCTCCAGCGCGATGCAGCACCAATGCCCAGCACATGTGGTGGCCGGGTTCGGGACAGTCATCCGGGAACTGCTCCGCATACCAAGCAAAGCTTCGCAACTCCCCCGTCAGATCGCCCATGATCAAGTAGAGCGGTGCCAGAAAGAACCGCTTGCCGGCACCATCACTGATCATCTCGTGTTCAGTTAGTTCTTTCTCGAAAGCGCGTTCGTAACGCCGAATGCGTTGCCGAATCTTGGCCGGGTCCTTGGGTATCTCATGCGCGACCCGCCGTGTGATAGTCCCTCATTGTAAGACTATGGTCGTGGTTGACACGTCGCTAGGTTTAACGCAAGCGGGGTACTTGGGTTCAAATCAGCCCACGAAGGCATCTGACCTGCCCCCACGTTTCGTACCACGGACTACGTTAGTCGCGTGGTGGTCGCGGTCCCTTGAAGAGGCGGGCGGAGCGGAGCGGAGCCCGGCTCTTCAACCAGCCACGCTGCCGGGGCCGGTGGTCGATAGCCCAAAGACGAGTGCGGCCGAATCGTGTTGTACTGCACCCGCC
>JANQPR010000069.1 GCA_028285385.1 Phycisphaera sp.
TGCCAGGTCTGACGGGACGTGTCGAGCAACGCCGCCTCGGCCGGGTCGCGCGGCGGGCTGTCCAGCAAGTCGGTCAGCATCGGCAGCGCCGCGCCGGCCAAGATCAGCACCAGCCACAACCCCGCGGGCACGCCACGGCGCGGCGGGCGCGCGGCGGGACGCGTCGGCGGGTCCACGGCGACAGCCGGCGGACTCGGGTCCACGGCCGGGGGGTCCGTGCGGGTTGGCGGCGCGGCCGGGGCCACGGCGGAGTTCATGGGCAACAATCCCGAGGTCCAGCGATGCGGGGCGGGGCAACCGCCAGCCGCGGTACTCCGGGTCGCTGCATAGTTTAGAACCGTTGGCGATTCGGGGCGAGCCGAATGAAAACACACTCCTCGGCTCGTGATTTACGATCCGCTTGCCTTTAACCGCACTACGCCACGGTGCGGAACCGTGTTCCGCCGGAACGCGGCCAAAGTTGATCAACACCCGCTCGAAATCAGCGTTTTTGAGCCGCCAACGCGGTTTCTAGCTGTCGCAGGTTGCTCTCGATGCGTTGCCGGTCGTCCGATCCCAAGGCGTGCCCGCCGAAACGGACCCGATAAAACAGCTCGACGAGGGAGCCGACGGGTTCGGCGGCGGCGGGCCGGGTGTCGCGGAGCGTGTCGGCGAAGTCGGCCGGGGACTGCCACACGGGTCGGCGGAGGCCGTGGCGGTCGAGCGTGTCGCGCAGGTCGAGGTAGAACCGCAGCCGCCTAGCCAGGTCGCGGGCTTGGCGGCGGGGCAGCTTCTCGAGGCGTAGGGCCGAGTGTTGCTGGCGCCGGCGCCAGGTCGCGCGAAGGATCGAGCCGACCGCCACGCCCAGCAGCACCGTCCCCAGCAGCACCAGCAGCGCCCCGACGCTGCGCAACCGCAGCCCGCCGAACGTTTGCGTCACCCAGTTCCACGTGCGCGTGGGCCAGGCGTCGGGGCCGACGGTCGCGCGGACGACCCGGCGGTTCATCGCGGACAACAACGACTGCCGGGTGCGCTCGTCGTACGCGACGACCGAGCGGACCCACGTGAACTCGAGGTACTCGTAGACCTGACGCAGGGCGGAGAACCACCCGGGCCCGGCGGCGGCGTGCTCGGCGCGGACCTCGGCGCTGGGCGTGGCGTCGTAGGTCCGCCAACCGATGGTGGGGCCGCAGTCGACCTCGGTCCAGGCGTGGGCGTGTGTCTGGCGGACGACGTAGTACCCGCCCAGGGCGTTGTACTCGCTGGCGCGGTAGCCGGTGATCACCCGCGCGGGGATGTTGATCGACCGGCACATCGCCGCCAGCGCCGAGGCGAACAGCTCGCAGTGCCCGGATCGGTGGTCGAACAGGAAGTCGATAACCGGGTCGCTGTCTTCGCTCGGCCAGGGGTTGCGCAGCTCGTAGGTGAAGTTCTTCCGGAGGTAGTCCGCCAGGACCGTGGCGATCCGCGCGTCGTCTCGGCTGTGCGCGGCGTCGAGGTCGCGGCTCAATCCCTCGGCGGCGAGGACCTCCAGCGTCAAGCCGCGCACCCGCGGCAACTCGACTTCCCAGTTCCGGGCGTAACGCTCACCGATCCAACGGGGGTCCCACGCCCTGCGCGATCGCCCCCCAGGCCACGCGTCCCAGCCTTCCTCGGTCAGCGCGCGCGGGGCGTCGACCGTCACGGCTTCCTGCTCCTGTGTTGCGGCCCACCGCTGGCGCCAACGCCGCACCTGTTCCGACGACACCAACGGCAGAGCCGCGACCGAATCCCACCACGCCTCGGGGGACGCGCCCGTGTCGGCGTCTAAAGGCCGGCCTGCGTCGGGCCTCGGCTCGGAGTCGACCCCTGGGAAGTCCAGCGGGTCGAACAGGCTGGCGGACTGCAGATTCTGCCGGTGCAACCGCTCGTACTGCGCCTGGACCCCGGCGTTGGGCAGGCCCGCGACGCGGAGCTGGTAGGTGATGGCGGACGTCTTGGGTTCGCCGGCGGTGAGTTGTCGGTCGAGCGGGTTGAAGGTGATCTGGTCGAGGTGGTCGGAGTTGACCCACCCGATCGCGCCGCCGGGCATGCGCGGCTCGGCCGGGACGAACAACACCCGCGGCGAGGGGTCGCGCAGCGTGATGGTCGCCTCGACGGCGGCGTAATCCTGAGCCAACCGCGCCAGCCGCCGACCGTCGGCGCGCAACCGCATCTGCCGGTCGGCCTGCCCGACGGTCGGGCCCCGCCGCCACTGGTGGGCCCGGGCGTCGTAGTAGTCCAGCGCCGCGCCGCGGAGGAGGAACGCGCGGTGGTCGCCGCCGGCGTCGGTGCCGAACTGCTGGACCGCGAGGTTGAGCACGGCGTCGGTCGAGCCGTCCGTCGGCGCCCCCCCCGCCAGCGAGACGGTCGGCGAAAACCCGGTGCGTTTGGCGCCGCCGTCGTGCCCGGTCTGCACGCCCAGTGCCGGGATGTCGCCGCTGCGCGGCAGCACGACGAACACGCCCGCCGCCAGCAACGCCGTGAGCACGCCCACCGTCGCCCACGCCCCGCGGAACTGCCACCGCATCCCCCGTCCCGCGACGACCGCCGGCCGGCGCGGCCGCACCGTCAGACCCGCCCGCGCCGCCGCCGCCACCCGCCGCTGGTGCACGCCGTCGCCCGTCGCCTTGATCTGGAACAGCAGCACCGTCACCAGCGCCAGCCCGCAGTACGCCGTGAGCAGCACGCCGTACACGATCGACACCGACAGCACCGACGCGCCGATCATCTGGATCAACGACAACACCAGCAGCATCGCGTACTCACGGTTGCTCTTCCGCGCGTACAGCATCAGCACCTGGAGCGCCATCGTGAAGTGGCCCATCGCCACGATCAGCCCGACGTCGCCCCGCACCGACAGCTCGAGCACCATCACGGCCATCGCCACCAGCGACCCGGCGTTCATCAGCCACCGCGGCAACGGCCGGCCCCGCGGGCCCTCGGCGAAATACCACGACGCCAACGCCAGCGACACCGCCACCACCATCAGCCCCAGGTTCGCCTCGGCCAGACAGAACGCCGTGATGCCCAACGCCACCTGCCCGTACACCAGCAGCCGGAAGCGCGCGTCGAGGTTCACCGTTCACCCCCCGCATCTGCAAGCTCCGCGATGGACGCCGATGCCTCGTCGGCCGCGCCGTCAGAAAACGCGTTGCTGGCTTCGCCGTTCTTCTCGTCGGCGTCGCCCGCGAGCCAGCGACCGGCCTTGGAGCCGTTGCCCCCGCCGCGTGCCGGCTCCTGCGACAGGTCCACCGCCTGCTCGGGCAGCGCGTAGTCCCGCAACGCCGAGGCGTCGATCACGCGCACGCCGTGGTAAGCCGAGAGCATTGGCGGCGCCGGGGTGGTGGCCAACACGCCGTCATTGACTCCATCAGACACCGGCTGCCCGTCGCGAGCGCGGACGACCAGCGACGGCCGAACCAACCCGGCGTCCGGCAGCGTCTCTCGGCTCGACAGGTCCAACGACGCGAGCGCTTCGAGCAGGCGCATGCGGTGCAGCCGGGAGTGGTGCGACGCGAACGTCCCGCACGCCGGGCCGCGCACCATCAGGCCCATGCAGTACGCCTGCAGATACCCCTCGCAGACCAGAGACGCCACCAGCGCGATAGCGTCCTCCTCCGCGTCGCTGCCCAGCGTCGGGTGGTCGACCTTTCTTCGTCGGTTCGCGCCGGGCGCGTCAGCGTCGCGCTCCGCGAGGTCGAGCAACACGACCACGCGCGGCGGGCTGGGCTGGGCCAGCTCCCGGGCAACCAGCCGGCCCTGCTTGGCCGTGCGCTTCCAGTCGATCAGGCGCGGCGGGTCGCCGAGGCGGTAGTTCCGTAGGCCGAAGAACTCGCCGTGAGCCCCGGCCCGGTCGCGCTGCTTGGTGCCCGCGCCCTCGCTCCGCCGCGCCGACTGCAACAGCCGCGGGTCCAGCCGGTGCAACTCCGGCAACACCAGCAGCCGTGCGGGCAAGTCCAGCCGCGCGACCTTGCGGAACACGCCGAAGGGGAACGCCGACCACACCACGACGCCGTGCATGTGCCACGGCCCGCGCCGGTGCAGCCACGCCGGCGCCTCGACCGTCGCGGTCTGCCCCGGGCCGATGTGCACGACCCAGGCCTCGGCCGGCGTGCGCTTCCGCCACTTCCACCGCCGCCACGTGTCCTTCCACCACCGCCCGCTCGGCCGACGCGCCTCGCCGACCACCACCGAGAACACCGGCAGCTTCGACCCGTTCGTGATCTCGTACCGCAGCGTCGTCGCCCGGCCCGCCACGCCGTACTCCGGCAGGATCCGCCGCACCCGCAGCCCCCGCAGCGTCACCGCCGACCACAGCAGCGACACCGCCGCCCCGCCGACCATCAACCCGAACGCCGCGAACAGCAGGTTCGCCTGCGTGTACTGCGACGCCGCGTACAACAACGCCGACACCACGAAATACAACCACCCGCCCGGCCCCAGCCGGATCGTGCCCCGACGCCGCGGGCGCGACTCCAAAGGGTGCGGCTCGGCGTTCGGGGTTCGGGGACTCATGCCCAACACTCAATTGAGTCTGCGTTCGGCCCCGCTCGACGGCGACACGACTCGTCGCAGCACGCCCACGAAGACCGGGCCCCAAACTCAATCCCGCAGGTACGGCTCCGCCTCTTCCATCGTCTGCTCGAGGAACGACCGTTCGTCCACCGACCGGCCCTTGCCGGCCTTGACCGTGACCAGCACCCGCTTGTTCTTACCCGGCAGCTCGAACCGCCCCGCCGTCGGCGCGAAGCCTTCGCGCTGCGCCGTGAGTTCGACCTCATGGATCAACACACCCGCGCCCGGCGCATCGACGCCCAACGCGAAGCTGCCGTCTGACCCGCTCACGCCCCGGCCGACGACCTCACGCGATAGCCGGTCCGGGTCCAGCGTCAGCCGTAGCTCCGCGTCGGCCACGCCGAACTCCCGCGCCAGCCGCGGGTCGCTCGGCGACACCACCTCCACCCCGGGACGCGAGCCCTCGACCACCCGGCCGCGCAACTGGTACGGGGCGCACGCCGTCAACCCGATGACGGCCAGCCCGATCAGCGCCAAGCGAACAAAACAACGAGGCTTCACTTCAGCTCCTCAACACTCGGCAGGTCTTTGAGCGTTGCCATGCCGAACACCTCGAGGAACTGCTTCGTCGTGCCGTACAGCATGGGCCGGCCGACCTCCTCCGCCCGGCCAACGATCTTGACCAGGTGCCGTTCCATGAGCGACCGCAGCACCTCGCCGCACGCCACGCCGCGGATCGCCTCGAGTTCGGCCCGCAGCACCGGCTGCTTGTACGCCACGATCGCCAGCGTCTCCAGCGCCGCCGGCGAGAGCTTGTTCGCGTCCTTCTTCTTGTGCAGCGCCGCCATCACGTCCGCGTACGCCGGCAGCGTCATCACCCGGTAGCCCCCCGCCACCGCCTCGATGCGGAAGCTCCGGCCGGTGTCTTCGTATTGCTGGTTGAGCAGCGTCACCGCCGCGTCGACGGGCTTGCTGTGCTCCAGGCCCATCGCCTCGGCGAGCTTCCCGGCCGACATCGCGCGCTCGGCCGTGATCAGCGCCGCCTCGACCTTGACCGCCAACGCCGCGACGTCGGCCTGGGCGTCCGCCGGAGAGTCAGTCTGGGTTTCGGTCTCGGTGTCCGCCACGTCGTTGACTTCCTCGGCCTCGGCGACCGCGACTTCCGTGTCCGTCTGGCTCATCGCCGCATTGTACGGGCCAACCGCCCCGCGGCACCCCGTCGCTCGCCGCGCCGCGTCGTCGAACCGACCGTCGCGCCGAAAGCCGATATGATGCTCGGTCCCCCGGAGAGGTGTCCGAGCGGCTTAAGGAGCACGGCTGGAATCCGTGTGTACGGTTCGTCCGTACCGGGGGTTCGAATCCCCCCCTCTCCGCTTCGACGCAAGTAGCTAGCTCAAAGTCACTTGCGTCCCCGTGCAAAGCCCCGCGTTTGTCGGGGCTTTTTGCGTATCGGCGAACCCACAGAGACCATGCTTCAACGGCGATGACCGCCGGATCGGCGAACCTTTGGCATCAACTCTCTTTGCCCGATTTCGGCGGTTGAGGATTTGAGATGCTGGGGGTTAACGGCGCGCGCTGGGGGAAGGCAGATTGAGGAACGCGCGCTGTGTCTTCCAATCCAGATTCGCCGCGGCGGCGAGCAGATCGGCGAGCGTCATGCTCGGCGGAAGTTGGCCGGTTAATGCTTGCTTCAGGATGTCCGGCGCGAGGTAAGTCAACGGCAACAGTTTGTGGATCCGAGCCTCGGATAGCCCGATTTCCTTGGCCAGTTTGCTGATCTTCATGCCCTTGCGTCCGAGCCGTTTGTGCCAGTCATACGCCTGCCCAATGGCCTGAACGATGTGCGGCTTGCGCTGCCCATTCGCTGGCATCACCAAGTCATGACCATCGGGCGAGAGCAGCATCCGCTTGCCGTCGTGCTTCTTGATCTGCATCGTGAGTGTCAGGACCACGTGCCTGCCGACCTCTTCGATCTCCGGGCGGTGAAGACATCGGGGGATGGCGTTGTCTGTTTGCTGATCACTACTGGCTTTCAACTTCAGATCGTGCCTGCACGCTTCGATCTGCGCCGCGTCGAGTTCGACCGTCAACTTGTCTGGCGCGAGATGCACGCAGTGGAGGACTGCCCGGATCAGATGGTCACGGACCTGTGGCTCCAAGCTAGCGATGACACCGAGTGATTCGTGCTGGTTAAGGTGATCCAGAACCAACGCCCGGATGAGATCGTCAAGACGCTTGGCGTTGATGGTCTTGATCGGGCACGTCTTGTAGCCCTGCTTCATCGCCCTCTGGCTGGTGTAGTACAGCACATGGAACTTCTCGCCGTCTTTCGTGTACCGCGGCGCCGACGAAGGACTCATGGTGGAGCCTTCGAAGGTCTTGAGCTTGCGCTTAAGCAGGTGCGTGTGACTCCACCGATGACGAGTCTGATGTTCTCGCGTGTCGATCGCGTCGTGTACGCGATCCCACAGGTCCTGATCAATGATGGGATCGTGTAAACCCTCCCAAACATTGTCTTTGTGGACTATCTTCCCGATGTAGGCCTTGTTGGTAAGGATGGCGTAGAGATACTTGGGCGTCATCCGCCTGCCGCCATGTCTGCGGCCCTTACGGCTCGACCAGCGCTTCGTCGTATGGCCTTCTTCATGAAGTTGGTTGGCCAGTCGGATCAATGATCCGTATTCCAGGTAACCCTCGAAGATCCGGCGAACGACTTCGGCTTCCTTCGGCACGATGCGCAACCGCTGGTCCTTAGCCTTGTAGCCCAGTGGTGGCTGGCCGGTCACCCACAGACCCTTCTTCTTCGTGGCCGCGATCTTGTCGCGGATGCGCTCCCCGGTGACTTCGCGTTCGAACTGCGCAAAGCTCAACAGCATATTCAGCGTCAACCGGCCCATCGACGTGGTCGTGTTGAACTGTTGCGTGACCGAGACGAACGAGACGCCGTGTTCATCGAACGTCCGCATCATCCGCGAGAAGTCGTGCAGGGAGCGCGACAGCCGATCGACCTTGTAAACTACAACCACATCGATCCGGCCGCGTTGGATGTCGTCCAACAGTTGCTTCAGGCCTGACCTGCCCCCACGTTTCGTACCACGGACTACGTTAGTCGCGTGGTGGTCGCGGTCCCTTGAAGAGGCGGGCGGAGCGGAGCCCGGCTCTTCAACCAGCCACGCTGCCGGGGCCGGTGGTCGATAGCCCAAAGACGAGTGCGGCCGAATCGTGTTGTACTGCACCCGCC
>JANQPR010000102.1 GCA_028285385.1 Phycisphaera sp.
GGCGGGGCTTGGCGTGTCGGCGTTATTCCGATTTCCAAGTCTGAATACATTAACGTCTATTTCTCGGCGTGGGGCCGGGTGCCGAGCCTAACGTCACCAAATCTCGCCTTTCCCGGCCCCGCCAAAGCCCGCCGACGGCCGCGACGGTCTCGGTCGCCTCGCCGCCAGGAGATTCCATGCCCACGTTCCACGCCTACGCCGCCGACGAAGCCCAGGCCGAGTTCAAGCCCTTTGAGTTCGACCCGGGCGAGTTGCTCGACGATCAGGTCGAGATCGACGTCGCATCCTGCGGGATCTGCCACTCCGACTTGTCCATGCTCGACAACGAGTGGGGCATGACGGCGTACCCGTTCGTCGGCGGGCACGAGGCCACCGGGACCGTCGCGGCCGTCGGCGGGCACGTCCCGAACCTCGTGGTCGGCGACACCGTCGGGCTCGGGTGGTTCTCGCGGTCGTGCATGCACTGCGTCGAGTGCCTCGGCGGGTCACACAACCGCTGCGTCAACGCGCCCGAGCAGACCATCGTCCACCGCCACGGCGGGTTCGCAGACAAGGTCCGCTGCCACTGGGGCTGGGCCACCCCCCTGCCCGCCGGCCTGGACCCGATGAAGGCCGGGCCGTTGTTCTGCGGCGGGATCACCGCGTTCACGCCGTTCATCCAGCACGGCATCAACGCGCTCTCGCGCGTCGGCGTCATCGGCATCGGCGGGCTCGGGCACCTCGCGCTCATGTTCGCCAAGGGCTTCGGCGCCGACGTCACCGCGTTCTCCACCAGCGCAAGCAAGGAAGGGGAAGCCAAGAAACTCGGCGCCCACCACTTCGTCAACACCAGGGAAGACGGCGCGCTCGAAAAACTGGCGGGCACGTTCGACCTGATCCTCAACACCACCAACGCCCGGCTCGACTGGGACGCCTACGTCAACGCCCTCGCGCCCGGCGGCGTGCTCCACACCGTCGGAGCCGTCACCGACACCTTCGGCGTCTCCAACAGCTTCCCGATGATCCTCGGGCAAAAATCGCTGTCCGCCTCGCCCCTGGGCAGCCCGGCGACGACCCGCAAGATGCTCGCCTTCTGCGCCCGGCACCAGATCGCCCCGGTCACGCAGAGCTACAAGCTGTCGCAGATCAACGACGCCTTCGAGCAACTCCGCACCGGCTCTCCCCGCTATCGACTCGTCCTCGAACGCGACTGACCTCGGAAGCCATTCTTAAAAAACCCACGGCTGCGCGGCTGCCGCGGGGCCTGCCGCGTCCCCTGAACCGCGCTTTTTCACCCTTCCCGCCGGCTCGCCCGATAACGGGGGTACGCCAACCCCCGCGCGATCCCCATGGCCGAAGTCCTCGACCAATCCGAAGTCGATGCCCTGCTCAGCGCCGTCGAGTCCGACGACTCCCCGATCGGGCAGCAGCACGAGGGCACCCAGATCTTCTCTCGCCGCCTCGGCGGGATGGTCAACGCCGACGTCGAGGTCCGGCACTACGACTTCAAACGCCCCGAGCGCGTCTCCAAAGACCAGATGCGCGCCCTCGAGCACCTGCACGAGGCGTTCAGCCGGAACTTCGGCGCGTCTCTTTCCGGCTTCCTCCGCACCATCATCGAGGTCAAGGTCGCCAACATCGAGCAGATGACCTTCAGCGAGTTCACCCACTCGCTGCCGAACCCGACCTGCTTCAACCTCGTCTCCTGCGCCCCGCTCGAGGGCAAGATGTGCCTCGAGATCAGCCCGCTGATCATCTACCCCGTGATCGACCGGCTCCTCGGCGGGTCCAACGCCGACCTGTTCATCCCGCAACGCCCGCTGACCGCGATCGAGGCCCGGCTCGTCGGCAAGATCATCGACCGCGCGATGCAGTGCATGCACGAGTCGTGGGAGAACATCGTCGACGCCGACTTCCAACTCGAGGAAACCGAATCCAACCCGGCCTTGGTGCAGATCGTCGCGCCCAACGAGGTCGTGGTCGTCGTCGGGTTCGAGCTCAAGATGGGCAACCGCGCCGGCACGATGAGCCTGTGCATCCCGTACGCCGTGATCGAGCCCGTCATCGAGAAGCTCAGCAACCAGACCTGGGCCGCCTACCGCAAGAAGGCCAAAGACGTCGAGATCACCCGCCGGCTGACCGGTCACCTCGACTCGGCCCGGCTGAACGTCGCGGCCGTCCTCGCCGAGACGAAGATCCGCGTCAGCGACCTGGCAAACCTCGAGGTCGGCGACGTGATCCTCACCACCAAGCCCGCCACCGCCCCGCTCTCCCTCGACGTCGAGGGCCGGCGGAAGTTCATCGGTCACTTGGGTCAGTACAAGGGCAAGCGCGCGTTCAAGGTGCGACGACCGATCACGCCCAAGGACCGGGTGTAGTCGGCGGTGTCGCCAGGAGAAACGCTCAAAACCGAGCGGCTCGCCCTTCGGCCATTCCGCCGTGACGATGTGGACGATGTGGACGATGCTCTCGCCTACCGCAACGATGCGGAGTTTTCTCGTTTTCTCCCGCACATCCCTCATCCGTTCACCCGGCAAGACGCGGAGGCGTTCGTCGCGACCAACTGCAATGAACCATGGTCGAGGTCTCCGACGTTTGCCGTGACGCTCGACGGCGTGTTGATCGGAACCGTTAACTTCGAGGTGGACGCGGGAACCGCGTCAGCGATGATCGGATACGCGATCGGCCGAGAGTGGTGGGGGCAAGGTATCGCGACCGAGGCAACGGCCGCCGCGATGAAGTGGGCCGTCAAGCGCTTCGAACTTCGTCGGGTCTGGGCGTCGACCGACGTACGAAACACTCGTTCACGGCGGGTGCTGGAGAAGCTGGGAATGAGACCGACACATACCCGATTGGCCGAGCACAAGGATCGTGACGGCACATCAATCGAGGAGGTCGTCTGCGCGGTCGACGTCAAGCTTGGGCGGTGAGATTGCGTGGCGGTTCGAAATCCCACCCCCCAACCGGCCGCCACATCTTACGGTGCGTCGAGCGGAAGCCGAGGCGGTCGTAGAGGCGTTGGGCCGGGTTGGTGACGAGGACCTGCAACTCGACGTTCAGATTGTTCGCGTCGGCGTGTTGCTGCACGTCGCGGATGAGTTGAGTGCCCAGGCCTTGATTGCGGAAGCGTTCCACGAAGCCGATCTCGTGCAGGAACAACACATCGCCCTCGGCAGCCAACTCCAGCCAGCCCGCGTTCTCGCCGGCAACCTCGACGACCTGCCGCTTCTTCCAGCTCTTGTCGAAGAAAATCCGGGCGACCGCCTCGTCCCAGCCGAAGAGGGGCTCGACGTACGGCCGGAGCGCGTCCCGGCCCGCGGGCCACATCCACGCCTCGTCGTCGTCGCGCACGGCGCGGAGCGTGTACCGGCCGTGCGTAGGCGTCGGGTCGAGGAGCGTGTTACTCATCGCCGCATCATGCCGCGCCCGCCCGGTTGAGCAAAGGCCGCAAACCTCCATGACTCACGAGGTACCACGGGTTCATCACCTTGGTGCCGACCGCGAACGTGTCGGCCCCGACGGCCCGGTAGTCGTCGATGTCCTTCGCTTCCCGGACGCCGCCGCCGGCGAGGATATGGATGCGGTCGCCGTACGGCGTGGCGCGGAGCTCGGCGATGCACTGCATCGCGACGGGCTTGAGCGGTTGCCCCGACAGGCCACCCGCGGGCACGGGCAGCGTGTTGCAGCAGTGGAAGTGGGTGAGCCCCGCATCGACCGCGGCGTCGGCCATCCCGCGGAAGTTCACCGGAGGCAGCTTCAGGATCACGGGCACGTCGAGCGCGGCGGCTCGCGCAAACAACCCCGCCGGCCAACTCACCTCACCGATGTTCGGGCAGCTCATGTTGAGCTCGATGCCGAGTGGTTTCATCTCGACCGCGGCGGTGAGTAGCTCGAACCATTGCGACTCGTCGAAGCCGTGGATGCTGATGAGTCTCTCGGTGATGTCGACCTTGCCGGTTCGGACTTTCTGTTGGAGCCAGCCGATGCCCGGGTTGCGCAGACCGATCTTGTTCACCCACGCCTTGATGCGCGGGTAGTAGCGGACGGTCCTGACGATCTGGGCAATCCGTCCGCTACGCGGCATCACGGTGAACGTGCCGAGCGTCGCGGTGCAGCCGACCGGTTGGATGTAGTTGCCGAACGGCGCGGAGATAACCAGTGGTTTCCACGGCACAGGCGCGTTGGTTGTTACGGCGTCCGCGGTGGTTCCTTCCGGGGGCACGGGCGGAGTATAAACGTGGCATGGCGTGGCCCCACACCGCGATGACCGAGCTACTCGACCGCGCGGCACCGTCGGTCGTCGCCGAGGGGTTGGCGGAGGCGGACGGCTGGTCGGTCGACGACGGGGCGCGGTACTGCCGGCGATGCGGGGTCACGCTTGACGCGCCGGCGGCGCACCGCGCGTTCGACGAAGACGGGCGGGCGTTGCCGTGCAG
>JANQPR010000125.1 GCA_028285385.1 Phycisphaera sp.
CGCGGGGAGCGCGGCGGGTGGGGCGACGCCTCGCCGGACGGATGGACATTCCCGGACGCGTTGTGTGGTCCTGCGACCGACGGCCGGCTGAACGACCCGAGCGGTGTGAAGAACAGCCGTGTTCCCTCGTTCAGTCCGCCGCGACCGGCTCACCACGCCTCCCGCCGGGCGCCTCCGCCGTTCCGCGTGGCGTCCCGAAGAGTCCCGTCCGAACGCGGGGGCCGGCGCTCGTGAGCCGTGGGCTGTGTCCACGGATTCCGTCGACACCGTCGCCGGCTCGCGGTCGCTCAGGCTCTTTCTTTGACAAGTGAATCAGGGGCGTGTTGCCCCAACCCATCACCCCTTCACCCCTTCACCGCGCCGGCCGTGAGCCCCGCGATGAACTCCTTCTGCAGCAGCAGGAACAGGATCAGCACCGGCGCGATCGCGACCAGCGTGCCGGCCATGATCAAACCGTAGTCGATCCCGTACACGCCGCGGAGCTGCGAGATCCACACCGCCAGCGGGTACTTCTCCGGGCTCTGCAAAATAATCTGCGGGCCGATGAAGTTGTTCCACGCCCCGAGATAAGTGATCAGCAGGAACGCCCCCGCCATCGGGCGCACCATCGGCAGGGCCATAATGAAGAACATCTTGATCTCGCCGCAACCGTCGATGCGGGCTGCTTCAATCATCTCGTCGGGCAGGCTCGAGATCATCGCCTGCCGGAACAGGAACACGCCGAACGCCGGCGCGATGCCCGGCAGGATCAGCCCGGCGTACGTGTCGAGCAGCCCCAGCCAGTACAGCAGTTGGTACCCCGGCACCAGCAGCAGCGTCCCGGGGATCACGAGCGCGCCGAGCACGACGTTGTCGATCAACGCCCGGCCCTTGAACCGGAACTTGCCCAGCGCGTAACCGCCCATCGCCGCGCCCAACGTCGCCAGCACGCTCGACACCGACGCGAAGAAGAACGAGTTCAGGATCGCCCGCTTGATGCCGGTGGATTTGAGCACCGGCTCACCGGCCTCGTCGAGCAGCACCTCGCCGTCTACCTCGCGGGGCACGCCTCGGAACAGCCGCTCGAAGTTGTCCGTCGTCAGCAACCCCCACGCCCGGCCCAATGCGCCACTCTCGTTGCCCGCCGCGATCGTGAACGTCAGCGGCCCGTTGCCGATCTGGCTCCCGCTTCCATTGCCCGCTTCGGCGACGTTTGCCAGCTCCTCCGGGGGCGCAACGGTACCGATGTTCTGGTTGACCTCGACGCCGGCGGGGATGGTGAAGTCGATGTCGGCCTCGCCGTGGTCGCCGTAGCCGACGCGGATCGTCCGCCCCACCGCCTCGCCGCCGCGCGAGATGGCGACGTCCAACTGGTAGACCTTCGCCCCGTCGTCCGGCAGCAGCGTGTGGTCCACGACGGTCAGCGCGCCGGTGCTCTGGTCGATCGCGAACAGCCCGGCCTCGGGCAGGAACGGTGAGGTGAAGAAGATGTCCTTGCCCTTGAACGCCGAGCTCGCCAGGTAGGCGAACGGGATCAGCGTGATCACCGCGAAGATGATCAGCGGGACGTAGACGGCGAGCTTGCCGAGCAGGTTGCGGGTCATCACGCTTCTCCCCGCCGGGCCAGGAACTTCTGCAGCATCGCGAAGCAGAACAGGATCATCGCCAACACCCACCCGATCGCCCCGGCGTAGCCGAACCGCCCGACGTTGAAACCCTGGTCGAATAGGTACATCACGACGGTGAGACCCTGCTTGTCCGGCCCGCCGCCGGGGCCGAGCAACAGGAACGGCAACTCAAAGAGCTGCATGCTCCCGATGAACGACAGCAGGAACACGAACGTCGCGACCGGCCAGATCGCCGGGATGGTGACGTTGAGGAACCGGTGCCACGCGTTCGCGCCGTCGACCATCGCCGCCTCGATCAGGTCCTTGCTGACGTTCTGCAACGCCGCGAGGAAGTACACCATGTTGAACCCGATGTACATCCAGAACGCGGCGAGGATCAACGCCGGCATGACGTACTCTTGAAGCCAGGGGAACTCCTTGTCCCAGGTCGGCAGCAGCGGGATCGCGGCGGTCAGGTCGTGCAGCAGCACGTTCAATAGCCCGGTGTTCTTCTCGAAGATCAGCCCGAACATCACCGCGACGAACGCCAGTCCCACTAGCACCGGCGCGAAGAAAATCATCCGGAAGAAGCCGCGGGCCCGGATGTCCGGCCGGTTCAGCAGCATCGCCAAGCCCAGCGAACACGGCAGCTGGATAAACAACGACCCGGCGGCGAACACGAACGTGTTCCGCAACGCCTTGCGGAACTCGAGGTCCTCCGCCAGGTTGAAGAAGTTCTCCAGCCCGACAAACACCGACACCTGCAGCCCGTTGTACTGCTTCACCGCCATCACCACCGAGTAGATCAGCGGGTAGACCGTGAACACCAGGAACAGCAGCACGAACGGCGCGATGAAGAAGTACGGCGCCCACCAGGTGTAACGCGATCGGCTGCTCATTCGACGGCCTCCCCGATCCGCTCGCCGTCGGGCGTGATCCCCAGTTCCTTCCGCAGGAACACGTTCCGGCTCATCTCCTTGAGCACCCGCTTCTCGGCGACCTTCAACAGCTCCTGCGCCCGGGGCAGCAACGCGTCGGCGTCGATCTGATCCAGCGGAACGATCGCCCCCTCGCTGGCCTCGCCGTAGAGCGTGGTCGCCGCCTCGGAGATGCGGTTCATCGCCGCGACATGAAACGGGTTCGACGAGCGGAACGGCACGTGCGGCGCCTGCTCGATGAAGAGCGAGCCCGACGGCTGGTCGGAGAAGAACGGGTCGGGCTCGGCGTAGTACGGCTCGTCCCAGAGCTCCATCACCGGGGAGATGATGTTGCTCGTCTGAAACATCTCTTTCGCGAGCTTGGGCGAGAGGTAGAGGTCCTTGGCCACGGCCCACGCGGCGTCGAAGTCCTCGGTGGCCTTGGGGATGCCGATCATCGTGCCGCCGCGCACGCTCGTCCGCCGACCGCCGGGCTCCCACGCGGGCAGGGGCATCAGCTTGAGCTTGCCGCCGAGCTGAGGCATGTCGCTTTTCCAGATCCCCGCGAGCCAGTCGGGCATGATCTGGGCGACGACCTTGCCCTCGATCTTGAGCTGGTTGCCCGAGGCGGAGAAGTCCGGGGCATCAATCGCGATGCGGTCCGGCCCGAGGGTCCAGGCCACGAACTGCGCGAGCACTTTCGCGTTGGCTTCGGACGCAACCAGCAGGTCGCCGTCTGAGTCGAACGTCCCGCCGCCCGCCTGCAGCAGCAATGCCTCGAGCTCGCCTTGTGCGGTGTACCAACTGTTGAGCAGGTAACGGTCCGGCTTGCCGTCGCCGTCGAGGTCCGCGATCAACGGCCGGAGCACCTCCGCGAAGTCGTCCCAAGTCTCGATCTGGTTCACGTCGATCCCGGCCTGCTCGACCAGGTCCGCCCGGTAACACAGCAAAACAGGGTGCACATCGTGCGGCAGGCCGAAGATTCGGCCGCGCGACGTCCACGGCGAGAACGACGGCGGGTTGATCTTCTGGTCCAGCCCTTCCGCGACGATCGTGTCGGTCAGGTCCGTGAAGCCGACGTTCTCGATCGGGCCGCTGACGTACTGCGAGATCGCGCTGCGTTCGATCTCGATCAGGTCGGCCACGGGCGTGCCGGACCAGAACCCCGCGAGCGTCCGCCGGTTGAGCGCGGGGCCGTCGATGGTGAACACGGTGACCTTCGGTTGCCCGGTCTGTTCCGCCTCGCGGTTGCGGCGGTCGAGGATGTTTTCGTAGACCTCGGAGTGGTTGCGGGCGAAGGTCCAGAGCTGCAGGCCCTCGGTCTTCTCGATCGGCCAGACGAGCACCGCACCGGTGGAGATCACCGCGATGATCAGGATGATCCACCCGCCGGGCGACAGCGTCTCGAGCGGGTTCCAGCGGTTGGGGGACGGGGGCGTGGACGGCATGGCAAGCCAGTAGACACTCGGCCGATGAACGGTCAAGCAATCTAGCCGGAAACCTAAAGCCCTGCACCGCAAAGCGACGCCCGCGGGGTGTGTTCGGATAGCGAACAAACCGCCGCGCAGCGGGCTGGTCAAAAGCGCGCCGTTTTAACGTTTAGAAGAAAAAAGGTCTCGGCCGGGGAGGCAGCCGGCACGAGACCCGATCCAGGGCGGGAGAGTTGTCGCGACGGCGGGGCGTGGTTGGCGTCGCCGTGCCGTCGACGTTGACAGCAAACGATTCCCTCGACGGCAGGGCCACCGCGGGGCCCAGAAAAACTGACGCGGGTGCGTCCTCGGTCCGTCTGTGCCGGTTGGTGAAACCGGCATCGGCCGTACCAGCGTGTCCGGCGGGTTGAGCCAACAACCCCGCTCTATACTCGCCGCTATGCCCGCCGACCACGGTGAGAAAATTGGCCTGTTTCCCGGCACGTTCGACCCGCTTTCCAACGGGCACCTCGACGTGATCCTCCGCGGACAACACCTGTTCGACCGGCTCGTCGTGGCCGTCGGGCAGAACCCCGCCAAACGCGAGATCTTCTCGACCGACGAACGCGTCGAGATGATCGGGCAACTCGTCGACGAGCAGTGCACCGGGCCCGTCGAGGTCGCACGGTTCTCCGGCCTGACCGTCGACTTCGCCCGGCGGATCAACGCCACCGCCATCCTCCGCGGCATCCGCAACGTCACCGACCTGAACTTCGAGTTCCAGCTCGCCCTCACCAACCGCGCCATCGCCGACGTCGAAACCGTCTTCATCATGACCGGCGAGGTCCACGCGTTCACCAGTTCGACCCTCATCAAGCAGATCGCCTCGGGCGGCGACATCGACCGGCTCGCGCCGCTGATGCCCGACCTGATCCTGCAACGCCTCAAGGCCAAGAAGAATGAGCTCGGCGGCACGCTTCCGTGGAACCACGTCGATCACCTGAAGGAGTAGGCCGGCCGGCGTAACCTGCCCGTATGGATTTCCGCGTGATCAGCATCGGGGCGCTCAGCCGGCATGAGCTGTGGGATCAACCCCGGGCCGACGGCACCGCGCACGCCACGACCACGCTCGTCCGCAGCGACGACCGCGTGATCCTCGTCGACCCCGCGCTGCCCGCGCAGGCGCTGGTGCCCCGACTCACCGAACGCAGCGGGCTCGAACCCGGCGACATCACGACCGTGTTCCTGACCAACTTCCGGCCCGCTCACCGCATGGGGCTCGCCGCGTTCGACCACGCCGAGTGGTTGATCTTTGAGGAGGAACGCGAGCGCATCGGCCGGCAACTCGTCGCTCGGTTCGACCAGGAAGACGACAACCAGCTACGGCGGCTGATCGAGCAGGAGATCCAGTTGCTGCAGCGGTGCCAGGCGGCGCCGGACAAGCTCGCGTCGCAGGTGGACCTGTTCCCGTCGCCGGGCTTCACGCCGGGGACGTGCGGGCTGCTGCTGACCCCGACCGATTCGACCGTGCTGATCGCCGGGGACGCGGTCGCGACGAGCGAACACCTCGAGCAGGGCCGGGTGCTCAAGGGCGCGTTCGACATCGAGAAGGCGCAGGAGTCGCTGCGGGAAGCGATCGAGATCGCGGACTGGATCGTGCCCGGCCACGACAACCTCGTGCCGAACCGCACGAAACGCGGGTTCTGAAACTCTCATTGACGTGGCGCGCTAGCCGTGTTGTGTCACAACACGGCTAAGCGTGGTTCCCTTCGTCATTGCCGCTGACTGCCCACACCGCATTTACATCCGCAGCGCGGCGGCGTTCGATCATCCACGCCGTGTTCAAGCGGTCGTTCTGCTCGTACTTCCGCTCGGCTTCGTCCGGGTCGCGGCCCACCGCCAGGTCGCGTTGACGCAGCCACCGCCGGGCGTGGTCGAGTGAGACGTCGAGCCACCACGTCTCGTCCAGGACGCCGGCCAGTTCGGACCACGGCGGCTCGTCGACCAGCAAGTACTGACCTTCGGTGATGATGACCCGGGTCGCGGCTGTGACCCGCTGTTCAGATGGCACGGGCTCGTGCGCCACCCGGCAGTAGACCGAGAACCCGCCGGTGTTCGCCCGATCGCCGTAACGCCGGAGCAGGCCGATGTACGCGTCGGCGTCGTAGGTGAAGTGGGCGCCCTTTCGTTGCTTCGTGCCGTTGGCGACCAGTGTCGCGTTGGGCAGGTGGAAGCCGTCCATGGGGATGAAGACCGCGGTGTCTTCACGGTCGCCGGCGTCGTTGGCCAGTCGTGTGAGTTTCTCGCCGAGGGTGCTCTTGCCCGAGCCGGGGACGCCGGCGATGCCGAGCACGAATCTTCGCCCCTCGCCGTGTCGTTGCTCGCCTAACGCGAGCAGCCGCTCGGCCCGGGCGTGCAGCATCGCGTCGTCGAGGCGTAGCGTAGTCGGGGTGGGCGAAGGGTCGGACATCGTGGAGCTTTGCTTCGCCCGGCGGCACTCACACTGCCGGTATCATCGCCGACCCACGATAGCCACCGGAAGCCCCGGAGTGTTTCCCGCTTCTGTCGGCGGCCCCCGCTTTATTCCCGAGGCCCGCGATGTCCGACCCGTACCAGACCACCGGCCTGAACCGCTACTCCGCCCGCATCACCCAGCCCAAGAGCCAGGGCGCCTCGCAGGCGATGCTCTACGCCACCGGGTTGTCGCGCGACGACATGGACAAGCCGCAGGTCGGCATCGCGGCCTGCTGGTACGAAGGCAACTCCTGCAACATGCACCTCAACGACCTCGCGGCGGAGGTGAAGAAGGGCGTCGAGGCTTCCGGGGGCGTGGGCATGCGCTTCAACACGATCGGCGTGTCCGACGGCATCTCCATGGGCACCGATGGCATGTCGTTCTCGCTGCAGTCCCGAGACCTGATCGCCGACTCGGTCGAGACCGTGATGGGCGCACAGTGGTACGACGGTCTCGTGGCGTTGCCGGGGTGCGACAAGAACATGCCCGGCGTCGTGATCGCGATGGGTCGGCTCAACCGGCCGTCGATCATGGTGTACGGCGGGACGATCCGGGCGGGCTGCGCGAAGATCGGTGACGTCGAGGAAAAGCTCGACGTCGTCAGCGCGTTCCAGAGCTTCGGGCAGTCGATCGCGGGCACGATCACGGAAGAGCAGCGGCAGGCGATCGTGGCCAACAGCTGCCCGGGGGCCGGCGCGTGCGGCGGGATGTACACGGCGAACACCATGGCCAGCGCGGTGGAGGCGTTGGGGCTGTCGCTGCCGTTCTCGTCGTGCACCCCGGCGGAAGACCCGGCAAAGTCGGCGGAGTGCGTCGCGGCGGGCGAGGCGATGCTCACGCTGCTGGAGCGCGACCTCAAGCCCCGCGACATCGTCACCCGCGCGAGCTTCGAGAACGCCATGGTGTTGATCACGGTGCTGGGTGGGTCGACCAATGCGGTGCTGCACCTGATCGCCATGGCCGACGCGTTCGGGATCACGCTCGGCATCGACGACTTCCTGAGCGTGAGCAACCGCGTCCCGCTCCTGGCCGACCTCAAGCCCTCGGGCAAGTACGTGATGGAGGACCTGCACGAAGTCGGCGGCGTGCCCGCGGTGCTGAAGTACCTGCTCGGCGAGGGGTTGATCGACGGCGACCAGATGACCGTGACCGGCCGGACGCTAGCGGAGAACGTCGGCGCCGTGCCCGACCTCGCGGCGGACCAGGACATTGTCTACCCGCTCGAGCAGCCGCTGAAGGCGAAGGGCCACATCAGCATCCTCAAGGGCAACCTCGCGCCCGGCGGCGCGGTCGGCAAGATCACCGGCAAGCAGGGGCTGCGCTTCACCGGGCCCGCCCGCGTGTTCGACTGCGAGGAAGACATGATCGCCGGCCTCGAGGCGGGCAAGATCGCCTCCGGCGACGTGATCGTGATCCGCTACGAAGGCCCGAGGGGCGGCCCGGGGATGCCGGAGATGCTGACGCCGACGAGCGCGTTGGCGGGCGCGGGGTTCCTCGACGACGTCGCGCTGATCACCGACGGGCGTTTCTCCGGCGGCAGCCACGGGTTCATCATCGGGCACGTCGTCCCCGAGGCGCAGGAAGGCGGCCCGATCGCGCTCGTGCAGGACGGCGACACGATCACGATCGACGACGAGACGCACGAGATCCGTGTCGACATCGACGCGGCGGAGCTGGACAGACGGGCGCGGCAGTGGGAGGCCCCGCCGTTCAAGGTCGACAAGGGCACGCTGTGGAAGTACATCAAGAGCGTGCAGGACGCGTCGCACGGGTGCGTCACGGACGGGTGAGACGCTTCTCTTTCATTTTCCTTAGTCGCGTTGTGTCACAACGGAGCTGACGAAAGCGCGAGCCGTCATTAGTCCTCGCGTATCACGCTGCCGATCTTGCGGACGCCGGCGAGCACGTCCTTCGCAGACACGAAGCGCGGGCGGTTGCGGTTGACCGGGCGCAGGATCGCGTCGGTGAGTTTCTTGAGCTTCTGGGCGGACTCGCTTTGTTTGTCGTAGCGGATAAACGGCACGAGGTCGGGGTTCCAGTAGGGGTGGCTGATCTGCAGCGCGAGGTAGAAGAGGTCGACGCCGGGGTCGACCTTGCCGTGGGCCCCGGCGAGGGCGTCGGACGTGAGGTGGCCCGAGTCCTTCATCTTGCCGAGCGTGCGCTGGATCTGCGACGTCTGCATCATCTCGTCGAACATCGAGCGAAGCATCGGGCTCTTGTTGAGGTCTTCGCCGATGCGGACGGACGAGCCGAAGTCGACGAAGCACACCCGGCCCCGGTGGACGACCATGTTGTCCATCCGCAGGTCGAGGTGCATGACGCCGGCCTGCTCGTGGATCGCGCGGAGCAGGTCCATCGACTCTTCGGCGAATCGAAGCTGCGACATCGGCTCGCCGCCCAGACGCAGCCAGGTCATGTACAGCGTCTTGACCGTGCCGTCGGGTGCCTTGGCGACCGAGAGCGCGCGGGGGACACGGCCGCGGTACTCCTCGGGCAGGTCGCGTTGCAGCAGTTGCAGGAAGGCGACCTCGCGGGTCAGGAACACGGGGAAGACGCGCTTCACGAGTTTGTCGGCGCGTTGGAACAGCAGCTCTTCGGCGGCCTCGGGGAAGCGGTCGCGCAGGCGGGTCAGGATGCGGCGATACGTCGGCACGGACTTGACGACGGCGTAGCCGCCGGGCGCTTCGGGAACACGCTGGAGGCGGACGTCGAACGTGAAGCGGTCGGTGAACTCGTCCGGCTCGATGAGCGCGAGCTTGCGGGCCACGAAGTAGTGCCACGGCCGACCAAAACCAGGCAAAGCGAACGGCAAGCCGGCGAAGCCCACGCGCGCGACGCCGGGGCCCGCTTCGACGCTGTACCCGCCGTGCCCGGCGAAGGCTTTGGCGGCGGCGCGGCAGTCCGGCGACGACGGGGTCGCGACAAGTACCCGCCCGCCCCACCGCAATCGATGAAAGGCCTCGCTGGGCGTTGGCGAGGTCACGCCGAGCGCGAGCGCTTCGTCGGCCACGTCGCCTTCGCCCAACTCACGCAACAGCCGCACGCGTCGGGCGGCCGCGGGGTCGTCGCGGTACGCGGCCTGCACGACACGGCCGGCGGCGCCACGGACGGCGCGGCCCGTGGGCGTTTCGCGGGCCGGGCGTGAACGAAACAATCGCATGGCGAGTGATGAGTCGGCCGGACGAAACCGCAAGGGTCGGTGCGTACAGGGCTCGACCGGGACAACCGTCGAGGGCGAGCCAGCGGGTTCGAAGCTCACGTCCAGGCGGTCGAAGCCTTGCTCGACAACGCCCCGCCACGCCTCGGCGAAGCGCTGCAGCCGAGGCAGCGAGGTGCGCGCCGCCGCGTCGAGCGCGGGGTGGTCGGCACGGTCGACCCGGGCGATCAGGTGGGCGACGCGGACCAGTTCGTTCTCGCTGCGCCGCGCGGTGTCGAGAAGGCGTTGGAGTTGCGGCTGCTCGGCGTCGAGGTGGTAGACGGCCCACGCGAGCGAGGCCGGGTCGCCCTCCGCGGCCAGGGCGTTGAGCGCGTCCGCCGCGGCCGCACGGGTGTCCACCCCGCCGGCCTGGCGCACCAGGGCTTGCACCAGCAGCGCCACCGACTCGGCCTGCTCCGTCGAGCCGACCCGCCCCAGCTCGGTGAGCCAACCGGTAGCGGAAGTGTCGTCGAAAGCAACGCCGCGTTGCTGCAAACCGCGAACGGTATCGGTGACGCCGAGCGGCCCGGTGGTCATCGCGCCGTCGTCGCGGACACGCGGGTCCAGCGTGGCCGAGAGCGCGAAGGCGAACGTCCGTGTCGGGTCCTGCAACGCGAGCCGGCCGAGCCCGTGCCAGTCCAGGCGGAACGGCACGGTGATGCGCTCGCCCGGGCGCAGCGTGAGCCGGCGGTTGCCGTCGACGACCTGGGTCGGCAGCGCCCCGAGCGCCTGCCCCCCGGCAAACAACCCGGTGTTCAGCAGCGCGGTGAGGCGCACGGCCTGCTCGGGCCCGACCGCCAGCGGCAAGGGGGACGCGTTGCGGATCGACAGCTCCAGCGTCACCGATTGGTACAGGTCGACCGTGATCGGGCGGACCCGGGCCTGCAACTCGATCCATGGGTCGCGGATCAGGTCCATCCGCCAGACCTTGCTGTCCGTGCGCTGCATCAGGTCCAGCAGCGCGACGCCCTCGGCGGTGGGCTCAACCGGCCGGTTGTCGCGTTGGTAGAGCCGGGCGGCGATCAACGCGGCGGGCGAGGTCGCGTGGTCCCGGACCAACGCCCGCTGCAGCGAGGCGTGCGACGGGCTGCCCTTCTCGGCCAATGCCAGTAGCCCGAGCTTCGCCACAGGATCGTCGGGAACCGATGCGAGCAGTTCCGTGGCGTCGTCCGCGCGATCCTGACGGAGCAACGCCCACCCCAGTGCGCGCCGGCGCCGCGGGTCGTCGGCCGCGGCGTCGGCGACGAGCGATTCGACCTCGTCGACATCGGGGCCGTAGAGCGCGGTGACCCACGCCAGGTCGAGCTTCGCGTTGACGGCCGAAGCATTGTCGCCGTTGATGCGGGAACGGAGTTGCCCGTCGATCCGGCGGAACGACTCCTCGGCGGCCGGGTCGGGGTCGAGCGTCGACAACGGGCGCAACGCCGGCGGCAGGTCGAGGAGGATCAACCGCAGCAGCTCGATCTCGACGGGCAGTTCGCCTTCGCTAGGCGTCGCGAGCGCGCCGGCCTCGGCCACGGCGACGAGCGAATCGATCAGGTCCATCGCGACCACACGGTCCCCCGCCGCGGCGACCGACAACACCCAGTCGTGGTACGCCGACCACGGCAGCGGGCTGGATGCAAACCGCGCCGCGTTGCCGAACTGCTGCGCCGCGTCGAGGTACGCCGCCTGGCTCGCCAACACCTCGGCAAGCGCGAGCCGGGCGCGGGCGTTGGTCGGCGCCGCCTCGACCCAGTTTTTCGCCGCGGCGCCGAGCGCCTTGGGCCCGGCGTCGAGCTCGGCGACGAGCGCGAACGTGGTCTCGGCCGGGAGCGCGTTGGCGGGGTCGAGACGAGCAGACTCCTTGATCCATCGCACGTAGCGCTTGCGGTCGCCCAGCTCCTGCGACGCCTCGGCCGCCAACCACGCCAGCCGCGACATCAGCGGGCGCGATAGTCGGCCGTCGTGCTCGCCCACCTTGAGCACGCGCTCGATCGCGGCGAGTCGCCCGTCGAGTGTTTGTGTGTCGCCGAGACGGGCGAGCAGCAACTCCATCATCGCCACGTCGTCGCGCGGCCGGAGCCTGACGTACCGGCCCAGGCTCTCGCCGAGCGTCTCGGCGTCGCCCGTGGTCCGCGCGAGCTCGGAGCGCAGGCGGTGCCGCTCCGCGTCGTCGGGGTCAAGCTCGGTGGACAACGCCAGCAACACCGTCGCGGCCTCGAGCCGGTCCCGGTCTTGTACGTCCACACTTTGAAGCAGCGCGAGCGCCCGCTGGGTGAACGCGTCGGCCAAGGCGGTGCGGTATTGATCGGCGGCAGAGACGGAAGAAGTTGGCAGCAAGAACAGCGCGACCAACGCCACCGCGACCCAACCGAGCGGGGCGCGGCGTGCCGCAGGCCGCCGCGACGCACGTTCGGAGCCGAGACGCGTCGTATCGAAGGGAGGTCCCCCAACTCTCGCCGTTGTCGCGTCGGCGTGGGTTGGCATCGGGTTCAGGCTGAGCATCGGGGTCACGCGTCTGCTTCCGCTATCGGGGGCCGTTCCGTGCAAGGACGAAAGGGACAGTCAACACAACTCGGCGTCACATCACGGCAGGCGTGCGCAGCCCCGTGGCGAGCTCCTGGACGAAGTCGCCGGCAACGCCGACCGCGTCCGCGCCGCCGTCGCGCGCCGCCGCGACGCGCTGCACCAACGCCGAGCCCACGATCGCCGCGTCCGCCACCGACACCACCGACGCGACGTGCTCCGGCCCGGACACCCCGAAACCCACCGCCATCGGCAACGCGGTCACGCCCCGCAGCCGCGTCAGCCGCTCCGGCAGCTCCGGCGGCAGCGACGCACCCGCCCCCGTGATCCCCGCCCGGCTCACGACGTACACGAACCCCGTGCTCGCCGACGCGATCCGTTCGGCCCGGTCAATCGGCGTCGACGGCGCAACGAGCAGGCTCAGGATCAGCCCCGCCTCCTTCGCCGCGGCGCACGCGTCGTCGCTCTCTTCCACGGGCAGGTCGGGGAAGATGAACCCGTCGAAACCCGCCGCCTTCGCGTCGCCGACAAACCTGGCCAAGCCGCGGCGGTGCACGATCGAGTAACTCACCATCGCGACCAGCCCGATCGACAGCCCGGACCGCGCCGCCGCGACCTGCTCGAACACGCCGTCTACCGTCGCGCCGTGGTCCAGCGCGTGCTTCATCGACGCCTGGATCACCGGCCCGTCGGCGATCGGGTCGCTGAACGGCAGCCCGACCTCAACGACCGACGCCCTGCTGTCCTGCATCGCGCGTAGCAACGCCGGCAGCGTCGCGACGTCCGGGTCCCCCGCCGTCAAGAACGGCATCAACGCCTTCTTCCCCGCGGCGTGGAGGTCGGCAAAGGTCTGGTCAATCCGGTTCACCGCCGCAGCATACCGGCAGAGCAAACCGCCCCACAAACCACGCCAAGGCGTTCAATCGCCGCCGCAACGTCACGTCCGGATGCGCGTCAGCATCCACGCCGCCACCGGCAGGTACAGCACCACCGGCAGCCACGCCGACACCACCGGTGGCAGTTGTTCCGGCGAGGCCTGCAGCGTCATCACGCCGCCCGCCCACGCCCCAAGGCACAGCCCCGCCGCCATCACCGACGCCTTCAACACATCACCCGGCACCCGTCGCAAAAAGTATGGCAACGCCATCACTAACAGCAGCACGTTCAGCACGAGCAAGCTGAACCGGCCCCACACCGTCCGCGTGTGCGTGCCCCGCTGCGACGCGTCCAGCGCCGGGTTCTGCCCCAGCGCGCGGAGCTGACGCAGCGACAACACGGCCGGTAACACCGAGGTCTGCTGCGCGAGCAGCGCCATCGGCGACAACGTCGTCTCGATCGCGTCCACGGGGACCAGCCCGTCTGCTTCTCCGCCGCCGCTCGGCCGGGTCGCGTCGGGCCGCAGCGCCACGCCCTGGGTCAGGTACCACGACGAAGTCGCCTCGTCCCATACCGCCTCGCTGGCCATCACCTTCCGCGCGAGCAGCCCGTCCGCGTCACGCTCGACGACCTGTACGCCACGCAACAACCCCTTCCCGGAGTCGAACCCCGCGGCGCTCCACAGCCGGCCCTCCGCGTCGGCGATGTACAGCAGCGGCCGCTCCTTCACGCCCTCCCGCTTGAGGTCTGCCTTCGACCGCATGAGCTTGCCCGCCAGGTTCGGCAACACGAACTCCTGCACCGGCAGCGTCACCGCCGACAAGAGCGCCCCGCCCAGCAGGATCGGCAGCGCCACCCGGTACAGCGAGATGCCCCCGGCGAGCATCGCGATCAGCTCGCGCTGCCGCTGCAACGCGGTCACCGTGAACCCCATCGCGCCGACCACGATCAACCCGCTGAAGAACACGTAGATCAGCAACACCACCGGCACGTAGTAGTCCACCACCGTGTAGAGCGTCGCTACGATCGGGATGCCGAACCCGTCGCGGTCGGCGTGCTCTTTGCCCGCCTGCAAGAACTCGTCGAGGTCGACAATCAGGTCGACCACAATGAACAGCCCCATCAACACCGCGAGCAGGATCACGAAGTTCGTCAGGAACTGCTTCAGGATGTACCGGTCGAGCGTCTGCATCGTTGGCTTCGCGGACCCAGTCCACCGTCAGTGCCGGGCCACCCGGCAGTACACCCACCCCAGCACGCACGCCAGCACCACGTTTCCCGACCAGATCACGCCCAGGCCGAAGTACGACGGGAAGCGCGCGTCTGAAGCGAGGTTCTCGCCCGTGCTGACCAGGATGATCGTCAGGATCGCAAGCACGAACGCCCAGAAGAACACGACCAGCGGGAGCTGATGCCGCAGGTGGACGCTGAGGATCGCGCCCAGCAGCAGCAGCAGCGTGCACGACGTAGCCGACGCGGCGCGCTCGTGGCGTTGGCTGTTGATGCGTTGGTGCAGGCGAACAAACTCGTGCCGGAGGCGCTCCCGCGTCGTCTCCACCTGGGGCGAGCCGGCGTAGTCCGGCGACGTCGCCAGCGTGCTCAACTCGTCGAACCCCGGCGCCGCGGTCTCGGCTTCGAAGATCGGCGCCGGCCAGGTCAAGTCCCCCAGCCGGATCGTCGGCTGCTGCGTGTTGCCCGGCAGCACATCCACTTCCCGCAGCTCGACGTCGATCATCAGGTCCTGAGAGAACGGCGACTCGTGCACGCTGACCAGCGCCGCGGCCGCGCGGTAGACCCGGTCGGCCTGCAGCGACAACTGCGAGTACCGCTCGACCACGACGGGCTGTTCGGCCGTGCCGACGAACCGCAACGCCTTGCCGCGTCGCGGCTCGCCCGGCGCCCGCAACACGTACCGGTCGCCGGGGATCGCGCCGTCGAACACCACGTTGTCGAGTTGTGTCGTGATTGCCTGGAACAACCGTTCCGTGGCCAAAGCCCGGGTCAGGTCGTCCATCGCGTCCCTCACGCGGTCGTACCGCTCGGGGTGCTGTTGCAGGTCCTCCAACTCGGCGGCCGAGTAGAACTTGATCTCGTCGCTGAGCAGCGGCGGCAGCGTCAGCCGGCCGATGTCCGTGCTCTCGGCGCGGGCGTAATCGTTACTCGCGGGGTCGAACGACACCGTCCGCTTCAGGTCGATCCAGACGTTCGTCTCCCGTTGTCCCGGCCAGCGGTACACGAGCACGACCGCTTCCTCGGCCGTCACGTCCCGCACCGGCAGTGGGCTGCCCCCGGCCCGGCGCTGCTGCCGGTCGACCAGTTCGCCGACCACGACGCCGCGCAACCGGACGACCTGCTCGAACACCGCGTCCGTCTCGAGCGCCTGCAGCGACGGCACCTCCTCGGGCGCGAACACCTCCGCGCCGTCGGCGACGATCACGAAGTCGTCGCTGCCGTCCAGGCCGCTGATGCCCACAAACGGCTTGCTCTGATTCAAACGCGACACGAGCACCGAGATGATGTCCGCCTTGGCCAGCCCCGTCGCCGCCCGGTAGAACCCCGGCACGACCGTGTTGCTCAGTAAAAGCAGCGTCAGCGTCAACGCCAAGCCCAGCAGCAACACCGGCGCGAGCAGCCGGCGGTAGCTGATGCCTCCGGCGCAGCACGCCAACACCTCGTTGTCCTGCGCCATCCGGCTGAAGACCAGGGTGCTCGCAAACGCCCCGGCAAAGGGCAACGCGAAGCCGAGCACCGTCGGCGCGGTGTACACCACGAACTTGCCCAACGCCGCGGGGGAGAGCAGGCCGTCGCTGATCGGCCGGATCGCCGCGGCGAAGCTCATCAGGGCGACCAGCACCGCGACGGTCACGAGCATGATCTTCAGCAGCTCGCGCAGGATGTAGCGGTACAGCGTCCAGGCCAAGGCGTTCTCCGGGCGGCCGAGTGTACCGCGTGGCTACGCCATGCCGCGACGCGTCAGTCGGCCGGGCGCAGCTCGAGCAGCCGGCCCGCGGCGCGTTCGCCGGCCCAACCCCGCTTGCCCTTGGTGTGCCGCGCGTGTTCGAGGATGTACAGCCGGCCGTTGGGCGCGGCGTATACGTCGAGTGGCCGGGCCAGGCCGGTCACCCATTCGTGCACCGACGCACGCCACCGCCCGTTTGCATCGGGTGCCGGACCCGGGCGGACCAGCAGCAGGTCGTACCCGACCGCGCTGGTCCCGATCTGGTTGCCGAAGCGCACAACGGCGAGCGCGCCGCGGACCGGGTCGGGAAACGCGTCGCCCAGGTAAGCGATGCCGTTCGGGGACGAGTGGGCGTCGAAGGTGGCGATCGGCTGCTCGGGCGAGCCGCCGGCGTCGGGGCCGATGTTCAGCACCGGCAGCCGGAAGCTCAAATCGGCCGGGGGCTCGGGGACGTGTTCGTAGGGGTTCTCGGGCCAATCCGAGAACCGGTACGGGAACCCGTAGTGTTCACCGAACTCGACCACGTTCAACTCGCCGGGCGGGTCCATGTTCGGGCCGTTGTCCGTGGCCCACATCCTGCCTTGCGGGTCCCACGTGAAACCGAACGGGTTGCGCAGGCCGCGCGTGACGATCTCGATCTCGGGCGTGTCGCTCGCAGGGTCCAGCCGCCAGAGGCACGCGGTGAGCTCGACCTCGCCGCCGTCGGCCAGGTGCGGCTCGGGGAAGTCTTCGTTGGCGTCGGTGCGTGAGCCGCTGCCGACGTAGAGCAGGCCATCGGGGCCCTGCGCGACGTGCCCGACGCCGTGCCCGAACTGATGGCCGCCCCAGGGGTAGCTCGCGCGGAGCCAAGGCAAGAGCGTCGGCGCCGCCCCGCCGTGCGTCACCGGCTCGCTGCGGTAGATCACGACGCGGTGGGTGTGCAGCGCGGTGGTCGTGTCCGGCGAGTTGGCGACGAGGTACATCCGGCCGGCGTCGTCGAACGTGAGGCCTTGGCCGACGACCGCGAAGTCCGGGAAGACCGAGTACACCCTCGGGTCGGCGAAGACTTCCGTTCTCCCGGTCTGGGTGTCGTGACGCTCGACCAGCCCGTCGCGCCCGAGCACGTACAGCCACCGCCCGGTCGGGTCGCCCGCGACGCGGACGCCCTGCTCTCGGGTCACCATGACCGAGCGGATCGCGAATCCCGCCGGCGCCTCGGGCAGCGGCGGGAGTTCCAGCTGCGCCAGCAACGATTCGGGG
The DNA here is from genome assembly GCA_028285385.1 of Phycisphaera sp. Classification (GTDB taxonomy): domain Bacteria; phylum Planctomycetota; class Phycisphaerae; order Phycisphaerales; family Phycisphaeraceae; genus CAZIXN01. The sequence continues at coordinate 17,206 of JANQPR010000125.1, forward strand.
GTCGACCACCCGCCGACCTCGACCCGCCCGGGCCCTTCTGACCAGCCCGCGTACACCCGGCCCGTCTCCTTCTCCATCACAAAGAACTGCCCGCCGATCTGGACGACACGCTCGGCGGCGAGCGGCTGCTTGACCCAGGTCTCCACTGTCAACTCTTCCGGCGCGACCTCCTGCCCGCCGAGTTCTAAGGCCTGACGGAGCAGGGCCTCTTGCGATTCGTCAGCGCCGGTTTGCAGCGCGGGTGCCACTGCCAAGGCGGCGAACAACGTCGCCACCCGGAATCGAGAGAAAACGGACTTCATGCCAACACTCCCCGTTGAACCGAGAACAAGTCGTTGATCCCTGCGGTCGCCAGGTCGAGCAGCGCATCGAGCTGGCGGCGGTCAAACGTGTCCTGCTCGCCCGTGCCCTGCACCTCAATGTAATGCCCCGCGCCGTTCATCACGACGTTCATATCGACCTCGGCCCTGACGTCGAGCGGGTAGTCGAGGTCGAGCGTCGGCGTGCCGTCGACGATCCCGACGCTAATCGCGGCGACGGGTTCGAGCAGCGGGTCGTGGTCGAGCCTGCCCTCGTTCTGCGCCCAGCGGATCGCCTGCACGAGCGCGACGTACGCCCCGGTGATCGACGCGGTGCGGGTGCCGCCGTCGGCATAGACGACGTCGCAGTCGCAGGTGACCGACACGCCAGGCATCCGGTCCAGGTCGACCGCGGCGCGGAGGCTGCGCCCGATGAGGCGTTGGATCTCGGTGCTTCGGCCGTCGGTCTTGCGGCGCTTGCGGTCGGGCGTCGAGCCGGGCAGCATCGCGTACTCGGCCGTGACCCAGCCGTGCGTCGGCTGCCCGGTGTCGGGGTCGCGTTTGATCCACGGCGGGCAGTCGCGCTCGACGCTGGCGGTGCACAGGACGCGCGTCTGCCCCTGGCAGATCATCACGCTACCCGGCGCCGCGGCGGGGAACGGCTCGACGGTTACATCACGCATCCGGTCGGCGGGTCGGTCGGGCATCGCGGTGTGATAGCGGAGCGCAACGCCGACGACAAACCGCAAGCTGAAGCAGGCTTTACGATGCAGCAATGGAAGATTCGACGCCGAACCCCTCACGCCGCAACACTGTGACCGTTTCGGCACATGCATTCGCGCTGACGGCCAGCCTTTTCGTGCTCGCGATCCCCGCCATGGCCAAGCCCGACCATACCGAGGTCTACCGCACCGTGGGCGACGTGGAGCTCAAGGCCCACTTCTTCTTCCCGAAGGATCACGGAGCGCGTGAAACGCCGCTTCCGTGCCTCGTGTTCTTCAACGGCGGCGGGTGGATCAGCGGCGACGCCGGACAGTTCTTCCCGCAGTCGCGTCACCTCGCCAACTGGGGCGTGGTATCGGTCTGCATGGAGTACCGGGTGCGCGACAAGCACGGCACGACGCCGGTCGACGCGTTCGTCGACGCGGCTCACGCCGTCGCGTGGGTCCGCGCCAACGCCGAGCGCTTCAACCTTGCCCCGCAGCGCATCGGTGCCGGCGGCGGCTCGGCGGGCGGTCAACTCGCCGCGGCGACCGCCACCGTGCCGGAGGAACACCTGCCCGACGACCTGCCCGCTTCGTGTCGGCCGGACCTGCTGCTGCTGTTCAACCCTGTGCTCGACAACGGCCCCGACGGCTACGGGCACGAGCGCATCGGCGACGACTACCTCTGGCTCTCACCCCTGCACAACGTGCACGACGATATGCCGCCGACGCTGATCATGACCGGCACGAAGGATCACCTGATCCCGGTGGCGACGATGGAGTTGTTCAAGACGAAGATGGCCGAGCAGTGCAACCCGACCTGCCATGTCAATCTGTATGAAGGCCAGGGCCACGGCTTCTTCAACAAGAACCGCGGGCCCAACGGCCGGTACCGAGAAACGCTTCAGGACACGATGAAGTTTCTCGTGGTGCGGAAGTGGATTGACGTTCTCGACGAGCAACCCTGATCAAGCCGCCGCGAGCACCATCTCCGGCAGCAGCGACCGTAGCGCGTTGACCACGGCCTCGCGCTTGACGCCGCGCCACGGCTGCGTCGCGTCGCCCGACGCCTCGCGCAGCCGGTCGAAGGTGTCGATCACGCCGCGCATGTGAGCCTGGTCCGGCGGGGTGGTCCGCCAGACGCGCACGGCCGGGTGCGCGGTGGGGATCATGTCCTCGCCGCTGTAGGCGAGTTCTTCGAACAGCTTCTCGCCGGGGCGCGGCCCGGTGATCTGGATGTCGACGTCACGCCCGGGCTCGACGCCCTGGTTTCGGAGAAACCGCTCCGCCATCTCGAGCACGCGGATCGGCCGGCCCATGTCGAGCAGGAACACCTCGCCGCCCGGTTGCTCGCCGGTCTGCGCGTCGAGTGTGCCCGACAACGCCGCCGCCTCGAGCACCAGGCCGGCCGCCTCGGGGATCGTCATGAAGTACCGGGTCATCGCCTCGTGCGTCACGGTGATCGGCCCGCCGCCGCGGAGTTGGTCGGTCCAGATCGGAAGCACCGAGCACGCCGACCCGAGCACGTTGCCGAAGCGCACCATGCAATAGGTCGTGCTGCTCTGCTGGTTCAACCCGCGGATGTACAACTCGGCGAGGCGCTTGCTGCCGCCCATCACCGACGACGGGTTCACCGCTTTGTCCGTCGAGATCATGACGAACTCCTCGACGCCGCAGCGGTCGGAGGCGTCGGCGATGCTGCGCGTGCCGTAGAAGTTGTTCTCCACGGCCTCGGCGGGGTGCCCCTCCATCATGGGCACGTGCTTGTGCGCCGCGGCGTGCAGCACGACGTCGGGCGAGAACCGGTCGACAACGTCGAACGTCCGCTCACGCAGCGTCACGTCGTGCAGCACCGCATCGACAGATAGGCCAGGGTGTTGCCGGCGCAGCGCGCGGTCGATCTCGAACAATGCGTTCTCAGAGCGTTCAACGAGCACCAAGCGACGCGGGGCGAAACCAGCGACGATCCGTGACAGCTCGCTTCCGATCGAGCCGCCGGCCCCGGTGATCAGCACGGTCTTCCCGGCGATTAGTCGGTTCAGCCGTGCGTGGTCCAACGGGTACGGGTGGCGGTCGATCAATGCCGCCAAGTCGATTTCCCCCGTGCCCGCGGCGGTCCGGCCCGCGAGTTGGTCGGACAATGGTGTCGTCACCCGCCACGGCACCCCCACCGCGTCGAGCGCGGCCGCCCACCCCCGCACCAGCCCCCGCATCGCCGTCGGCAGCGCGATGAGCACCGCGTCCGGGCGGCGGTCCGCCGCGACGGCTTGCAAGGCCGAGGTGTCGCCCAGGACCGGGCACGGCAGGTTGCCCTCGCGCGTCAGCACCGCTCCCAACACCCGCGGAACCGGGCGCAACGCCGGCAGCGAGCGGTACAACTCCTCCACGGCGGCGGGCGTCCCGGCGAGGACGACCCGATCGGGCGCTCCCTGCGACGCGGGGCCCACCCCTTCCGCGCGGTCTTCGTTCGGCGACTCCGGCATAGGGGCGTTATCGGCCAGCGCCTCCCGTCGCCTGTACCGGTCCCGCCGGCTGGGGAATCGGCGTCGGCCAGGCCGGTCCGGGCGACTTTCTCGGTTGACCGGATTAAGTGCGGCCCGGCAAACGACGATTCGTCAGGCAGAGCAGAAAGACCCGCCCTTCCGCTTCGCCGCAGGAGCCCGCCATGCCCGAACCGCTCGCCAAGCTCACGCCCGACACGACGCCCGCGGCCGAGGACCACCGCGCCGCCCCCCGCGCCACGTTGCCGCCGATGTACACGCTGCTGCGGGCCAAGCGCCCCGGCGACGACCGCTACCGCTGGTCCGGACACCTCTACGACGTGAGCATGACCGGCATGCGGTTTGAGTTGGACGACGCGCTCAAGACCGGCGAGCTGATCCAGGTCCGCGCGATGCTGCCCGGGCAGGACCACGTCACCGTCCGCATCGAGGGCCGGGTGGTCCGCATGCACGACGACGAGGCCGGCCCCGTCCGCATGGGCCTGCTGATCGAGCGTTTCCTCGGACCGCACGACCGCGCGAAACTGGCCGACTACCTCACGGGCAAGATCGGGCCGCACGCCGTGCCGACACAGCAGGCCCCCCCGCTGCGTCGCGCCGCGTAAGCCCGAGATCGTTTACCCCAGACACTCCTGCGAAGCCCGCGCGTCGTTCTCACGGACGCGGGCTTTTCGTTGCGCCATCCGCTCGTGTCCTACGCCGATGACAAGCCGTACAAGCGCTCCGCGTTCGCGTCGGTGGCGGCGCTGAGTTCGTCGACCGTGATGCCTCGCCGCTCGGCCAGGAACGCCGCGACAAACGGGACGTACTTCGGCTCATTCGGCCGGACCTTGCGGTGCGGCGCGGGAGTCAGGTACGGGCTGTCCGTCTCGATCAGCAGGCGGTCCAGCGGCACACGATCCGACGCCTCGGCCACGTTCTTCGCGCTGTTGAACGTCACGATCCCGGCGAAGCCCACCATCGCCCCGGCGTCGAGGATACGTTCGACCTCATCGACGCCGCCCGTGAAGCAGTGGAACACGAAACGCGACGCCGGCACACCCGCGTCGCGCAGCACGGCCAGCGTGTCGCCCGTCGCCTCGCGGTTGTGGATCACGCCGTTGACACCGGGCAGGTCGTGCATCACGCCGAGCTGAAGCTCGAACACGCGGCGCTGCGTCGCCCGGTCCGGCTCGTCGTAGAAGTAGTCCAGCCCCATCTCCCCGAGCGCCACCACCTCTGGCAACGCGATCAGTTCCCGAAGGTTCCGCTGCAACTCCCTTGCGTCCGATACCTGCGCCGCGTAGTGCGGGTGTACACCGGCCGTGGCGTAGACACCCTGGAAACGCTCCGCGAGGCCGACCGCCCGCCACGCGTCGGCCGGCGTCGTGCCGACCGAGACCATGCGATCCACGCCCGCGGCGTTCGCCTCGCCGACGACTCCCTCAACACGTTCGTGCAGGCCGTCGTATGTGAGGTGGCAATGCGAATCGATCACGCCGCGAGCGTACCCCACCCCCGCCGGCCGTGCGTTCCCAACGGGAGCGTTACTCGCCCGGCCAGACCGCGGTGTCAGGATGAAACGCCGCCCACGCGAACCAGAACGTATGCACCGCGCTCACCCCCGACGGCAACTCGTGGACGCGCAACGTTTCCCCGTCGTGCCGGACGGTGACTGTTTTCCCGTCCATCGTGATTTGGACCCCCGCCCCGCCGCCCGCCTCGATCGCCGACCAGGGCACCGCGACCGCTCTGCCTTCCGGCCCGAGCAGACCAACGACCCGCTCCTTCACACCGAGCCGGTCGTCGGCGCGCGCGACCGGGAACCACAGCCGGTCGTTCTCGAAGTACCCGCGCTCGGCGTAAACGTCCCGTCGGTAGCGCGGCAGCGCCGCCTGGCTGGCCAGCATTACCGTCGCGTCCGGGTGTTCCGCCGCAAACGCCGACAACGGCCCGATCGACCAGTTCCCCAAGTGTCGAAGCGACCGGCCGGCGTGCGGCCCCGAGACGGCTTGCATCTCAACCTGCGACCACAACGCCTGGCCCGTGCGGTCGTAGAGCAGCACGTTCGAGTTGGTCAACCGGCCCGACACGCCGAACTCGAGCGCCGGCGCGTCCGGTATTGGGCGACGGTCGAACACGCTCACCGAGTCGCACAACGGGCAGAACACCACGGCGATCGGCACGCCGCCGAGCGTGTCGTTCACGACCTCGTGGTAGTTCAGATGCGGCAGCGCGTAAGCCCGGGGTTCGTCGTTGACGACGACGCCGACGACGCGCGTATCTCCGGGCCACTGCGCTTGCTCGTCCACGGGCGACACCGGCGGGTCGGTGATGGCCGGAATGCCGTCCTTGCGCGGACCCCCGGCGTGGATCTGATCGCGAGGAATCCGCAAGCCAGTCAGGTCAAACTCGGCCGCCAACCGGTCTCCGGTGAACGGAGGCACCAGGGATCCGCCCGGCAATCCGACGCCTTCGGTCGTTTTTTCCGACATCCGGGCCCACGCGACCCAGGAGGCGCCGCCGAGCAGCGCCACCGACACCGTCAACGCAACAAGCACACGCGACGGAGTCCAGTAGTTCAATTCATCCGAAGAAATGGCAGACATGGCGACCGACCGGCACAAGGTGAGCCGGAACAACCACCGCCAAACCCTCACTATTCCCAAGCGCCGGCGGACGCTCGGGCCGCACGCGCCTACAGCCCGTACTCCGTCCACCGCCGGTCAACCCGCTCCTTCACCGCCGGGTCCATGCGGATCAGGTCGGGCCAGTCGCGGACGGGCTGGCCGTTGACCTCCTCGCCGGGCCACTTGCGCGTGGCGTCGATGCCGATCTTCCCGCCGGCGCCGAGACGCGGCGCCGCGTGGTCGAGGATGTCGAGCGGGCCGTTGACCAGTTCCAGGTCGCGGGAGGGGTCGGCGTTGGCCATGACGTGGAACAGCACCTGCTCGTGGTCGTGCACGTCGACGTCGTGATCGACGACGACGATCGACTTGGTCCACGCCATCTGCCCCGCGCCCCAGATCGCGTGCATCACCCGGCGGGCCTGGAGCGGGTACTCCTTGCGGATCTTGATGAACGCGCAGTTGTGGAAGCAGCCGAACATCGGCAGGTCGTAGTCCAAGATGTCCGGCACGAGCGTCTGCAGCAGCGGCAGGAACACGCGCTCGGTCGCCTTGCCGAGGTAGTAGTCCTCCTGCGGCGGGTAGCCGACAATCGTCGTCGGGTAGATCGGCTGTCTGCGTTGTGTAACGGCGGTGACGGTGAACACCGGGTACCGGTCGGGCAGCGAGTAAAAGCCGGTGTGATCGCCGAACGGGCCCTCGAAGACTTCGTGCCGATGGTCGAGCGGCGTGGCGTCGTTCGGACGCGGGTCGTAGCCGATCGGGCCGGCCTCGGTGCTGACAGTGCCTTCGATCACGATCTCGGCGTTGGCGGGGACGTGCAGGTCGATCGTCTGGCACTTGACCAGCGGGATCGACGCCTCGTTCAGGAACCCGGCAAAGATCAACTCGCTGATGCCGGGCGGCAGCGGCGCGGTCGCGCCGTACGGCAGTACGCTCTCCCCGCCGAGGACGATCGCACACGGCATGCCCTGTGCGTGGCCACCCAAGCTCTCGTTGTGCTTCTTCCATGCGCGCCAGTGCCGGGCGCCGTCGTGGTGAACGTGCCAGTGCATCGCGGTGCGCTTCGCGTCGAGCAGCTGGGCCCGGTACATGCCGATGTTGCGCGACGGGCGCGGCTCGCCGTCGGGCTTGCCGGCGTCGTCGGGGTGGATCGTGTACACGCCGGCGAGGGTGATGTACCGCCCCTTGCCCACGGCGGTGCCGGACTCCTCGGGCGAGATGGGGTAGCCGCACTTGCGCGGGTCGCCGTCGTCGGGCCAGCACTGGATGATCGGCAACTCGAACAGGTTGATCTCGTCGCCGGTCTTCACGACCTCCTGACACACACCGGAACGCACGACCTTGGGTGGCAGCGACGCGACCTTCGCCAGTTCCAAACCCTTCTTGACCTTGTCGAGCAGCTTGGTCGGCGGCTCGGGCTTGACCAGCGACGCGACCTTGTCGGCCAACCCCTGGAACCCGCCTTCCGTGCAGCCGAGCGCCATCTCCATCCGGCGGTAGCTGCCGAAGGCGTTGATGAGCAACGGCATCACCGCGTCGCCCTCGGGCGTCTGGACGTTCTCGAACAGCAGCGCGTGCCCGCCGAGGCCGTGGTGGTGCGGGTCGAAAGCCGGGGCGTGGGGCGAGAACGACTCGGCGGGCGACTTGCTGACGCGGTCGGCGATCTCGGTGACCTCGAGGATCGACGACACGGGGGCCTTGATGCGTTTGAGCTCGCCGGTGGCGTCAAGGGCTTCGACGAAGTCGCGGAGGGTCGGGTAGGCCATGCCTCAGCCCCGCCTCTTGATCTTGACCTGGCGGTCCAACGCCCAGCCGCCCCCGCCGACCACGGCCAGCAGCAGCGCGAGCGTGAAGTAGATCACGTTCTTGTCGAACACCGGCCCGGAGTCCGGCCACCACGCGACGCCAAACTCGATCATGAAGCTCAGCAGCATCAGCGCGATCACCACCGCCGCGACCCGCGTGAACAAACCCAGGGCCAGCAGCAGACCCGCGACGATCTCGACGAACGGCAGCGCGTAGCCGTAGGCCAGGCCGAGCGGCTCGGGCAGCGGCGCCATGCCCGCGACCTGCTCGGCGAAGCCGGTGAGCATGTCGACGAACGACTGGTCAGCGGTCGGAATCAGTTTCTTGATCCCGGCCAGGAAGAACAACGCGCCCAGCGTCAGCCGGTTGAGCAGCAGCACGAGGTGATGAAGTCTCTCGTTCTTCATGGGCCCGATGGTAGGCCCATGTCAACCCGCTGTCGTGCCGGCGCGAACCGGGGGTTTGCTCAGACGTGGTCTTGCCCGAGCCAGGGCACCCACTCGTTGTGGCTGTGGGGTGACTTCATCTCGTCGGGCTTCTGCGGGAACTCCGGGTCTTCACCGTGGTCTTTGCCGTCGTGCCACCGGCAATCGGGCACCCCGGTGAAGAGCAGTTGCTCGACCGAGGCGTGGCCGTCGAGCGCGGTGTAGACGCCCTGCCCGTCGTGCCAGTAGCCGAAGAAGCTGTGGCCTTCCTCACGAGACTGCAGCAGGCCGCGCGTCGCGCGGAGGTCGGGGAAGACGACGCGGGTCTCGGTCAGCATCAACGTGTGCGACGGCCGGCGAACGGACGCGAGATTCTTACGCGTCACGTAAGGCTCGGGCTCGGGCCGCCAGACGAGGTGGCCGTTGATCGCGTAGTGGCTGGGCTGGTCGCCGACGCTGAGGCTGAAGTTGACGGTCATGCCCTCTTCGGTCGGCGGGTCGACGGGCGCGAGCGGACAGACCCAGACGTCGTCGTTGTTGAGGTAGCCCTCGTCGCCGATGCGGAACCGCCAGCTCGTGTGCCCGACGCCGACGATAGAGGTCCGGTTCTCGGGGAGGAAGTCCTTGTAGTCGGCCGCGAAGGACAGCACGCCCGTGCCGACCTGCCGTTGATTACTCAGGCAGACCGTCGTCTTGGCCGCGCGACGCGCCGCCGCCAGCGACGGGAGCAACAACCCCACCAGCAGCGCGATGATGCTGATCACGACGAGCAGCTCGATGAGCGTGAAGCCTTGGCGGGTTGGCAGGCAGGTTTGGGAGCGGGTCTGCATGGCTCGGCCTCCCGTGCGGGGTCGATTGGTCCGGTACTCGCCACTCTAGACGCACCCCAACTCGCCGCTATGCGAAAAACCCGCAGGCATTCTGTACCCTGGCACACGGAAAACCAGACCGGTGCCCGGAGTCGGGCCTCCCTCGATCGGGTCTACGCCGGCCCCTGCCCCAACTCGACCGAGCGGTCCTGCGCCGCCCGCAGCGCCTCGACGATCATCTCGTTGACGCCGTTGCCATCGAGGTGCTGGATCGCGGCCTCGGTCGTGCCGCCCGGGCTGGTGACCTTGGCCCGCAGCTCGGCCGGGGAGTCGTCCGCTTGAGCCAGCAACTCCGCCGCGCCCCGCAGCGTCTGCCCGACGAGCAGGTCGGCGTGCTCGCCGAGGCCGAGCTCTTCCGCCGCGTGCTGCATCGCCTCGGCCAGGTAGAACAAGTACGCCGGCCCCGAGCCCGACACCGCCGTCACCGCGTCGAGTTGAGTCTCCTCGACCTGCACCGCCTCGCCCGCGGCACCGAACAACTTGAGCACGAAGTCGACGTCGGCCTGCGTCGCGTGGGCACCCGGTGCAACGCCCGACATCCCCCAGCCTACGAGCAGCGGCGTGTTGGGCATCACCCGCACGACGCGGGCGTCGCCGGGGATCATCGCCTCGATCGCGGCGCACGTCACCCCGGCCATGATCGAGATCACCGACTGCTGCTCGGCGTCGAACTTCGCCAACGCCGGCGCGAGCTTGGGCAGCGTCTGCGGCTTCACCGCCAGCACCACGACCCGACAGCGTGTGACGACGTCCGCCGCGTCGGCCCCGGTGGTGATCCCGATCTGTTGGAACACGCCCCGCCGCGGCATCGCAGGGTCCGCCGCAAAAATCCGGGTCACGGGCATCACGCCCTGCCGCAGCGCCCCGCGCGCGATCGCCTCGGCCATGTTCCCCGCCCCGACGAAGCCCAGCTCGTATTGCATCGGCATCCCCCCAAGATACACCCCCACTGGGCTCAGGCCTGCCAATCACTCGGTGAAGGTCAGCCGGCCCCGTCGGCCCGTCGCTGCTCCCAGCCCCGCCGAATCTCCTGCGCTCCCTCCAACAACGCAAGCAGCTCTTCGTCCTTGCCCTTGCGGACCACCCCCCGCAGATCGTTCAGCCGGGACGCGAACCGGTCCATCGCCTCGGCGATCGGCTTGCGGTTGTTCGTGATGATGTCGGCCCGCATCGGCGGGTTGCTCGCCGCCAGCCGGGTCGTGTCGCGGAACCCCGTGGACGCCAAATCCAAAGGCCCGATCTCGTCGGCCGTCTGCGCGAGCAACACCGCCAGCAGGTGAGGCAGGTGCGACACCGCGGCGACCTGATGGTCGTGGGCGTCGGCGGTCATCGTGTGGATCACCGCGCCCAGCGCCTCCCACATCGTGGTCACCGCGCGTAGCGCATTCTCGTCCGTCGCGTCGTCCGGGCACAGCACGCACGGCTTGCCCCGGAACAAACCCGCCTTCGCGTGGGTCGGGCCCTGCTGCTCCGATCCCGCCATCGGGTGGGCGGGCACAAAGAACTGCGGCTGCGACAGGTACCGCTTCGCCTCGGCGCACACGCTGAGCTTGGTCGAGCCGACGTCCGTGAGGTACATGCCCCGGCGTTGGTGCGGCGCGGCCTTCTTGAACACCTCCGCGAAGCGACCCAACGGCACCGCGAGCAACACCACAACCTTTCCGTCAACCTGAACCGCGGGTCCGATTTCCGTGAACCCCGCGTCGATCGCGCCGACGCGTTGCGCCTCGTCCAGAGTCGCCTGCGTCCGCGAAACGCCGACCAGGTGCCCCGCATAACCACACGCGCGCAGGCCGAGGCCGACACTCGCGCCGAGCAGCCCCGGGCCGACGATGGTCACCTGCGGGATGTCGGGGAACGGGTCGGTCAAGGCGTTTGGCCGGGCGATAGAGGCGAAAACCGGTTTGCTCTACAATCCGGGGTTACGTTACCCGAACTCGCGGCGTGCCTCGTGTGCGTCAGCCCCGCCGGATCGATTCCTTGGCCAAGACCGCCTCTCCGACGCTCGACCAACTCGACGAAGAGTACGCCAGCAGCGCGAAGTTCGTGCTCGAGTTCGAGAAGCCGCTCGCCGCGCTCGAGCAGCAGATCGGCGAACTCGAGGCGCAGACCGACCCGGGGCGCTCGGCGGTGGGCCTGGACCCGACGCTGAACGTGACCTCCGAGGTCCGCAAGCTCCGGCAGTCGCACACCGCGATGCTCAAGAAGCTGTACGGCAACCTCGACGCGTGGAAGACCGTCCAGGTCGCCCGCCACCCGCAACGCCCGCAGACCGTCGACTACCTCAGCGCCTTCGTCAAAGACTTCACCGAGCTGCGCGGCGACCGGCACTTCGGCGACGACCCGGCGATCGTCTGCGGCTTCGGACGCATCGGCCCGCACAAGTGCCTCATCGTCGGGCACCACAAGGGCAAGGACACCAAAGAAAAGATCCGCTGCCACTTCGGCTGCGCCCACCCCGAGGGCTACCGCAAGGCGCTGCGGTGCATGAAGCTCGCCGAGAAGTTCGGGCTGCCCGTCGTCACGCTCGTCGACACGCAGGGCGCCTACCCCGGCATCGGGGCCGAGGAGCGCGGCCAGGCCGAGGCGATCGCCGTCAACCTCCGCGAGATGTCACGCCTGAAGGTGCCCATCGTTTCCGTCGTGATCGGCGAGGGCGGTTCCGGCGGCGCGATCGGCATCGGCGTCGCCGACCGGCTGGCGATGCTGCAGTACGCGTGGTACTCCGTGATCTCTCCCGAGGGCTGCGCCGCGATCTTGTGGAAGGAAGCCAACCCGCAGACCAACCCCAAGGCCGCCGAGAGCCTGCGGCTGACCGCGAAGGACAACCTCGAACTCGGCACGATCGACGCCGTGATCGACGAGCCGCTCGGCGGCGCCCACCGCCGCCCCGCCGCGATGTGCGACCTGCTCGAAAAGTGGATCATCCAGCAGCTCCGCGAGCTCAAGCGGTTCAAGACCGAGAACCTCGTGAAAAAGCGGTACGAGCGCCTGCGGACACTAGGCCGGTTCGCCGAGGGTTGACCGCCACGGGGCGTGCCACAACCAACAGATTCATGACCGGACGATGGCCTAGCCGAACTCATCTGTAGCTCGCGGCCTGTCAGCACCCGACCTATCCCGGGTCCTCCGCTCGACCCACCTGCATCGGGGCAGCGTCCGCGAGTTTTTCATTGCGCCACGCGCGCGTATGACTCCTCACTCGTTCCACGTCGACAGCACATCGCCGGGCGAGAGTCGGTGACCGGCGGCAAACGTCTCCGCGGGCATGACCTTCGTCCCCGGGGCCTGCAGTTCCAACAGACAGACCACGCCGTCAGCGGTTGCAACGCGCAAACCGTCGAGCACGGTGCCGGGCGCAGCCCCCTCCGCTTGGGCCTCCGATTCTTCGACGACTCGACGCAGCATCAACACCTCAGGCTTGCCGCCACCCGCTGTACTGTCGCGTTGCCACGTGACACGGCACCCGGGCCAGGGGTTAAGCCCGTTGACCCGTGCCCGCACCGCCGAAGCGTTCTGGGCGAAGTCCACCGTGCCGTCGGCCTTGGTCAGCTTCGGCGCGCGGGTCGCTTGCGTGTCGTCTTGTTCCTGCGGCCGAAGCGTGCCGTCTTCCAGGTCGTCGAGCACCCGCAGCACGACCTCGGGGCCCAGCGCCGCCAGGCGGTCGTGCACGTCGCCGGCCGTGTCGGTCGGTCGGATGTCGAGCGTCGCCGTGCCGTACACCTCGCCGGCGTCCATGCGTTGCGCGAGGCCGATGACGCTGACGCCGGTCGTCGCGCGGCCGTCCATCACCGCGCGCTGCACCGGTGCCGCGCCCCGGTACGCGGGCAGGACCGACCCGTGCAGGTTGACGGCGAGTTGGCCCATCTTCGCGATCAGCTCGGGGCTGAGCTTCTGCCCGAACGCGA
>JANQPR010000155.1 GCA_028285385.1 Phycisphaera sp.
GGCGGGCGCCCGCATCCGCATCAAGAGCATGAGCAAGCCGCCGGATTTAGCGGACCTCGAAGAGAAGATCGAGCGGCTGAGCATCGAGAAGGACGAGGCCGTCAAGGCCGCGGACTACGAGAAGGCCGCCGAGCTGCGCGACCAGGCCGAGGCCGCGAAGCGCGAGAAGGAGCAGATCCAGCGCGACTGGCGCGCCCGCAGCCAGGAGACGGACGGCGAGGTCGACGAGGAAGTCATCGCCGAGGTCGTCAGCAAGATGACCGGCGTGCCGTTGACGCGCCTCGAGAAGGCCGAGACGCAGCGCCTCCTGCAGCTCGAAGACGAGCTGCACAAGACCGTCGTCTCGCAGGACGAGGCGATCAAGACGATCAGCAAGGCGATCCGCCGGGCGCGCTCCGGTTTGAAGGACCCGCGTCGGCCGATGGGTTCGTTCATCTTCGTCGGGCCCTCGGGCGTCGGCAAGACGCTGCTGTCCAAGGCGCTCGCGGAGTTCATGTTCGGCGACCCCGATGCGCTGATCCGCATCGACATGTCCGAGTACATGGAGAAGCACAACGTGTCCCGCCTCATCGGCGCGCCCCCCGGGTACGTCGGCTACGAAGAAGGCGGCCAACTCACCGAGCAGATCCGCCGCCGGCCGTACGCCGTCGTCCTGCTCGACGAGATCGAGAAGGCGCACCCCGACGTGTTCAACACGCTGCTCCAGGTAATGGAAGAGGGCCAGTTGACCGATTCGTTCGGCCGGCACGTCGACTTCCGCAACGTCATCCTGATCATGACGTCGAACATCGGCAGCGAGATCATCAAGAATAAGGGCGGGTTCGGCTTCGCCAAGCGCGACGAAGAGGCCGACTACGACAAGATCAAGGAAACCCTGCAGGGCGAGATCGAGCGGTACTTCCGCCCGGAGTTCATCAACCGCCTCGACGAGGTGATCGTGTTCCGGCCGCTCACGCGGGAGAACCTGGTCAACATCGTCGAGTACGAGCTCAAGAAGGTGTTCTCGCGTTTGGACGAGCGCAACATGGCGTTGCAGATCGACCAGCCCGCGAAGGACTTCCTGATCGACAAGGGCTACAACCCGGACTTCGGCGCCCGGCCGCTGCGTCGCGCGATCGAGCAGTACGTCGAGGACCCGTTGTCCGAGGCGATCCTCCGGGAGGAGTTCAAGGAAGGCCAGGTCGTCAAGGTCACGCGCGAGGAAGAGAAGGACCACCTGTCCTTCTCGGCCGAGGACCTGCCCGACGACGCCCCCGCCGAGGCCGAGGCCGCGGGGGCCGGCAACGGCGGCGAGTAACCATAACTGGCGTTTAGGTTTCCCCGAGTCTGATAAGCAATGCCCCGACGCTCCGGCGTCGGGGTTTTTCGTTGCGCTACGGCTAGACCAAGGGTGTCACACGCCTGAACTGCCGACCGGATCGGTTCGATACCCCTTCTGTGTAGGCCCGCGCACGGCGCGCCGGGCCAACTCGCTACGGGTGATCCGGCTTGGGGGGTCGGCGGATCGGACGCGATATGAAACAGGAAATGCTCGACCGCGTGCTCTCCTCGCAGCGTCTGCCCTCCCTGCCCGCGATCGCGATGCAGGTGATCGACCTGGTCAAGCAGGACGACGCGGACATCAAGGAGATCGCCGCGACGATCCAGAACGACCCGGCGTTGTCGTCAAAGATCCTCAAGACGGTCAACTCCAGCTTCTACGGTCAGGCCTACTCGATCTCGACGGTCAGCCACGCGTTGGTCGTGCTCGGGCTCAAGGCGGTCAAGACGCTAGCGCTCGGTTTCTCGCTGGTGCACAACCTCAAGGACGGAGGCGGAGACGGCTTCGACCACATGCGGTTCTGGAAGCGCTGCCTGTTCGGCGCCACGGCGGCGAAGGTCTTCGCCGAGAAGGCGAAGCTGCCCGAGGCGGAGGAGGCGTTCCTGGGCGCGCTGCTGCAGGACTTGGGCGTGATGGCGATGAACCAGACGCTCGGGGCCGAGTACGGCGACGTGCTCGTCGAAGCGGGCAAAGACCACACGAAGCTCAGCGCGATGGAGCGCGACACGCTGCAGACGGATCACCTCGAGGTCGGCGTAGCGCTCGCGGAGTCGTGGAAGCTGCCGGACCTGTTGGTGGCGTCGATCAAGTTCCACGAAGACCCCGAGCCGGCCGACATCACCTGCCGCAAGGTCGTCCGCGCCGTGGCGCTGGGCGGGTTCGCGGCCGAGGTGTTCATGGTCAACGAGTGGGGCGACGACACGCAGAAGGCGACGGCGTTGGACGGGTTCCGCCGCCGGGCCGAGGCGTGGTTTGCGTGGGAGCCGGACGAAGCCGAGCCGCTGCTCAAAGAAGTCCACAAGAACACTAACGAGATGCAGCGGCTGTTCGAGTTGCCGACCGGCGAGCTCGGCAACGCGGACCTGATCCTCTCCGAGGCCAACGAGGCGCTGATGGCGTTGTCGATGCAGGCCGTGCAGGAGACGGTGCAGCTCGAACAGAAGAACGCGCAGCTCACCGAGGACGTCTACACCGACCCGCTGACCAAGGCGGCGAACCGACGCAAGTTCGACGAGTTCCTCGACGAGCAGTACAAGGCCTGCGCCGCGGGGGGCAGCCCGTTGTCGGTGCTGTTCCTCGACGCCGACCACTTCAAGAAGTTCAACGACACCTACGGCCACGCGACCGGCGACCGCGTGCTGATCATCCTGGCCGAGACGCTCCAGCAGGTCTTCGGCGAGAAGGGCGTGCCGTGTCGTTACGGCGGCGAGGAGTTCGCCGTGATCCTGCCCAACATCGACCGCAAGCAGGCCGCGCAGCTCGCC
This sequence comes from Phycisphaera sp., assembly GCA_028285385.1. Lineage (GTDB taxonomy): Bacteria > Planctomycetota > Phycisphaerae > Phycisphaerales > Phycisphaeraceae > CAZIXN01. The sequence goes on from JANQPR010000155.1 coordinate 2,806, forward strand.
GAAGCCGCGCGCGTCGCGATCGCCGAGGCCCCGATCGAGTCGGACGAGGGCGAGGAGCTGCACATCACCGCGTCGATCGGCGTGGCGACGCAGGAAGACGGTTTCTTCAAATCCGCCGAGCAGTTGGTCAAAGCCGCCGACAACGGCGTGTACGCCGCGAAGAAGTCGGGCCGCAACGCGGTGCGGGTCTTCGTGCCGCGCAAGAAGGCGGCGTGATCAGAACTCGTCCGGCAGTTTGAAGCCCGGGTCGTAGCGGATGTGACTGAACAGCACTTTCCCGTTGCCGCCGTTCAGCCGGACCTTGTTGATCGCCCCGTCCGACGGCACGTAGGAACGGATCGACCAAACCCGTGCGAACGGCCAGAGACGCCACGTCCGGACCCGGATGTAGCGTGCGTCCCAAGGGCGGTTGTTGCGGGCCGAGAAACGTTCGGCGATGTGGACGGCGTCGTCGCGAGTCACACTCATCATCGCTGCTCGTGCATGGGGTGTCGCTTCGACCACTCGCAAGGCAAGCCGACACTATGAAAACGCGTGTGCGCCGGACAAGACGGCACCGCCGAACCACACCGACCACGCTAACGTCCAGACGGAAAGCCGCGTCGCGTGCCGCCAGAACCCCGACGGCCGCACGAACCACTGCGCCGCGACGGCGACCGCCAAAGCGCCCAGACACCACGGCAGCAGGCGCAGCGACGCCTCCACGCAGCACTCCTGGAAGCCTCGGGCGATCCCGCCCAGCATCGGGCCCGTGACCGAAAGCAACGCCACCGCGGCGTTGCTCATCTCGCTCGTGATCGGTCGGTCGTCTTTCGCCGTACCGATCACGACGACCGCCGCGAACCCGAACCACATCCCCAACGGCAGCGCCGCGTGCGCGATCCCAAACCGACCGCCGAGCAGCACGCGCGACCCCGTCGAGTGTTCGTTTGGCTTCGAGTCGTTCACGGGGTCAACCTCCGTACGCCCACACCTCGCCCGGCTGCATCACCTTCGTCTCGACGCCGCTCGGCCGGAAGTCGTCGACGTCCTGGGCGAGGATCGGGAACGTGGCCCAGTGGATCGGCACGGCGACTTTCGGCCGGATGAGCTCCGCCGCCTTGCTCGCGAGCTTCGCCGACATCGTGAACCGGCCGCCCGCGGGCAGCAGCGCGACGTCGGGGTGGCCCATGTCACCGATCAGCTTCATGTCGCTGAACAGCGCGGTGTCGCCGGCGTGGTACACCGTGACGCCGACGCGCTCGAAGTGGATAACGAACCCGCACGCGACGCCCAGGTACCGCCCCTCATAGCTGCTGCTGTGGTGGGCCTGCGTGAACGCCACGTAGCCGAAGTCGGTCTCGACGTTGCCGCCGGGGTTGCCCGCCAAGTTGTCCTCGAGCCCGACCTCGTTGTCGAGGTACTCACAGACCTCGAAGTTGCCGATGCAGGTCGCGTCGTTGTCGCGGGCGATGGACCAGCCGGCGGGATTGAAGTGGTCGGCGTGCCCGTGCGTGAAGGCGACGTAGTCGCAGCGGATGTCTTCGGGCCGGTGCTGGGCGTTGGGGTTCCCGGTGAGGAACGGGTCGACGCACAGCCGGCCGCGGTCGTGCCCGTCGTCGAAGAGGAACCCGCTGTGCCCGAGGTAGGTGATGGTGAGCGTCATGCCGGGAGCGTAGCAGCCGATGGCTCAGCTGCGGCGAAGGTTGTGCCGCGAGCCGGCCAATAAGGTCAGCAACACCGATGCTACTGCCGTAGGTTCCGGGAGGGCGGTGCCGCGCAAGTCCGGGGCGATCGCGCTGCCCCAGTTCTGCAGGACGGCGTCGAGGTCGCCTTGCTCGACCTGGCCGTTGCCGTTGAGGTCGCCGGTGTTCCAGGCGGGGTTCGTCGTCGAGCCCCAGTTCTGCAGGACGGCGTCGAGGTCGCCCTGTTCGACCTGGCCGTTGAGATTCGCGTCGCCGGGCAGCGCACGGGTGAATCGCACGGCGTTGACGCCGAACGCGTTCGTCTCGTAGGTGATCGCCCACGCCTCGCCGACGCCGACGAACGGGTCGAACGCGAGGTCGAACGTGCCGGTGATGTCGCCGCCCGAGGTGTCGAGGATCAGATCGATGGGTTCGTACAAGCCCGGTGACGTTCCGTCGGTGAAACGCAGGTCCAGTGTGCCGGCGAGGTTGAACGTGCCGCCGCCGCGGATCGTGTCGAAGGTGACGCCGGGGAGGATGCCGTCGGTCTCGTTCACGGCGAAATCGAATGTGACCGCGGCGTCGGCGTCGTTGGTGAAGGTGCCGCCGTTCTCGACGGTGATCTCGTTGATCACAGGGTCGCCGCTGAACGAGCTGCCGGGGCTGAACGTGGCGGATTCGTTCACGAGCGTGCCGCGGTTGGCGACGGTGAAGACGCCGTTCTGGTTGGCGAGGCGGGTGTGGGCGAGGTCGGCCATGTCTTCGAGGACCATCGTCGCGTCGGCGCCGACGGTGAGCGACGAACCCGGGTCAACGGTCGTGGTGGAGAACGCCTTGAACGCGAAGCGTCCGCCCTGCAGCACCAACCCGCCTGTGCCGGATGCGCCGAGGTCACCCCACTGGACGAAGTCGCTGCCGTCGGCATCGAGCGAGACGTCGGC
>JANQPR010000098.1 GCA_028285385.1 Phycisphaera sp.
GAAACGGCGCAGGATCGTCACGTCCACGATCAGGAACACGGCGTACCACCCCAGCAGCCACGCCGCCGCCACCCGCCGATCGGCGTCGAACCCCATCACCGCCGCCAACGCCGCGCCGAGCGCCGCCACCGCCCGGATCAGGAACCCCGCCAGCGCCGCGATGACCAGCCCCTGGACCCCGGCCCCCGCCGCCTGCCCGGGGCCGGGCTGGTTCAACGCCGCCGCCGCCCGGGCCAGCACCAGCAGCGCCAGCCAACTCCCGCCCGCCGTCCCGACGCCCAGCAGCAGCGCCGACCACCCGTGGTGCGTCAACACGTCTGCGCCCAACGCCCACAGCGCCGCGAACACCAGCGCCTCGCCGACGAGCAGCGTGACGATCAGGGCCACCGTCGAGCGGGCGAGCGGGAAGGGCGGGGCCGTGATGGGGCTGGAAGCCGGGGCGTGCGCCTTTCCGGTGGCGTTCATACGCTGACTGTAGGGTATCGCCGGAACACTCGCGCAGCGTCGTTTGTCCGGTTCCCCTCCCGCCGGGAGGGGCAAGGGGAGGGTGCTCGTCTCTGCCTGAATCAGCTCAATGTAGTCCGCTGAAGTTTGCCGGCACCCTCCCCCGACCCGTCCTAAGGGGAGGGAAGTGAGCGCCGCGCTGAGCTTTACGCGGGGCCGGCGGGCGTGTGGCGGTCGTCCTGTTTCCGGTCTGTGGGCTCGCCGCCCGCCGACGGTTCGTTGCGCTTCGTTTTCCCGAACCGTGCAGCCGCGTCGCGGTTGACCTTCATCGCCTCCTTGATCAGCAGCCACATCCCGCCGGCCAGGCCCAGCGCCCCGCCGGTCACGGCCAACCAAGGCGACGTCCCCCACCGCCCGTCGAGCCAGTAACCCAGCCCCGCGAACAGCAGCGTCCCCCCGACAAACTCCAGGCCGAGGTGCAGCGCCGAGAGGTCCGGGCCGGTGGAGCGCTTGGGCATGATCGTGCTTCACACTTCAACTCGTCGGTGCCGCTAGTCCCACCACCACCTCAGGAACCCCGCCGGGGCGAGCTGCATCAAAAAGAAACAGACGGCGAAGGAGACGCCGAACCACCAAGCAGCCGCATGGGCCGACCGCAGCCGCGGGATGCTCGCGCCCGCGACCACCGCGACGGGCAGGCCGATCAGCAACGCCAGCAAGTTGACGGAAAACAGCGATGCCGCGGCTTCCGAGTGACGCAGCAACGGCCGCGGGAAACCTTCGGTGCCGATGCGGTCAGGCCAACCGCCGAAGACCCGATGCATGTGCCAAGCGAACGAGTAGAACAAGGCCAAACCCAGCCAAGGCAGCAGTGCCGCGAAACAAGCGATTGGGGGCCGCTTGGTCGTCATCATGAGATTGTACTTTTCCGGGGCCTACTCCAGCGCCGCCGCGCCGGCGATGATCTCCGACAGCTCGGTCGTGATCGCGGTCTGGCGGGCGCGGTTGAAGACCCGCTTCAGGCTCTTGCCCTGCTTGCCGGCGGCGTCGGTCGCGGCCTTCATCGCCACCATCCGGGCCAACTGTTCGCTGACCAAGGCGTCGTTGAAGCAACGCATCAGCGTGACCTTCACCGTCTCGGGCAGCAGCACGCCCAGCAACTCGGCGGGCTCGGGGCTGAACTCGTACACGCTCACCGCGGCCTTCTCGCTCTCGTCCGCCGTCGGCGGTTCGAGCGGCAGCAGCGTCATCACCTCGGGCTGCTGCTTGCCCATCGAGATGAACTTAGTGTAGACGACCTTGACCGCGTCGTACTGGCCGGCGGCGAAGTCGGCCATGTACCGCTCGGCGAGCGCAGCGACGTCCTCGTACTTCGGGTTGTCGCCGAACTGGGTGTGGGCTTCGTCGACGGGCAGCCGGTTGAAGTTGGCGTAGCCGATGCCCTTCTTGCCCGCGACCTCGAGCCTGCGCTGGTCGACGGGCAACTCCGCGTCGAAGTAACGCTCGGCGGTGCGCATCACGTTCGTGTTGTAGCTGCCGCACAGCCCGCGGTCGGAGGTGAGCACGAGCACGAGCGTCCGGTTCGGGGACACGTCCGGCGGGGAGATCAACGGCTGGCTGCCCGCCTCGTCGGAGCCCGCGATCGCGCCGGCGACCTCGGCGACCATCGCGCGGATGCGCTCCGCGTAGGCCTGCGCCTGCGTCGCCTTCTTCTGCACCTGTTGGAACCGGGCCGAGGCGATCAGCTGCATCGTCTTGGTGATGCGCTGGATGTTCTTGACGGCCTTGATCCGCCCCTTGATTTCACGGATGTTCGCGGGCATGGGGGAAAGACTATATCAGGGGTCAAATCGACAGCCAACGGGCCGAGGCGAAGCCGGTGCAGGGGATCGGCGGGCTATTTCATCGTCCGGATCGCCTCGGCGACCTTCACGGCGATCCGCTGCTGCCCCTCGGGCTTCATGTGCACGCCGTCGGGGGCCAGCTCCGCAAAATCCTCAGCGAGCGGGCGGTGCACGTCCACGAACGTGACGCCCATGTCCTCGGTGACTTCCCTGAACCGGGGGACTAGCGCCGCGACCCGCTCGGCCCCGCCGTGATACTTCTCGGCCAGCACGTCGTCCGGGCCGTACGGCGGCGGCGAGACGACCGCGATCCGCAGCGTGCGCCCGGCCTGCACGAACTCGTAGTGTGCCCGCAGGCGCTGGATCATCGTCCGCAGGTTCGCCACAACCTCGTCGCCCCGTCCGTCGAACACGGCCTTGCTGTCGTTGGTGCCGAGGTTGATGAGCACGACGTCGACGACGCGCGAGGGCGAACGCGCCGCCTCCTGATCGACGACGTCGAGGGTGGCGTCGAGTTGCTTGAGCGTGTTGAGCTTGGGGTTGTCGAGGTTGTCGAAACCGAGCGTGTTGCCGGGCGTCGACCGGTTGATCACCACGTCGCCGCCGCGGAGGCGTTCGTACGCACGGACCCAGCCGGTCTCGGAGGCGGCGTTGGAGTCGCCGAGCACGAGCACGGTCAGCCGGGCATTGGGGTCGAAACTATCGGCGAGGTCGGTGGGCCCGATCGCCTCGGGGTCGCCGACATAGAACGGCACGTTGGCGCGGGCGGCCTTGCCCTTCCCGTCGCGGACGACGACGTGGAGCCGGTACGGGCCGTCGTCGTCCGGGGCGCGCAAGCGGACCTCGTCGGTGTCGCTGCCGGAGAGCAGCCACTCGCTGGGCGGGAGTTTGCGGAACTTGGGGCGGACTTTCTGTTGGCGGGCCTCGTGGTCGGGCGAGAGGACCCACTCGTAAGTCAGTTCGTCACGGTTCCGGTCGCTGGCGACGACGCGGGCCGTGTGCTCGGTGCCCGCGTCAACCCGGGCGCCGGTAAGGCTGCTCTGCAGGGTCTCGATGGCGGGGGCGAGGTTGTCGGGCCAGCCCCCGGTGAAAGCCCAATGCATGAAGTCGACGCCGCCGAAGGCCTCGCCGGTGTGGTGGTGCATGGAGTACCACGTGGACCAGTTGGTGCCGTCGTCCGGTTTGTTGCCGTACCGCCAATAGAAGACGTACCCGCCGAGCAGCCGGTCGGGCTGGGCCGCCATCGTGGTCACCCAGTTGGTCAGGTACATCAGGGCCTTCTCAGTGCTGCTCGGTTCGTAGACCGAGCCCCAAGGCGTGTTGTCTTTCCGGCCCCACTGCCCGACCGGGCCCCACTCCGGGAAGATGATCGGCTTGTCGAGGCCGGTGGCGTAGATGTGTTCGACCACGCCGAAGATGTTTCGGCCGTAGATGTTGGGCCCGTAGATGTCGATGTCCGGGCAGTGCTCGATAGTCAGCGGGATGCGTTGCCGCCCAGTTCCGGCGGTCACGATAACGGTCGGGTGGTGCGGGTCGATCTTCTTGATCTCTCGCGCGATGCGGTTGATCTGCTGGTAGATGGCCGGGTCGTTGGGCGTCTGGATCTCGACCTCGTTGCCGACGCCCCAGAACAGCAGCGCCGGGTGATCCTTGTAGGCGCGGACGGCGGCGAGCGCTTCGTCGAGGCGTTGCTGGTTCTGCGCTTCGTCGCGGTAGTCGCCGCCGTGCTTGGGGTGCGTGAGCCAGATTCCCATCATGACGGTGACGCCCGCCTCGTGAGCCTCGTCGAGGATCTCGCGGGCGTCGCTGGTGCTCCACGTCCGGACGGAGTTGCCCCCGGCCGCGGCGAACTCGGCGTAATGCCCGGGGCTGACCCCGCCGCCGCGCAGCTCGAACGGCTCGCCGCCCCGGAGCAGTTGCCAGCCATCGTCGGTCTTCCTGACCTCGACCGGGACGACGCCGGTGTACTTCGCGGGCGGGTGAACGGCCGGCTCGTCGTCCGCCACGACAGGGCATGCCGCCGTGATGAGAAGCAGCGAACCGAGCAGAGAGACGATCGGGGGCAGGGCGGGTCGGGCGTTCATCGTTAAGGCTCCATCAGCGGTCGGCGTGTCCATCCGGTTCTTCGTCACGCCGTTGGAAAGCGGGGTTAGGGCGGCGGTCAGGGCGCCGGCGCGGGGTGGTGTTTGGCCCACTCGGCGGCACGGTCGATCCAGCCGGCGGCGGGGTGGTCGCCGGCGCCGAGGCCGAAGCCGTGGCCGCCGGACTCGAAGCGAAGCAACTCAACGGGCACGCCGTGTTGCCGCAGCGCCTCGGCGTAGCCTTCGCTGTTGGCGATGCTGACGCTGTCGTTGGCACAGTGCACGAGGAACGCGGGCGGCGTGTTGGCGTCGACGTGCAACTCGGCGGACCAGTGTGTGATCTGCTCGGCGGTGGGATCGGATCCGAGGAGGTTCTTCCGTGAGCCGCTGTGTGTGACGCCGTCTTGCATCGAGACCACGGGGTAGACGAGGACCGTGAAGTCGGGTCGCGAGGACGCGTCGCGTTCGGGTCGCCGGCTGTGCGGCGTGGCGGTGGCGCGCTGGTCTTCATGGCCGGGTTGCCCAACGCTGACGCACGCCGCGACATGTCCGCCGGCGGAGAACCCGAGCACGCCGATCCGTTGCGGGTCGATGGCCAGGTCGCCGGCGTGGTGGCGGAGCAGACGC
>JANQPR010000171.1 GCA_028285385.1 Phycisphaera sp.
GGGGCGACGCCTCGCCGGACGGACCCCCGGAAGTCTGTTTTGCTTCCGGGTATGCGACGTGCCCGGGCCTGCGTTTCGTGGTCTTGCGACCGTCGGCCGATTCAGCGACCCGAGCGGCGTGAAGAACAGCCGTGTCCCTCGTTGTCTCCGCCGCGACCGACTCACCGCGTTGCCCGCCGGGCCCCTCCGCCGTTCCGCTTTGCGTCCCGAAGAGTCCCGTCCGAACGCGGGGGCCGACGCCAACGGGCGCTCAGGCTCTTTCTTTGACAAGTGCATCACGGGCGTGCTGCCCGAAAAGAAACAACCCGCCTTGCGACGGGTTGCCAGGTCGGATCGGGCCTCGGTGTCTCCCGTGATCGGCCCCTTGATCATGCCTCGAATGAGTCGTTAGCCGTGAGGTGATCAGTCCTGAGAAGAACGAAACGATTCAGTGCGACTCGTCCTGTTCGCCCTGCCCGGGGTTCTGCTCGAGCATCTTGCGGAGGTACTTGTTTTCGCGCCGCGTGGCCTCGAGGTCGAAGACGAGGTACTTGATCGACAGCCGGAGGTAGTCCAGCGACTCCTGCAGGTCGGCGACGGTCTTCTTGAGCTTGGCGTGGCGCTGCTTGGTCTGCTCAGCCAACTGGGTGAGCTTCGCGCGTTCGGCGGCGGGCAGAGTCGAGATCTCGCCCATCAAGTCGGCGAGCTTGTTCTGGAAGTCCTGTTCGTTCATGGTCGTCGTCTCCCGCCGGGCGCGGCAATAGAGTCACAGATTCCCGGCGGTCGCCCGCCGAGGGACCAAGCCTGCCACCGCCCCGCCGGCCCGGCCGGACGCACCCCCGACCACCGCGAAAAACGCCGCTGAGACGCCGGAAACCTCGATCGGGCCCGGGCATGCCCGCGCGCCGCACGGTGCGCTGGTTCGGGATGTGGCCAAAACACCACACCCCAACCCACCCGGGAGCGAGGCGTGGCGCAGCCACCGAACGTGCAGGTTGCGACCCCCGGGCTCTTGCTACGCTTCCGGCCCGCCGGGCGACGAGTTGAACGCTCGGAACTCTCTTCTCGCGACGCGAAGACGAACCATGCCCCGCATCCACAACTTTTCTGCCGGCCCCTGCACCCTGCCCGCCGCCGTCCTCGAGACCGCCGCCGCCGAGATGCTCGACTACCGCGGGCAGGGCATGTCGCTGATCGAGATGTCCCACCGGTCCAAGCCCGTGCAGGACGTCCGCGACCAGGCGGTCGAACGCCTGCGCCGGCTGCTGAAGCTCACGGACCAACACCACGTCGCCTTCCTGGCCGGCGGCGCAACGATGCAGTTCGGCATGGTCCCGCTGAACCTGTTGCACGGCGGCAAGCTCGCCGACTACACCCACTCCGGCGCGTGGGCGAAGAAGGCCATCGCCGACGCGAAGAAGCTCGGCGACGTCAACCTCGTCTTCGACGGGACCGACGCCGACTACATGACCCTGCCCGACCCGTCGACGGTCAAGAGTTCCGACGGCAGCGTCTACCTGCACCTGACCAGCAACGAGACCATCGGCGGCGTGCAGTGGAAACGCTTCCCGGCCTGCGACGCGCCGCTGGTGGCGGACATGTCCAGCGATTTCCTCAGCCGGCCGTTCGACGCGTCGCCGTTCGGGATCATCTACGCCGGGGCGCAGAAGAACATCGGGCCTGCCGGGGTGGCGGTCGTGATCATCCGCGACGACGTGCTGGAACAATGCAATGACGCCCACCTGCCGGGGTATCTGAGTTACGCCGGGCACGTCAAGGGCGACTCGATGCTGAACACCCCGCCGGTGTTCCAGCTGTACATGGTCAACCTCGTGCTGGAGTGGCTGGAGCAGCAAGGCGGGCTGCCCTGGGCGCAGACGATGGCCGAGCAGCGCAGCAGCATGCTCTACGAGATGATCAACCGGCACGCGGGGTTTTACCGCTGCCCGGTCGACGCGGCCTGTCGGTCGACGATGAACGTGGTGTTCCGGCTGCCGAGCGAAGGGCTGGAGGCGGAGTTCGTCAAGGAGGCCGCGGCCGAAGGCCTGAGCGGCTTGAAGGGCCATCGCAGCGTCGGCGGCTGCCGGGCGTCGATCTACAACGCGATGCCGCTCGAGGGCGCCAAGGCGCTCGCGGGGTTCATGGACAGTTTTGCGAAAGCGAACGGCTAGCTGCGTCTCGTCGAAACGCGGCTGAGCCTAACGAGACAGCCGATCGGTCAATCGCCTTCGAGCAGCGCGACCGCTCCGGACACGTCCTCGACCACGGCGTACATGTCCCGGTACCGATCCCCCGCGAAGCCGTGCTCCACAAAGTGATCAAATAACTCCAGCAACGGGTCGTAGAACCCGGCATGGTTCACGATCACCACGGGTTTGGCGTGGTAGTCGAGGTAGCGGTGGGTGATGACCTCGGAGAGTTCTTCGAGCGTGCCGAACCCGCCGGGCAAGACGACGAACGCGTCGGCCCGGTCGTCCATGAGCTGTTTGCGCTGCCGCATTGTGTCGACGACGATCAACTCGTCGGCGTCGCGGTAGGCCACCTCGACGGTGTCCATCGATTCGGGGATCACGCCGACGACCTGCCCGCCGTGTTGGTGCGTCGCCCGCGCGACCCGCCCCATCAGCCCGACCGAGCCGCCGCCGTAAACGAGCGTCCACCCGCGTCGGCCGATCTCGCTTCCCAAGTCGTCCGCCAGCCGTCGGAACGAGTCCTGCACCCGTTCCCGTGACCCGCAATACACCCCGACATGCATGACCGACATCGTCCGTAACTCCCCCGGGGCGTGCCCGGCTGACCGTGCTCAACACGTGACCGACCCAACTTACCCGCGGACGGCGACCGTCGGGCGTCGGGCGATCCCGCAAATCCCAGGCCGGGCCGCGCCCACGCGTCGCCGGTTGCCGAACCTCGCGGAGCAGAGGTTGGAGGTTTCTTTTTCGCGAACCACCCACAAGCCCGACCTGGCTCGCTAAGGTTGGGCTTGCCCCGTCGGCCCGGCCCACACGGACCGACCCCCCGGCCGGGGCGAAGGGAACCCGTCGTGTCCTCCGCCGGCGTTGAGAAGGACAACCCGCAGCCGCACCACCCCGCGACGCAGAGCAACGGGCGGCTCATCCTCCGCATGTGCGGCCTGGCCTGGCGGTACCGCGGGCAGGTCATCCGCTGTGTGTTGTTGCAGCTTGTATTGCTGGCGCTCGCGCTGTCCGGGCTCGGGCTGCTCGGGCTCGGTATCGACGTCATCGGCAACGCGTTCAACCCGTTGACCGACGCGAACCCGGACGGCAACAAGCCGCCCCGCTGGCCGTTCGGGCTCGCGCCGCCGGAGGCGTGGGACGACATGACGAAGGTCGCGCTGGTCGGCGGGATCATCCTCGGCGTCGCGTCCTTCCGGTTCGTGCTCGACCGGCTGAGCAACATCTGGATCGCGATCCTCGTGCAGGACATCGTCGTCAAGCTCCGCAGCGACGTCTACGACAAGCTGCAACGCCTGAGCTTCCGGTTCTTCGACGCCAACGAGTCGGGCTCGATCATCAACCGCGTTACGGGCGACGTGCAGGCGGTCCGCATGTTCGTCGACGAGGTCCTGATCCAGGTGCTGATGATGGCGGTGTCGCTGGTGTTCTTCGCCGGCTACATGTTCTCGCTGCACGTGCCGTTGACGCTGTGGTGCCTGGCGACGACGCCGCTGTTGTGGGTCCTGACCGGGTACTTCGGGAAGATCGTCAAGCCCGCGTACCGGCGGAACCGCGAGCAGTTCGACGATGCCATCCGCGTGCTCAGCGAGAACGCGCAGGGCGTGCACGTCGTCAAGGGCTTCGCCCGGCAGGACCAGGAGACACAGAAGTTCACCGACGCCAACCGGAAGATCACGGACCTGGCCCGTTGGATCTTCAACCGAGTGGCGGTGTTCGTGCCGCTGATCGGGTTCATCCCGCAGCTGAACCTGGTGATCCTGCTGCTCTACGGCGGGTGGATCTACATGAACGACCCGGCGTTCACGCTGGGCACGTTGGTCGTGTTCTCGGGGTTGTTGCAGCAGTTCAGCGGGCAGGTCGGCAACATCGCGCAGCTCACCAACTCGGTGCAGCGGTCGCTGACGGGGGCGGGTCGGGTCTTCGAGGTGCTAGACACGCCGCTGGAGGTCGCGAGCAAGCCGGACGCGGTGAACCCGGAGGGCATCGACGGCCGGGTGACGTTCGAGGACGTGAGCTTCGGTTACGGCGACGAGGCAGGGGCGTTGCACGGCGTGAGCTTCGACGTCGAACCCGGCCGGGTCGTCGCGATCCTGGGCGCGACCGGGGCGGGCAAGAGCACGCTGCTGTCGCTGATCCCGCGGTTTTACGACCCGACGGCCGGGCGGGTCTTGCTCGACGGCACGGACCTGCGCGACTACGACCTCGACCGGCTCCGGCGCAGCATCGGGCTGGTGTTCCAGGAGAGCTTCCTGTTTTCCAACACGGTCGCGGAGAACATCGCGTTCGGGCACCCGGACGCGACGCCCGAGCAGATCGAGCGTGCCGCGCGGATCGCCTGCGCCCACGGCTTCGTCACGCAGGACCTGGCCAACGGCTACGACACGCTGTTGATGGAAGGCGGGACGAACCTTTCCGGTGGGCAGCGGCAGCGGCTGGCGATCGCGCGGGCGGTGCTGCTCGACCCGCCGGTGCTGCTGATGGACGACCCGACCGCGGCGATCGACCCGGAGACAGAAGCCGAGATCCTCGAGGCGATGTCGGCGGCGATGCGGGACCGCACGACGTTCGTCGTCGCGCACCGGCTGTCGACGCTGCGGCGGGCGGACCTGGTGCTGGTGCTGGAGAAGGGCCGGGTCGTCCAGGCGGGAACGCACGCCGAGTTGATGGGCACCGGCGGGCACTACCGGCACGCGGCGGACCTGCAGTCGGCCGACCACGAGAGCCGGAAGCTGCTGGGCATGGCGGCGGAAGGCGGTGGCGCGTGAGCCGAGCGACGCACGCCACCGCGATCACGCTCGTCCGACGGGAGGACGACGAGGAGCAACGCCACGCGCCGCTGCAGTGGAAGCTGATCCGTCGGCTGTGGACGTACACCCGGCCGCACGCCCGGCTGCGGAACACGCTGCTGCTCTGCGTTGTGCTGCGGGGGATTCAACTGCCGATGCTCGCGTGGGCGCTCGCCGCGGTGATCAACGGCCCGATCGCGAGCAAGGACTGGAACGGTTTGGTGTGGGGCGCCGCGGGGTTCGCGGCGCTCGCGGCGTTCACGTATTTCACCATGCACTTCCGCATCAAGCTCTCGCTGCTGTTGGGCGAGTACGTCGTCCGCGACCTGCGGTTGGCGATCTTCCGGCACCTGCAGAAGCTGGGCATGAGCTTCTACGACCGCACGAAGGTCGGCCGGATCATCAGCCGGATGACGTCGGACGCTGAGGCGCTGCGGCGGGGGATCCAGGACGTGCTGTTCGTGACGCTGGTCAACGCGGGGCACATGCTGGTGGCGGCGGGGATCATGGCGTACTACGACCCGCCGCTGTTCGCGTTCGTGCTGGCGATGTCGCCGGTGATCTGGGCGATGAACCGGTACTTCGGTCGGCGGCTGGGGCAGGCGTGGCGGGACGTGCAGGAGTCGATGAGCCGGGTGACGGCGACGCTGGCCGAGTCGGTGTCCGGCATCCGCGTGACGCAGGGGTTCGTCCGGCAGGAGGTCAACGCCGGGCTGTTCCGCGACCTGATCAACGACCACGCGGCGCACAACATCCGTGCGATGCGGCTGGCCGGGCTGTACATCCCGCTGCTGGAGCTGAACTCGCAGTTCTTCCTCGCGCTGCTGATCGTCGTCGGGGGCTTCCAGGTGCTGCGCGGGGAGTTCGGCTTCGGGCTAGCTCACGACGACCCGGCGACGACGTACGCGGCACTGGTCGTGTTCGTGTTCCAGCTGCCGCAGTTCTTCAACTCGATCCGCGTGGTCGCGCAGCAGCACAACGTGGCGTTGACGGCGATGGCGGGCGCGGAGCGGGTGTTCGCGCTGCTGGACCGGGAGCCCGACGTGTTGGAGGACGACGACGCGGTCGCCCCGCCGCGCATCGAGGGCCGGGTGTCGTTCGAAGGCGTCACGTTCGGCTACCACCCGGACCGCCCGGTGCTGCACGGCATCGACTTCGTCGCCGAACCGGGCCAGACCGTCGCGCTCGTGGGGCACACCGGCTCGGGCAAGAGCACGATCATCAAGCTGATCTCGAAGTTCTACCTGCCGACCGGCGGGACGCTCACGATCGACGGCATCGACGTGCGGAAGCTGCAGACCGACGCGCTGATCCACCAACTCGGGATCGTGCTGCAGAGCAACTTCCTCTTCACGGGCACGGTGCTGGACAACATCCGGGTCGGCAAACCCGACGCGAGCGACGAGGAAGTGTTCGAGGCAGCGCGGAAGCTGGATTGCCTCGATTTGCTCGAGACGCTGCCGGACGGGCTCTACACGCAGGTCGGCGAGAAAGGCGGCGCGTTGTCGCTGGGCCAGCGGCAGCTGGTGTGTTTCTGCCGGGCGATGCTCGCGGACCCGGCGATCCTGATCCTCGACGAGGCGACCAGCAGCGTCGACACGATGACCGAGGCGCGGATCCAGAACGCGTTGGCGGTGTTGTTGAAGGGCCGGACGAGCTTCGTGGTCGCCCACCGGCTGTCGACGATCCGGCACGCGAGCGCCGTGCTCGTCCTCGATCACGGCAGGATCGTCGAACGCGGGACGCACACCGAACTGCTCGCGCAGGCCGGCGTGTACGCGGGCCTGTACCGGCAGTTCATCCACGCGACCGAGGCGTAGCCCGGGGGCTGCCGTTGCAACATGGATTTCGTTTACCGCGGCCGCAGGTCGTCCCGGACGCGGCGCGGTTGGTGCGGCGTCTCAGGTTCGACGGCTTGGGTCGTCGGCGCGAAGGCATCGGCCGGGTTGGCTGTCGTTGCCACGTCGGCGGGCTGGGTGATGCGCAGCGCCGGGCCGGTGGCGTCGGCGCGGGCCATGCCGGGGCCGCGCTGGACGACGGCGAGGGGGATCAGGGCCAAAGCGACGGCGCTGACGACGACGAGCGCGAGGACGTTGAGCGCGTCGGAGGACGGCGGTGTGGGCGACGCCGGGGGCAGGCCGGCGGCGGCGCGCTGGGTGGGCGGCAGCGACATGGCTGATGCAGGCATCGGCGGCGGGCCCGGGGCGGCTGTGGCGGGACGTGCGAGAGAGGAGCCAAAGCCAAAGATCACGGCATTGTCATCGGCAACGGCGGCGTGACCGTCACAATCCGCACCGCGGTCCGATAGGATCGCCGCGATGAGCCCGCCCGCCCCCGCCGCTTCGGACGAACCCGCAGGCCGCACCGCCGTGACCATGCGCGAGATCCGCCGGCGGGTCCGCGAAGGGCAGAAGGTCCCGATGCTCACCTGCTACGACGCCACCACCGCCCGGTGGCTGTACCGCGGCGGGCTGGACGTCATGCTCGTCGGCGACACGGCCGGGCACGTCGTGCTCGGCTACGAGGACACCGTCCACGCCCCGCTGGAGTTCATGCTCACCATCACCGCGGCGGTGAAGCGCGGCGCCCCTAGGGCGTTCGTCATGGGCGACATGCCGTTCATGAGCTACCACGCCGACGACGCCGATGCCGTCCGCAACGCGGGGCGCTTCATCACCGAGGGCGACGCCGACGCGGTGAAGATCGAGGTCGACGAGCGCTTCGTCGGGTTGGTCGGCAAGTTGGACCGCGCGTCGATCCCCGTCGTCGCGCACCTGGGGTGGCGTCCCCAACGCACCGCGACCACCGGCGTGCCCGTCGTGGCGGGGCGCACAAAAGACAAGATCAAACAGATGGTCGATCTGGCCAAGAAGTTGGAAGACGCCGGCGCATCGATGCTGCTGATCGAGCAGTCGACCTCCGAAGCCGCCGACGCGGTGATCGACGCGGTGGGCGTCCCGGTATTCGGCTGCGGCGCCGGGCCGAACTGCCACGGGCACGTCGTCGTGCTACACGACTGGCTGGGGTTAAGTGACTGGCAGCCGAGCTTCGTCAAACCCGCGGCGCACGGCGGCGACGCATTGGCCGACACCGCGCGGCGGTGGGTCGAACTCGTAACCTCCGGTAAGTACCTCTCCGACGGCGGGCCGTACAAGATGCGGTGAGTCGCGGAACCCACGACAGCACCGCGTTGCGTGGCGACTCAACTGAGCCGGCAACCGACACAGGCAAGCAGCGGATTACGGCGTGTCGTCGGTGTCGGTGTCGCGGCGCACCGCGGGCGGGTTGGGCGTCAACGCGCGTTCCTCGACGTTGCGGATGCGCAGGGCGACCTGCGGCTTCATCGCCGGGCCCAGAAGCAGCCGCAGTTCCTCTAGAACCCTGCGGGCTTGGTTGCGTCGGCCCTGGTCGACGTGCTGCGCGGCGGCGTCGACAAAGAGTTCAATTACCGGGTCGTCGTTCGCGGGTTGGATCAGCGCGCCGTTGGGGCCTTCGAACAGCTTGCGGGCGACGGCGAAGGCCTTGTCGAGTTGGTCGGTCTGCAGCGCCGCGCGGATCAGGCCGCGCTGGAGGCGTTCGCGCTGGGTGCCGGTGAGCCGGGGCTGGTAGGGGACGAGCGCCTCGAAGTCGAGGACGGCGAGGCGCGGCCGGGCGTCGTCGAGGCGTAACTCGGCGCGTTCGAGCAGCAGCCCGAGGTAGGCGGCGTCGGGCGTGGTGTTGGGCGGCTGGGTATCGAGGCCGGCGGTGACGACGGCCTCGCGGGTCGCGGTGAGGGCCGGGTCGGTGATCGCCTGGACGGCGGCGAGGGACTGGTCGCGCGGGACACGGCCGGCCATGGCGACCAGCGCCCGGCCCCACGCGGGGCGGGCGGCGGGCTGGTCGGCGGCCGGCGGGAACAGCGCGAGCGTCCGCATCGTCTGCGGGTCCTCGCCGCGGCGCTCGGCGGACGTGATGACGATCGGCTGGACCACCGAGTCGTCGGCCCGCTCGGCCAGCGGGACGAGCGTCCGCGTCGAGTCGGCCCAGGCCTGCGCGGCGGCGCGGCGGACGGTCGCGTCGCGGGCATCCAGCCAGCCGGCGATGCGGGCGAAGTCGTCGTTGGTCCCGACGCGCCCGAGCAGCGTGATCACCGCGGGGTCGGGGCGGTCGGGGCTGCGGTCGAGGATCTGCCGGGCCGTCCTGGCGACGCGGGACTTGCGGCCACCGCGGACCATGCCTTCGTTCGCCGCCGCTGCCAGCGCCGCCGCCGCCTGTGACTGCACCGCCGCGTCGTCGAGGTGGCGCTGCACGGCCTCCACGGCCTCGACCCGCGGCTGGTTCGCCAGCAGCAGCAGGTACGCCCGCAGCACCGCGTCGACGTGCTCCTGGTTGCTCTTCAACCGGTCGGCGACAATGTCCGCAGACGGCGCGTCGCCCAGGTCACGCAACAACACCGCGGCGCGTTGCCGCAGGTCCGGCCGATCGACCGTGAGGTTGTCGCGCAACGCCGCGAGCAACGGCTCGTCGAACGCCTCGGCCGCCGAGAGGCGTTGCTCCGCCAACGACAGCCCGAGCTCGCGCAGCGGCATGAGTTCCTCGCGCAGCAGATCGGTGAGCACGCGCGGCTTGTCTTCCGGGCTGGCCAAGCGGTGCATCGCGATGTTGAGCTCACGGATGCGGTCGACGAGTTGGTCGTTGGTGATGTCGCGGGCGGGTTCACGGCTGGCGAAGTTCTCGGCGAGTTGGCGGTTCCAGCCGGCCGCGTCCAGGCCGCGCACCTCGTCCCACCATTGCCGCCAGGCGCCGCGGTCTTCGCCGAAGGCGGTGATGCCGGTGAGCGTCCCGAGCGCCGCGTAAGCGGACTCGCGCACGGCGGGGGCCTGTTCGACGTCGGTCAGCTGCACCAACACCTCGGCGACGGGCTTGGTCCGCCGTTGACCGAGCGCGGCGATCGCACGGCGGCGCACCGGGCCGGGCTCCTCGGCCGAGCGAGCCCAGTCGATCAGCTGCCTCGTGTACCGCTCGCCCTCGAACCTCGACGCCGCCAGCGCGAAGTCTTCGGTCAGCGACGGCGGCAGCGTGTCCATCCGCGCGACCAGCGGCCACCACAGTTCCTCGGGCATCGCGTCGACCGCCGGCGTCGCAGAGTAGATGCCCTGCAGCGCCGCCTGGTTGACCTCGGCCGTCCGCGCAGACTCCAACGCCCACGCGATCACCTCAAGACTCTCGTCCGTGTCTTGTTCCAACAGCGTCGCCACCGCCTGGGCCCGCTGGTCCAGGTACGACCCCGGCGAGGACAACGCGGCGAACGCCTGCTGCTCCACGGGCGTCAGCGACGCGGTGTCGATCGCGATCGGCTCGTCGCCCAGCCTTGCCGTCTGGCAGCCCGACACCGCGAGCACGAGCATGAACAACGACAACCACGCCGCCGTTGCACGACTCGCCGTCACCCACCCCGCCGCCGTCTGAATCCCGTTGCATACACGCATGGCCATGGCACCTCGGCTCGGCCCACCCGCAGCCCAACAACTGTCTGGTGAGAGAAACGTCTCGGACACTCCTTAACACCCTGGAGTCCCCGCTGATCCCCCACCCCGCCGCCCACCGACCGGCCACACATCTTACGCCTGAACCCGGTTCTCGTATCGTGCCGCCGATAACCACGGCATGAATCCCTGGGGGTTTCACGGCATCCCTCGCCGCCCCGCCCATTACCATGCCCGCCCCATGATCGACCTCAAGGCCCTGCGCGAGACCCCCGACCGCTTCCGCACCGGCGTCGTGAACAAGAACGGCGACGCGGCCCTGGTCGACCGCCTGCTCCAGGCCGACGAACAGCTCCGACAACTGCTGACGGAAGAGCAGACCCTGACCGCCGAGAAGAACGCGATCGGCAAACAGATCGGGCAGCTCGCCGGACGATTGAAGAACGGGGCGCAGGACGAAAAGGACGCGCTGCAGGCCGAGATGCAGGCCCTCCAAGCCCGGCCCAACGAGATCAAGCAGCGGCAGGACGAACTCGCGCCCCGGCTCCGCGAACTCGAAGAACGCCGCAACGACCTCTGGCTCGAACTCCCGCAGCCCGCGGACGCCGATGTGCCCGTCGGGAGGTCGGCCGAGGACAACGTCGAGCTCCGCCGGTGGAGCCCGGACCACTTCGAGCCGACCAAGTCCTTCGAGGAAAACAAGGGCTTCGCGCCCAAGTCTCACCTCGAACTCTGCGACACGCTTGGGCTGGTCGACTTCGAGCGCGGCGTCAAGATCGCCGGCTCGCGCAGCTACGTCCTCACCGGCGACGGCATGCGGCTACACCAGGCCGTGCTGCGGTTCGCGTTCGACTTCATGACCGTCGAGCACGGCTTCACCCCCCTCTCGGCGTCCTGCCTCGTCAAGCACCCGACGCTCGTGGGGACCGGGTTCTTCCCCCACGGCCGGGACCAGGTCTACGACGTCGCCAACCCGACCTCGGAAGACGGCCTAGCACTCACGGGCACCGGCGAGGTCGGGCTCATGGCCTACCACGCCGACGAAATCCTGCAGTCTGACGAGTTACCGAAGTGCTACACCACGGTGTCGACCTGCTTCCGCCGTGAAGCGGGCAGCGCCGGGAAAGACACGGCGGGTCTGTATCGCATCCACCAGTTCGACAAGGTCGAGCAGGTCGTGATCTGCGAATCGGACGAGCAGGTCAGCCGGGACTGGCACCAGAAGATGATCGGGTTCGTCGAGGAGTTGCTGCAACGGCTGGAGTTGCCCTACCGGTTGCTGCAGTGCTGCACGGGCGATCTGGGGCCGAAGAACGCGGACATGATCGACCTCGAGTGCTGGATGCCCAGCCGGGCCCAGTCACCCGCGACGCCCGAGGGTCAGAACGATACCTCCGGGGGCTGGGGCGAGACGCACTCGGCGTCCAGGCTGTACGACTACCAGACCCGCCGGCTCAACCTGCGGTACCGCGATCCCAGCGACCCCAAGGGCAAGCGGACGGTGTTCTGCCACAGCCTGAACAACACGGTCGCCGCGTCGCCCCGGCTGCTGATCCCGCTGCTGGAGGTCCACCAGCAGGCCGACGGCAACGTCCGTGTCCCCGAGGCTTTGCGGCCCTACCTCCAGGGCACCGACACGATCGGCGGCTAACCGAGCCCCGCGTTGGCCTCGCCCCACAGGCCTGTCCGAACGCCGAACCCGTGCACCATCGGACTCGTCTATCCCTCGGTCGGGTAAGTGTTTGCACGACCACGCGCATTGCCATCGCTGTTCTAGAACCTTTCGGGCCTTTCCTTCGTCGACACGCGAGGTCGGAATTCTCGTAAACCCCTGTTTTTTCTATTTTTAACTCCGTTCGTTTGACAAAATGACCGGGTTTCATTAACCTGCAAAGCCAATGCCCACTACGACCCGTAAGACCTCCAAAAAACCGAACAAAGGCTCCGGGAAGACGAAAACGACTGCAGCGAAGGGAGCGTCCAAGACCGGGGCGCGGTCGCGCATGCCCAAGGCCCCACGGTCGCCGCGGGCCCCGAAGATCGCCAACTACCACGACGCCAAGGCCTGGCTGTACGAGCACATCGACCACGAGCGTCAGCGGGTCGTCAGCTACAACGACAAGACGTTCAGCCTCAACCGCATGCGGAAGCTGCTGGATGCGCTGGGCAACCCCCACGAGCAGATCAAGGCCGTCCACGTGGCCGGCACCAAGGGCAAGGGTTCGACCTGTGCGATGACCGCGTCGATGCTCCGCGCCTGCGGGTACACGGTCGGGCTCTACAGCTCGCCGCACCTGGTGGACCTCCGCGAGCGGATCAGCATCGACGGGCACATGATTTCCTATCCCGCGGTGTGCGACGTGTTCCAGCAGATCGCCAAGGCCGAGGCCAAGACCGGGCTGGACCTGACGTTCTTTGAGATCATGACCGCCGCGGCGTTCGTGCACTTCGCCGAACAGGCGATCGACATCGCGGTGCTTGAGACCGGGCTCGGCGGGCGCTTGGACTGCACCAACGTCTGCGACCCGCTCGTGACCGCCGTCACCTCGATCTCCCTGGACCACACGCAGATCCTCGGCGACACGGTCGAGCAGATCGCCAAGGAGAAGGCCGGCATCTTCAAGGCGGGTGTCCCGGCGATCACGGTCGAGCAGGACACGGCCATCATCAACGTGCTCAAGGAAGCCGCCGAGGAAGCCGGCACGGCCCTCGAGATCTCCGGCAAGGACATCGACTTCTCGTACCGCTTCGAGGCCAACCGCGAACTCGGCCCGCACACCCGCGTTTGCCTGACCACGCCGCACAGCCGGTTCGAGCACCTCGCCGTGCCGCTCAAGGGCGAGCACCAGGCGCACAACTGCGGCCTCGCGCTGTCGATCATCGACAAGCTGCGCTCGCAGGGCTTTACCGTCAGCGAAGACCGCGTCATCGCCGGCCTCGACGAGACGGAGCTGCCCGGACGGATGGAAGAGGTCTGGCAGGCCCCGCGTGTCGTGCTGGACGGGGCGCACAACGCCGCGTCCGTCGAAGCGCTCATCAAGTCGCTCGGCGCCCACGTCAGCTACGACTCGCTGGTCATGGTGTTCGGCTGCGGGCAGGACAAGGACGTGGCCGGCATGCTCAAGCAGGTCGGCCTCGGCGCGGACAAGGTGATCTTCACCAAGTCCCACAGCAACCCACGGGCGATGGAACCCGAGGACCTAATCAAGCGCTTCGCCGAATCGTCGGGCAAGATGGCCCAGACCGCGCGAAACCTCGAAGAGGCGCTGGGCCTGGCCGCCCGGGCCGTGTCCCGCGAGGACATGATCGTGGTCGCCGGCTCGTTCTACCTGGTCGGCGAGGCCCGCGACTACTTCCAGAAGCTCGCCACCAAGCGCAAGGGCAACAACTGAGCCCGACCGAGCCGTGCGGCGAAGCCGCATGCCCCCCAACCACTCACAGAAGCCCACGTCGAGCCGGCGTGGGCTTCTTCGGTTTCTGCAGCGGGAACCACCCGTTTCCGCGTCGCTGGCTCCGGGTTGGACCGGCTTCCGGAGGTCCGATAAACTCCATTCACGCGGGTCGTGACCCGGGTCGGAATCGGAGGAGAAGGCCCCATCGGTTCTCTGCCCGTGGCCGGCGCGCCGGTGTCCGACCGGAGCTCAATCAGGGAACGAACCACTGATCGGCTTCGGCGACCCGCAAGGTCTGCCCCTCTCCTCGTGCCGCAGGGATGCGCCCGTATGAGCCGATCCGACGAGACCCCGTCCCCGGCTGGCCAAACCGCGGACG
Organism: Phycisphaera sp.; assembly: GCA_028285385.1. GTDB lineage: Bacteria > Planctomycetota > Phycisphaerae > Phycisphaerales > Phycisphaeraceae > CAZIXN01. The sequence goes on from JANQPR010000171.1 coordinate 14,200, forward strand.
CCGACGGCGGCATGCCGGTGCTCTGGCGCGACCGACGCAACGCCGGCAACGGCACCGCGGTCGGCGCGTACCGCGGCGGGGGCGGTGCCCCGTCAACCGAAAAGCCGAAGGTCAGCTTCTGGTGGCCGATGCGTGGGCGGTGGTGGGTCGCGGGGCTCACAACGTTGGTCGCTGCGCTGCTGGCGGGGCTCATCGGCTGGTCGCTCTCGACCGTGCGCTATGAAGCAACCGGACGCATCGAGACACGCTTGCTGCAGACCGGCCCGGCCGGGCAACCGCTGCCGACCACCGACGACGCGGCGGGCGTGCTGGAGCGCGAGGCCGCCCTGCTGCGCGGGTTGGCCGAGCGCGAGCGCTCCATCGGCATCGATGTCACGCCGCCGACCGGGCTGACCGTGGTCGCGAGCGCCACCAGCGCCAACGCCGCAAACTCGATCGCGCAGCAGCTGCTTGAGCAGTACGCATCGCAGAGCCGGCTCCCCGCCGAGGTCGAGAGCGCGAGCAAGGCCGGCGTGCTGCTCACCCAACTCGAACAGCTCCGCACCCGCCGTGACGACACGCTCAAACGCATCGACCAACTCGCTTGGGATGACCAAGGCGCATCGCTCACCGCCCGGCTCGACGCGGCGCAACGCAGCCTTACGCAGCGCCAAACCAAGCTCGACCAGATCGAACGCTGGCTACAGCAGTCGGAGAGCCTGGCCGTGAGCCGGCAGACCGCGATGGTCGTGCTCGCCGAGACCGACCCGGCCTTCGCCGAGCTGTTGATCGAACGCACCGACCTGCTCGTCGAACTCGTCTCGATGCTGCACGGCAAGTCGGACCAACCCGCCACGGAGCTGCGCGACCGCTGGGTCGAGCTGCAGGCGAAGATCGACGCGATGGCGGACGATACGGCCGTGATGCCCGCGTCGTGGGTCGGCGCGCCGCAGGACGAGCAACGCCTCGTCGCCGTCCGTCGCAGCGCGTTGCGTGACCAACGCGCCGAGGTTCGCGGCGAGGTCGAGCAGTTGCGACAGACCGTCGCCGACCTGGGCGCCCGGCATCGGCAGTTGCAGGATGAGCAAGCGACGCTGCGCGACCTGAACCGGGAAGTACAGACCGCCGAGGAGGCGTACGCGTTGATCGAGCGGCCGGCCGTGGTGCTCAAGCTCGAAGAGGCGCGGGTCACGAACGCCGCCGAAACGCCGACGCTCGACAACCGCGCGGAAGTCATCCCGGCGTCGGCGGCGGGCGGCGCGCTGCTGGGCTTCCTCGGCGTGCTGATCTGGGCGTTCGCCGACAACCGCTGGAGGCGGGCCGACCCCGAGCCGTGGACGACGCGTGACGCCCCGCTGGTGGGCGTGGTGCCGGACGTCAACACGAAACCCGACGGCGACGCCGCGCCGACCGAAGCGCAGTCGCGCACGATGCGGCGAGACCTGTCGCGGCTGGCAGACGCGGTGCACGCGATCCGGGCCGTCGTTGAGGCACAGCTGCGCGACGACGCGGCGCAGACCATCTGCATCGCCAGCGCGAGCAAGGCCAGCGGCAAGACGAGCCTGACGGTTGGCTTGGCGTCGTCACTGGTGATGGGCGGGATGCGCGTGTTGGTTGTCGACGCGTCGCTCACCGACCGCACCGCCCGGCCGCGCACCGGGCCGAGCCTGGACGCCGACCCCGAGGCCGGCCAGAGCCTCGACGAAGTCATGATCGGCATGGACTACCTCGACGCCGAGGACCGCGACCTGCTCGCGTTCCCCGACGGCGAGACGATCGGCCTGGGCGCGTACCTGCGCGGTGCGCCGCTCGAGGCCGCGATCATCCGCACGCGGGTGCAAGGGCTCGCGCTGCTCAGCGGCGTCGGCGTGCAACCGGGCGACGCCGGGCGGATGTCCCGCGCGTTCCTGCAACAGATGGCGATGGAAGCCCGCGAGCACTACGACGCCGTGCTCTTTGACACCGGGTCGATCCCGCGTTGCGTCGAGGCGTTGTTCGTCGCCGGCGCGTGCAACGGCGTGCTGCTGGTCGTCGGGCACGGCGAGAAGCGCCGCCACATCGACCACGCGCTCGAGCGCCTCCGCCTCGTCGGCGCCCGCGTTATCGGCACGGTGTTCAACCGCGACCGCGCCAAGCCCGACGCCGCCGGCGACTTCGACTCGGGTGGCACGATCGACCCGTCGTGGCGCGACCAGGGGTCGGGCATGTTCGCCGCCGCCATCCGCACGCACGGCGGGCAGCCCGGCAAGTACGACGCGCCCAAGGGCCAGACCGGCATGTTCCGCGGTGTCGAACCCGAGACGACATCGCCCCAAGCTTCGACTCATGCCTCAGACGCCCGACCCCCCGAAAAGTCACCGGGCAAGACGCAGGCCGGGCCGATCGACTTCGCTGCGCCGCCTCGGCCGAAAGCCAAGCGCGACAAGACGACCAAGCCCGCGGAGCAGGAGAAGAAGCCGGATACCGCCAACGTGTTGGAAGACAGCGGCGACCTGATCGACGGCATCGACATGGACGCCCTTCACGACGACGCGCCGGACCCGGCGAACGCGACGTGGGCCGGCGACCACCCGGCCGAGCAACACCTCGCCGTCGAGGATGGGCCCGGCGACGGCGTGATCGACGAGTACATCGACTCCGTGCTCAACGCCGCGAGCGAAGGCAAGCCCACCAAGCCGACCAACCCCGAGCCGAAACAAAACGACACGTGAGGCGGTGGGAAGCCCCTCGGATGGATTGCTGACGACGACGCTCTGAGTTTGGGGGACGCAGTTTCAGGTTGCCCATGGCCCCACGGACGAACGCCCCAGCCGATCCGCCCGCCGCTCCGCCCCCGCCGGGCGAAGGTGCGCCGAACCAACGCCAAGCGCTCGCCGACGCTTTCGTGGACGGCGACGCGGCGCAGCGTCGGTTGCAGCGCGACCGGATGCAGGAAGCGAACGCGCCGCGGGACTGGTACTTCGTCGGGCCGTCCGCGTCGGTCACGCCGGACACGGTGTTCCACCGCCTGCGCTGGGGCGGGCAGGCGGTGCTCGCGGCGGTCACGCAGCGCCAGGCCGACGCCCTGCTCGCCGAGTTCGAGGGCCGCGAGGAGTGGAACGTCGACGCCGAGCCACGTCCGGTTGAGCTCGGCCGGTCCGCCGGGTGGAAGCCGTGGGAGAAGCCGCGCGGCTACGCCCTCGTCGTCCGCAAGGTGCTGCGCGAGCTGCCGCAGAGCCCGACGTTCCGGCCCTCGTACGACGTCCGCCTCGTGCCCAAGGCCGACGACCCCAACGGCTACTGCGTGCAGAAACGAATCCCGCCGCCCGAGCAAATCCGCCGACGGTTGATGCAGAACCTCCCCGCCGACCAACGCCCCGACGACGAGGGCCTGCGGCGGATGATCCGCAAGCTGCTGCACAAAGTCTTTCCGTTGTTCCTCACGCGCGAGGCGGGGTTTCTCAAGATCCTGCAGCGCGACCTGCCCGAGCGTTGGCGGCAGAGCGTGCCGGATGTGTTCGGCCTGGAGTACGACGACAAGGGCTACGTCTCGTGCATGCGGTCGCGGTGGCTGCGCCTCGGCGGCGACCTGATCCGGCCGCTCGACTACGCGCAGCAGGCGTGCGAGCTCTTGCGCGTGCTGCACGAGCAGGTCGGCATCGTGCACCTCGACCTGCGCCTCGACAACTTCCTGATCACCGAGGACGGCATCAAGCTCGTCGACTTCGGCTCGTCGCTCCGCCGCGGCGAGGACATCGCCCAGAGCCCGATCCTCACCAAGCTGTTCGTCGAGATGCTCTCGGCGTCGCAGATCCGCCGGGACCTGCTGCGGATGATCGAGAAGGGGCACATCACCTCGGCGGCGTTCGCCAACGCGTACTCCCCGCCCGGGCCCGCCGCCGACCTGTTCAGCGTCGTGAACAACTTCGGACGACTCGACGACCACGGCGACTTCCGCGGGCTCACCGTCCGTGACCCGCAGCAGGACGCGTTCCTCACCCGGCTGCGCCGCGAGGTGTTCCGCCCGGTCGACGCGAAGAACCCGACCGTGTTCCGGCTCCGCGAGCTCTGCCACGCGCTGCACGAGGAGCCGACCCGGGCGCGCCCGGTGCCGCTGGCCCACGGCGCGATCCGCTTCGACCTGCCCAAGGAGTCCGCCGGGGAAGAGCCACGGGAAGTCGCGGCGCCGTCGCTGCCGTTCGCGGTCGCGGTGCCGGACGCGGACGAGGAGTAAGCAGCGATTCGGTCTGGTTCTGGAAGCTTGTCCAACGCCGCCCAAGGCCTTCTACCCTCGCAACGGGTGCACTCCCGAAGCATTGGCTGACGCCATCAATCTGGGGATGAAGTTTGCGTCAAGCTTGAAGGCTCAGGAGTTTTCTTATGCCAATCTGCACCACACGCGAAGCACTGCTGAGCGAGCGCTGTATTTAGCCTCTCACCACATTCAGGACATGGGGGAGGCAAGGGCTTCCCGGTCTTCAGATCTCGTCGAGAAACCCATCGCAAACAAATTAGTCCCCACTCGAAGGGCAACACGACCAGCCATAAACACAGGGTCAGCAACCAGAAAGCTGAACTGACCACCCGTGATGACCACCACTCAGAATGAAACCCGACGCGCCCGCCCCTGACTTCAACGACCCACGTTTTTCTGAGCCACTTCGGAAGTTTGTCATTCCATGCCTCGATGAATATGTCGCGGTGATCCCAATGAAAAAGACATCGCTCGTGAGCCCCCCAATCGTCAAGCTTGGCGATTCGCTCGTCCTCCAAACCAAGAAATGTAAAAGCAAGAATGTCGTCGTCTCGCCGCATCGGCTGCCGGCAGATCGCGCACGGTGCATTTTCATACAGCAGTGCCATGGAGTAGCTCCAAGCTTGCACGACAGGAGACTCGTTTCACGATAGTCCGGGGCGAACGGAAGGCGAAACAATTCTGCCACCACGGACACTTTCGTAGAATGCTGCTGTGCTTTCGATCGGCGATGTCCAACTCCAGACCAACCTTCTGCTCGCGCCGGTGGCGGGGTACTTCGACCTGGCGTACCGGAAAGTCGTGCGCAGCGTCGGCGGGGTGCCGTGTCGGCCGGGCGATGTCAGCGGGCCGCGCGACGTCGGCGATGGGACCTACGGCGCGGTCGGCTTGACCTGCACGGAGTTGCTGTGCCCGCACGCCGTCCTGCGCGAGGCGGACCGCGCGATGTGGCGGGCCGCGACCGACGACGAAGACCGCCCCGTCGCGATGCAGCTCTACGGCTGCGACGCCGACATCCTCTGCGAAGCGGCACGGTGGGCCGAAGCGCGCGGCGCGACCATCATCGACATCAACATGGGCTGCCCGGTCGACAAGGTCACCAAGAAGCACGGCGGCTCGAAGCTGCTTTGTACCCCGGGGAGCACGGCCAAACTCGCGGCAGCCGTGGTGAACGCCGTGAGTGTCCCGGTGACCGCGAAGATCCGGCTGGGGTGGGACGACGACCAGATCATCGTCGACACGCTGCCGCCGGCGTTGTGCGACGCGGGGGTCCAGATGATCACGGTGCATGGCCGGACGACGGCGATGCGGTTCAAGCCCAGCGTCCGCCTCGACGGCATCGCACAAACCGTCGCCGCGGTCAAACGCCGGCACCCCGACCTCCCCGTGATCGGCAACGGCGACATCACCACCCCCGCCGACGCCGAACGCATGGTCGACGCCACCGGCTGCGACGGCGTCATGGTCGCGCGCGGCGCGATGGGGCAGCCGTGGCTGTTCCGCGACATCGCCCACCGCCTCGCGACCGGCGAAGACCCGCCGCCGCTGCCCCGGCACGAGCGCGCCCGGCTCGTCCTCGCCCACTTCGAAAACCTGGCCCGTTACCGCGACGACAAGGTCGCGCTGCGGACGATCCGGCAGCGGATCAGCAAGTACTCCGCGCACCTGCAGCCGTGGCCGGGCCTGCGGCGAAGCGTCGCTGCGATCACCGACGCCGACGCGTTCCGGGATTTCTGGCAAGCCGGTGTCGGGCGGCTGCGCGTGGAACACGAAGCTGAAGCGCTCGCGCCGGTTTGAAGGCCGTGGTTTTCCTGCGTTGCCCCGGTCCGGCCCGCGCGGTACGGTAGGACATGCCCCCCTCGCAGAACCCTGCCGACGCCGAGTTCGTCCCGACCAGCGGGGCCTTCAACCAACCCAACCCCGGGAAGCCCGCCTCCGCCGCGGACCTGTTGCAGCGCGCGGGCGCGTCATCTCACGAGACCGAGTTCTTCAACCCGATCCCCGACGGCTACGTGAAGGGCCGGCACAAGTACGTCATGGTGTTCGGCACGGTGATGTCCGGCCTGGGCAAGGGCATCTTCTCCTCGTCGCTGGCCAAGCTGATGAAGGACAAGGGGCTCCGCGTCGCGCCGGTTAAAATGGAGGGCTACCTCAACGTCGACTCGGGCACGCTCAACCCGTACCGGCACGGCGAGGTGTTCGTCTTGAACGACGGGCTTGAGACCGACATGGACCTGGGCACGTACGAGCGGCTGCTCGACCAGGACCTGACCCGCGACAACTACACGACGTCCGGCCAGATCTTCCGCCGGGTGCTCGACAAGGAGCGTCACGGCGGCTACCTCGGGCGCGACGTCCAGATGATCCCGCACGTCACCGGCGAGGTGAAGCACATGCTCCGCTCGCTCGCGGTGAGGCAGAACGCCGATGTCGTGTTCATCGAGGTCGGCGGGACGGTCGGCGACCACGAGAACGCGTTCTACATCGAGGCGCTACGGCAGCTCGCGTTCGAGGAAGGCGAGGACAGCTCCTGTTTCGTCGCGTTGACGTACGTGATCGAGCCGCCGGCGTTGGGAGAGCAGAAGACCAAGGCGGCGCAGCTGGGTTTGAAGAAGCTGCTAGAGGCCGGCGTGCAGCCGCACATCGTGGCGACACGGGGGATGAGCCCGCTCAACGAATCGGCCCGGCAGAAGATCGCGATGTTCTCGAACGTGCCGATGGCGAACGTGTTCTCCATGCACGACCGCAAGAGCATCTACACCATCCCCGAGGCGATCCGCGCCGCGGGCCTGGACCGGCAGGTGCTGACCCGGCTGGACCTGCACGAGCGCGTCGACCCCGTGGCCGAGGACGAGAACCGCGCCGCCTGGCGGCGCTTCGTCGACAAGGTCGATGCCCCGCGGGAGTACCGCTGCAAGATCGGGATCACCGGAAAGTACGCGGCGCTGCGCGACGCCTACGCCTCGATCGACAAAGCCCTCGAGCAGTGCGCCGCGCACCTGAACGCCGAGATCGAGACCGCGTGGATCGACACGACGACGTTCGGCCCCGACGCCGCGTCGGACGAGTTGGCCGAACTCGACGCGGTGATCGTGCCGGGCGGGTTCGGGCACCGGGGCACGGAGAGCAAGATCGCCTGCGTCCGACACTGCCGGGAGCACCGCGTGCCGTACCTGGGCATCTGCCTGGGGTTCCAGATGGCGGTGGTCGAGTTCGCGCGGAACGTCTGCGGCGTCGCCGACGCGGGCAGCAGCGAGTTCGACCAGTCCGACCACCGCTGCGGCAACCCGGTGATCGACGTGTTGCCGGAGCAGAAACAGATCGAAGGCCTGGGCGGGAACATGCGCCTCGGCGGGCAGGCGGTCCGCATCGCGCCGGGGACGATGGCGGCGTGGCTGTACCGGGAGCACGCCGGCCGAGAGGGCCAGCCGTTCACCGTCCGCGAGCGCTTCCGGCACCGCTACGAAGTCGACCCCGGCTTTATCGAGACGTTGGAGTCGCACGGGCTGGTGTTCTCGGGCAAGCACCCCGAGCAGCCGATCATGCAGGTGCTCGAGTTGCCACAGGACCACCCGACGGTGGCGCACCCGTACTTCGTAGGCGCCCAGTTCCACCCCGAGTTGACCAGCCGGCCGATGCGGCCGCAGCCGATGTTCATGGGCCTGGTGGCGGCGGCGATCCGACACGCCCACCCGGACGCGGCCCCGGCCGCGATCTCGAAACGCTGGCTACGGGCCCCGCGGGCGGTCGCGGCGGGGTGATCGGTCCGGTCGGCCCGGCAGGAAGGTGGGTTCCGGGCAATCGGGCTTCGTTTGGCGGTGTGTTGACGCCGAATAGGCCGTGTTTTTGCCGGGCGGCGGTGTAGACTTATGGTGTTCCGGGCAGGCCAGCGCCGGCCGCTGGCTTGGCCCGCCCGAGTTGCTTCGCTGTGCCCAGACCCTGGAGGGATTGACCCCATGCCCGACGTGTTGACCGCCCCGAGCCGCGCCGCGGCGTTGGCTCCATTGGTTGTCGGTTTGGGCGTCGGATCCGTCGTCGCGGGGTCGGCGTGGGCACAACTCGGCCGGGGCGACTTGTTCCAGAACGGGCTGGACACGACATTCGACAGCACCGTCTACACGCAGACCTTCCACGACGAACGCTTCGCCCCTAACACGGGCGCATCGGACCAAACCGTGCTGTTCGGCGTCGACTACGCCGGCTTCACCGGGCTTGCGGCGCCGGGCAGCGTAAACAGCTTCGGCCTCGCCGTCATCGTCAACGGTGCCGAGAACGCCGCCGGCGAGGTGCCCGAGCGCGTCGGGCTGAACGTCCACCCCAACGTCAGCATCGACAGCTCCGCCACCGACTGGGTCATGACCGTCAACGCGTTCGCCTTCAACATCGGCGGCCCCGACGACACCACCCTTGCGTACGTCGCCGGCCTTTCTGCCAGCGGCACCCGCACCAACTGGCAAGGCGGCACCGATACCGACGGCCTGTTCTGGTCGCTCACCACCGACGCCAAAGCAACTAACGACTTGCTTTCCTTCGGCGGCAACCCGGGCTCGCCGGCGACCTCGTTCCAGGTCAACGACATCGACGGCAACCCGGTCAACACCGACCGCCCGACGCCGGGCACCGCGGGGCAGTGGACGACGCTGGCCGTCGGCTCGTTTGGCAACACGCCTTTCTTCGCGGTCCGTACGCACCAGCCCGACGGCACGCCGAACGCCTGGGAAGTCATCGAGAGTTACGACAACACGGCCGGCCCGACGGTCGGCATGCCGTTCTTCGGCGTCGAAGACCCGTTCAACTCGCACAACGGCAGCGTCGGCGTCGCGTTCGACAACGTCACGATCTCGACGCTGCGTGCCGGCGACACGAACTTCGACGGCGACGTGGACTTCCGCGACGCCGTGGCGCTGCGGCGCGCCTTCAGCGGCGCCGACATCGCGGCAGACGTCGGCGGCGCGGTGGCGCCCGGGTTCGACGCCGACCTCTGGCTGTGGACCTTGGGCGACTTTGATGCCGACCGCGACGTCGACTTTGCCGACGCGTTGGCGCTGGTGGGCAACTACGACGGACGGGCAAACTCGAGCAGCTTCGACGCCCCGTCCTTTCCGCTCACGCTCGAGGTCGACCCGGATTCGGGCGCGATGCGCATCACCGGCGACACGACCACGCTCGACGGCATCTCGATCTCATCGGCTTCGGGATCGCTTGCCGGCAGCGAAGCCGCGTTCGACCTCGCACTGGCGAGCGACACGGCGAACTACACCGCCCTGTCCCTCGAAGGGCTGGACCTCGACGAGCCGCTCGACCTAGGCCTGACCTATCACGGCGCGGGCGACGACCTGACGTTTTCCTACGGCGTCGGCGGCGAGGCCTTCGTCGGCGAGGTCCGCTACGTGCCGGAGCCGACCAGCGTCGCCCTGGTCGCGGGGGCGGTCGTTCTGTTCCGTCGGGCCAGCCGCCGGCGGCGCGGATGAGCCCATCTGCGTCGATCTGACGCCGTTTTCCCGTAACGCTCCGCTTGCAATCTACGGGCCAACCCCTAGGCTCCCGGGTTTACACCCTCGGAGAGCTTTGTCATGCGCCTGCTGCTTGCCCCCGTCATCGCCGGCTCGGTCTGCCCGGCCTTGCTGAGTTCCGCCTCCGCTTCCGCCGACGAAGTTGTCTTGAAGTCCGGCGACACCCTGACCGGCGAGATCGTCTCCTCCAACGAAGAGTCGGTCGTCCTCGACCACCCGACACTCGGCCAGATCACGATCTCGCAGGCCGACATCGTCCAGGACCCGGTTGCCACTTCGGAAGGCGAGAAGGCCGCACAACAAGCCGCCGAGGACTTCGCCAACTGGGTCGACAGCTGGTTCTTCCCGGGCTGGGAGAAGTCGGTCGCCGCGGGCTTCTCCGGGACGGACGGCAACTCCGACACCTTCAGCTTCTACGCCTCGGTCGCCACCGGCTACGAGGACGACACCGACCGCTGGGACATCAACGCCAACTACTTCCTGAACTACAGCGACGGCGACAAGGAGCAGAACCAGTTCAAAGCGATCGCCATCAAGGACTGGTTGCTGCCCGACAGCGACTGGTTCTACTGGGCCCAGGGCACGTTCCAGTACGACCAGTTCACGGACTGGGAGACCCGGGCGGGCCTGTTCGGCGGCATCGGTTACGAGTTGATCAAGGGCGACGTCCACACCGTGCTGCTCCGGGCCGGTGTCGGCGGACAGTACGAGTGGGGCGACATCAACGAGTTCACCCCCGAGGCCATGGCCGGGATCGACTGGGACTGGGCGATCAGCGAGACGCAGGCGTTCAAGTTCTACAACTACCTCTACCCCTCGCTCGACCCCGGCTTCAGCGAGTTCCGCAACCTGACCGGCGCGCTCTACGAGGTGCAACTCGCCGCGGGCAACGGGTTCAAGCTCCAGCTCGGCGTCGAGAACGAGTACAACTCGGAGGTCGCCGCCGGCTTCGACGAGAACGACCTGAAGTACTTCGGCGCGCTCGGCTTCGATTTCTGAGCCGACGACACGGATACCCAAGCGTACCAACCAAACCCGGCCTCTTCGCGGAGGCCGGGTTATGTTTTGCGGCATCGGCGTTCAGGTAGACTGCCCCTGCCAGGCGCTCGACCGAACCATAAGCAACCGGCGTGTTTCCACGGAGCCCGAGCATGCGGATGACCCGGCGTTCATTACTGCAATCGGCCGGCGCAGCCGCGGTGTCGGCGGGGCTCGGTCCGTTGGCTCACGCGGGAGCAAAGCAGCAGGCGACCGCGAACGGGCGATCGACACGAACGCTCGTGGTCGTGTTCCTGCGCGGCGGCATCGACGGGCTCAACTGGTTCGTGCCGTACGGCGACCCACACTACCACCGGCTGCGCCCGACCCTGAAACTCGACCGCCCGGGCGAGCGCGACGGCGTGCTCGACCTCGACGGGTTTTTCGGCCTGCACCCCGCGGCGGCGCCACTACTGCCTTGGTTCAGAGCCGGGCAAGCGGCTGCTGTTCACGCCGTCGGGCATGCCGGAAACACCCGCTCCCACTTCGCCGAGCAGGACGCGTGGGAGACCGGTGTCGCCGACGATTCGCTCGGCACGGACGGCTGGCTCAGTCGCCACCTGTTGACCTCGCGCGGCCGCGGCCCCGTTCGGGCGGTGGCACTGGCTGAATCTCTGCCGCTTAGCCTGCGTGGCCGGGTACCCGCGTTCGCCACCGAGAACACCGAAGACGCCGAGCGTATAGCCCGGTTGGTAGAACCGACCGCGGGCAACCATGCGGCGACGGCATACCCAAGCAGCCCCCTTGCACGACGACTACGCAACGCCGCTCGGCTTATCCGCGCCGGCGTCGGCCTCGAAGTCGTGCACGTCGACCACGGCGGGTGGGACACGCACAACCGACAAGGCCGCGGCACCTCCGGCACGTTCGCCCGGAAGCTCGCGGAGTTGTCGCCCGCGCGCGCCGCGTTCGCCAGAGACCTCGGGCCCCGGCTTGACGACACACTGGTGCTCACGCTCTCTGAGTTCGGGCGCACCGCCGCCGAGAACGCCACCGGCGGCACCGACCACGGCGGCGGCAACGCGCTGCTCGCGCTCGGCGGCCCGGCGCGGGTCGGCCGTCGCCCGGTGATCTGTGACTGGCCTGGGCTGGCGCCGAGCCAGCTGGTTGACGGCCGAGACTTGCGGCCGACAGTTGACTTCCGCGACGTTCTCGCCGAGGCGATCCGCCTCCACCTGGGGGACAACCACCTGTCGAACGTTTTGCCAGGGCACGGGCCCAAGCCGGTGGGGTTGATCGCCTGACGGCCCGGAGCTGCCTCGTCAGATCCCGCCGAGGTTGGTCAGGTTGGACCCGGTCGCGGTATGTCGTTGCTGGCTGCGGTAGGCGGGGTTGGCGTAGCGTTCGAGCGCTTCGCGAGTGTCGACCGCGTTCTGGTTCGCCCAGACGGACAACTGACCCGAAGCATCGAACACCACCAGCTGTTCACCCGGCAGGTCGAGGAGCTTCGAGGCCGCGGCCACGGTGCCGTCAACGCGCCCCAGCGTCCGGCCTTCGCGATCGATGACGCGTCCGTCGTGCCCCGACACGCCGTACACCATGGCGTGCCGACCTTCGCCGGTGAGGTCGATCGGTAGCGTGCCGTACGGATCGAACGGCAACTCCACCGGCTTGCCCGAGGCGAGCTCGAACGCGAACGCTTCCGGATCGACATGGAACCGACCATCGGGGCCGCAGGTCTTGTGGTTGATCCGGATGGCGACGCCGACGTGCTCGCCGCGATCCCCCAGCCGGGCGCACCAGCCCATGTCCATGTGCCCGCGATCGACGGCGGCCCACTTGCGGCTGCCGGCTCCGTCGTAGAGCACGACGCGCGGCGACTGGTCCACCTCGGACTCGCGGGCCGTGAAGACCGACCAACTCTTGGCCTTCCGGTCGAACACCGGCTCCGTCAGGTCTGAATGGCCCCGCCAGGTGTCTGAGTCCGCACACCAGCGTTCCTGGCCATCACGCATCGAGAAGCAACGTTCACCCCACAGCCACTCGTCGTCGCCGTCGGCGTCGATGTCGAGGACGGGGCACTTGTGGCTGCCCAGGGCGCCGACGCGGTCACGCCCGACGCCGGTTTCCCACTTGACGTCGAGCTGCGATGACCAGCCCTGAAACTTCATCGGCCCGTAGGTGCCCTGCGCCGACACGAGCACCGGCTCCCCGTCGGAGTGCCCGCCCATGAGGAAGAACCGGAAGGTGTGGGAGAGCGACTGGTTGTATTCAGGCTTCGGCCACGGGCGGGTCGCCACCGCCTCGCCGGTCGCCACGTCGAGTTGCATCAGCCGGTAGTGGCTCGGGCCCAAGGGGTGCGACGCCTCGGGGTTATCGACGAGGTAGACCTCGTCGACGCCGTCGCCATCCAGATCGAACGGCAATACCGGCGCGAACCACATGCCCGGCACCGTGCCCCGCCCCAGGTCGCGCGTCCACCGGACCTCGCCGGTCGGTAGATCGATGCGCGCAACCTTGAGTGTGTCGGTCGGGAAGAAGAACATCTCGATGAACGGGTCGACATCGAAGTCCGCGGCGTACACCGCCAGTAGCGCATCGATCCCGTTGTGACCCGCACCAGACCCGGTGCGCAGGGGTGCGACCCGGCACTGCCCCAAGGGTTGTCCAAGGTCGGCCTTTACGACAGGTTTGAGTTCAACCGACATGACGACTCCTCGCAGCCCGCCCACCCAATGGACCGGGCTCTGACGCGGTTTGTTCAGTTATCATCCCACGGTTGAGACCAACGTCAGTGAGACCCGTCAATGGATGCTGCCTTCTACCAGAACCTCGCCGATCGTGCGTTGAGCGATGGGGTCCCGACCGATGCTGAGCTCGAGAAGCTGCTCGCCGATCCAGCGGTCGAGTTGTTGCCGCTGCTGAACGCGGCGTACGCGGTGCGGAGGGCGCATTTCGGCAAGACGGTACAGGTGCACATCCTGAACAACGCGCAGAACGGCCGGTGCCCGGAGGACTGCGCCTATTGCACCCAGGCCAAAACCAGCGAGGCGGGGATCGAGCCGTATGCGATGAAGCCCGCCGAGGAGGTCTTGGCCGAGGCGGAGCGGGCGTACAAAGCCGGGGCGCACCGGTACTGCATGGTGTTCTCCGGGCGCGGGCCGAGCGACAAGCGGACGGAACAACTCGCCGGGTTGGTGCGGGAGGTGAAGCGACGCTTCCCGTCGCTAGAGGTCTGTGTGTCGGCGGGGCTGCTCGACGACGAGAAAGCTGAGGTGTTAGCCGACGCGGGCCTCGACCGGCTGAACCACAACCTCAACACGTCCCGGCAGCGTTACGGCGAGATCTGCACGACGCACACCTACGACGACCGCGTCAACACGCTGCGGGCCGCGCAGAAGGCGGGGCTGTCCACCTGCTCGGGGCTGATCGTCGGCATGGGCGAGCCCCCGGAAGAAGTGGTTGAACTGGCGTTATCCCTGCGGGAGCTCGGTGCTGCGTCGATCCCCGTGAACTTCCTGCTGCCGTTCGAGGGGAACGTGTTGCAGCCGCCCGCGCCGGACGCCCCGAACGCGTTGACGCCGGAGTACTGCCTGCGGGTGCTGTGCGTGTTCCGTCTGGCGTGCCCGCGGGCCGAGGTCCGGTGCGCGGCCGGGCGCGAGTTCCACCTGCGGTTGATGGAGGCGATGTGCCTCTACCCGGCGAACTCGCTGTTCCTCGACGGCTACCTCAACGGCCGGGGCGCCGAGCGCCGCCGGACCTACCGCATGATCCGCGACGCCGGCTTCGAGATCGTGTCCGACCACAATCTGGACGGCCTGCTCGACGAGGTCCCCGCCGACACCGACCCGAGCACCGTCGCGCCGCTCACCATCGACGGGCAAAACACCGCGATCAAGTCGATCGAACAACTCCGCCCCGCCCGACCCGCCGAGCCCGTGGCGAAGTAGAGCGAGGCAAGCCGGGATATGGGGATGGCACGAAAAAGCCGCCTCATCGGCGGCTCTTTCTCGTTTCATACGAGTTGCGGTGGATTCAGCGGCTCGTGCGTCCGCCGCCACCGCCGCCGCCACCCCGGGCGTTGGCGAACAGCTGGTTGAGGTCCTGGCCGCCGACGAGTTCGATGCGGCCCTTGCCCATGTCCATGTTGTAGACGAGCAGGGCGCCGGACCGGTTGTCGAGGATGAACAGCGACTCCTCGCCGCTGCGTGTCAGCGCGGTAAGCAGCGTGAAGTTGTCGCGGGCGATCACGAGCGAGGCGTCGGCCTCGTTGCTGGCCGAATCAGACCAACGGACGACGAGCATCGCGCTCAGCACGATGGCCGAGGCGATCAGGCACCAGCAAGCGGTGTGGGTGCGGTTCATGGGAAGGCTCCGGGGAAGAAGTAGGTGAAGACAAACACGGATCGCCGGCCGACCGAGCGCGTGGCTCAGCGGCGGGCTTCCCCGAGGCGGGCGGCGTCGTCGGCGACGATCGTGCCCTGGAAGAACTCCAGCTTCTTGCTCGAGCCGTTAAAGAACACCGGCGCGACGGCGGAGGTCGACAGGTCGATGATGTAGACCGCGGCCTGGTTGCTACGCCCGGTGACGTCGCCGGCGATCATGGTGTACGACCGGCCGCCGCCGAACTGCGCCTCCGCGGGTTGCGGGGCCGAAGGCAGGAGGAACAACGCCACCAGCAGCGCCGCGTTGAGCACGATTAAAAAGGCCAGGGATCGGGAAGTCATGGGGGGCACTCCGGGGAAAGGATCCGGCTCGGGTCGGGTTTGGGAAACAACACCGGCCGTCGGACAGACGGCCGGATCAGGGTCGGCGCGGGCTTCAGTCCTGGTGCCCGCGCTTGGGGCTGAGGAAGCTCACGATTGCCACGGCGATGGCGAGCACGATCGCGACCACCAAGCCGATCCACGACTGCCCGGCCCTGGCGTCGCTGACCGGCTGGGCCAGCGCAAGCGGGGCAAACGAAGCGGCCATGATCGTGACGAATATCGTGCGGAAGAGTCGCTGTTTCATCTCTACATGATACGCCCCGGACGGACCCCCAACAATCAAACGGATGCCCTGCGGCGGGGCGGCCCCGGAAGCCGCGGCGGGCGTGCGTTAGCATCCGGCGGTGTCTTGGCAGGCCTATCTCGTCTGGTTTGTCGCCGCGTTTCTCAGCGGGTCGATCCCGTTCGCGGTGCTGATCGGCCGGGCGAAGGGCGTGGACATCCGCAAAGTGGGGAGCGGCAACCCGGGGGCGACGAACCTCGGCCGGACGGCGGGCAAGAAGTGGGGCTTCGTCTGCTTCGTGCTCGACGTGCTCAAAGGGTTGCTGCCGGTGCTGGCGTTCGGCTTCGTGCTCATGGTGCGCGACTTCGGCCACGCATGGAACGGTCAAGGCGAGGCCCCGACCGAAGGCTTCGGCTGGGCGTTGCAGTGGGTCGGGCTCGCGCTCGCGGCGGTGCTGGGCCACATGTTCTCGCCGTGGCTGAAGTTCAAGGGCGGCAAAGGCGCGGCGACGGGGCTGGGTTCGGCGCTTGGCTTGTTCCCGTTCGTCACGGTTCCGGGGGTCGTCGGCGGGTTGGTGTGGCTAGCCGTGGCGAAGACGACCGGGTACGTCGGGTTGGCGAGCTGCGTCGCCGCCGCGTCACTCCCCATCTTGACCCTGATCAACACCACGGCTTTGGGGCTGGGTCCCGGCCCGGTCGCGGTGTTCGTGGGAATTACCGCCCTGCTCGCGGCGCTGGTGATCTGGCGGCACCGCGGGAATCTGAAACGCCTGCGGGCCGGAACCGAGCCGAAGGCCAAGTGGACGGGGAAGGCTTGAAGTAAACGCAGGCACCAGACAACGCAAGGCACGCAGGAAAGCAAACCCGCGATACGTTTCGGGAGCTGCTACTGATTGCCTGCGTTTCCTGCGTGCCTTGGTTTTCCTGCGTTTGTTCAACGCTGCTTGCGTTCCAGCACGTCGACGCACCAAACTAGAGCCGCGAGGGCGAGCAGCGTCCCGCCGACGCCGACGCCGATGAGCAGCGGCCGGGTCCAGTCGGCGGCGCGGGTGGCGTTATAGCCGCCGACCGCCATCGCCACGACGCCGAGCCCGCCAAGGACCCCGACCTTGAACCAGAGGACGATGCGGTCGCCGCGTTCCATGGCCGCGGCGGCCTCGGACTTCACGCCCATGCCGGACGCCAGGTCGTATTCCTGCCCGCACTCGGGGCACTTCCCGGCCGGGGCCAGCCCGAGCAGGTCGTAGTCGCAGCCCAGGCAGCGGGCGTGTTGGATGCGTCGTGCCATCCAACCATGCTAGACGCATTGCTTTACAATCGCCGGCTCGGCGCAGGCGGCGCTTTCGGCCGCGCCGCGGCGTTCGACCCGACTTGGTTTTCACCGCTAATCCGACCATGCCTGACCCAGCGAAGCCCGCCAAACCCGTCGTCGTGATCGTCCGTGACGGGTGGGGCGAGAACCCGAACTCCGAGCATGACGCGTTCAACGCCGTCAAGCTCGCCAAGACGCCGTGCGCCGACGCGTTGATGCGGCGCTACCCGCACACGCTGATCCACACCTGCTGCCGACACGTCGGGTTGCCCGACGGGACGATGGGCAACTCCGAGGTCGGGCACCAGAACATCGGGGCCGGCCGAGTCGTCAACCAGGAGTCGGTCCGCATCACCGTCGCGATCGAGGACGGCGCGTTCTTCGAGAACCACGCCCTGGCCGACGCCGTCGAGAACGCCACCAAGCACGGCAACAAGGTGCACCTATTGGGCATCGCCTCCGACGCCGGTGTGCACGGGCTGCTCGACCACCTCTACGCCTGCGTCGAGCTCTGCAAGCGGCGTAACGTGCCGAAGGACGACGTGTGCCTGCACCTCTTCACCGACGGGCGCGACACCGGCCCGTTCACCGGCAAGGCGTTCATCGAGCGGATCGAGAAGAAGATCGGCGAGATCGGCGTCGGGCGCATCGTGTCGCTCGTCGGCCGGTACTACGCGATGGACCGCGACAACCGCTGGGAACGCGTCGAGAAGGCGTACCGGCTGCTCACGGAAGGCTGGTACGACGGCGAAGTCGGAAACTTCGTCACCGCGGCCGAGGCGATGCAGGAGTACTACGACAACCCCAGCAACGACTCGCAACAAGGCGACGAGTTCGTGCTGCCCCGCACCATCGAGCCGACGGGACAGGATTCCGGCACTCGAATCTCGTTTGGCGACACCGTCGTCTTCTACAACTACCGTGGGGACCGGCCCCGTGAGATCACCCGCGCGTTCATGCAGCCCGATTTCCAAGGCAACGTCCCGCCGTCACCGGACTCGGGGGAAAAGGGATTTGATCGAACCGCGCAGGGCAACCCGCAACTCAACCTCCGCTACGTCTGCATGACGGCGTACGACGAGACCTTCACCGAGTTCCCGGGGCTGTCCGTCGCGTTCCCGAAGCCGCCGAAGATGGAGGGCATCGCCGGCACGTTCCTGAGCGAAAACAGCAAGACACAGTTCCGCTGCGCTGAAACCGAAAAGTTTCCGCACGTCACCTTCTTCGCCAACGACTACCGCGAAGACCCATTCCCCGGCGAGACCCGGCAGATGGCCCAGTCGCCGAAGGTGGCGACATACAACCTGCAGCCGGAGATGAGCGCACCGGAGATCCGAGACATCGTCGTGAACCGGGTCAACGCCGACGACTGCGACGACTTCATGCTCGTGAACTTCGCCAACGGCGACATGGTCGGGCACACCGGCAAGCTCGACGCGGCGATCCGGGCGGTCGAAACCGTCGACGCCTGCGTCCGGGCCATCGTTGACGCGGTGTTGGCCAGGGGTGGCAAGCTCATCGTCACCGCCGACCACGGGAACGCCGAGCAGATGTTCGACCCCGAGACCGGCGCGCCGCACACGGCGCACACGCTGTACGACGTGCCGTGCATCATCGTCGACCCGGATCTGGAACCCGGCACTCCGTTGCGTGAGGGCGGCAAGCTGGCCGACGTTTTGCCCACGGCGTTGCAACTGATGGGCCTGACCCCGCCGACCGCGATGACCGGCCGGAGCCTCCTCGACGCCTGACCCGTCCGACCCGTTCTGCCGGCTGCGCGAGCCGTGCCCAGTCGCCTTCCGCACCGTCCGGGGGTGACGCCCGCTGAACCCCACCGGATGACGCCGAACTGGCCGCACATCGCGCTCGTGACGCTCTGGGTCCTGTGGGTGGTCCAGGCGGTGTTGTGCGCGATCCAGGCGGGCAAGTTCGGTCGGCACCTGCGGCGGGGCGACCGCGCGGGCTTCGCCGAGTTCCGTCCGCCGGCCGTGGTGTTCGTGCCGTTCAAGGGGCTCGACCACGACGCCGTCGCCAACCTGCACGGGCTGTTGCAGCAGGATTACCCGGGCTTTCGATGCGTGTTCATCGTCGAGTCCGAAGACGACCCGGCGTTCACCTTCCTCACCGAAGAGACGGCGAAGTATCCGGCGGTGCAGACCGACGTCGTCGTCGCCGGCGTCGCCAACCACCACACGGGGCAGAAGGTGCACAACCTGCTCGGTGGCCTGCGGTTCCTGGGTGAGCAACGCGAAGGGCTGTACCCCGAGGCGGACGAGGCGTGGGTGTTTGCGGACAGCGACGCGGTGCCGAACCCGCAGTGGCTGGGCAACCTGGTCGGGCCGCTCGCGCAGCGGGAGCGCAACGCGGTGACGACCGGTTACCGGTGGCTGGTCCCGGCCCGGGGTCCGCGCGGCAGATTCAAGCTCGGGGGGCAGATCGCCAGCGTGATCAACGCCGGGGTCGCGACGTTCGCCGCCAACGACCGGTTCGACTTCGCCTGGGGCGGGTCGATGGCGATGCTCGCGGACACCGCGGAGCGCGGCGGCTTGATCGACCTTTGGCTCGGCGCGCTGTCGGACGACTACCAGGTCACACGGATGGCCCGGCAGCTCAAGCAACGCATCTACTTCCTGCCCGAGTGCATCGTCGAGTCGCCGATGGACATGACGCTGAGCGACCTCGCGGAGTTTGCCCGGCGACAGTACGTGATCACACGGACGCACGAGCCGTGGTTCTTCTGGCGGGGGCTGGGCGTGGTGGCGATGTACGTCGCGGCGGTCGTAAGCGCGTGGGGCGCGCTGCTGAGCCTGCCGTGGACGCGGCACTGGGCGTTGGGCGCGTTGGCGGGGGTGGCCGTCGTGATCGTGTTCGTGTGCAACCAGGTCCGGTCGGGCTGGCGACGGTACGCCGTGCAGGAGTTGTTCGGCAGCGGGACGTTCGAACGGCTCGCCCCGGCGTTGCGGCTGGACCGCTGGGCGATAACGGCGATCATGGCGCTAAACCTTGGGATGCTCGCCAGCGCCGCGTTCGGGCGCCACATCACCTGGCGCGGCAAGCGCTACGAGTTGCGCGGCCCGCAGAACATCCGGCGGCTCGGCCCACCAGCCGTGGCGTCGTGAGGGTCAGATCGCCTCGCCCAGCCCGCTGCCGGGCGCGTTGTCGCCGAGGTCGTTCTCGCCATAGGTCATGAACCCGCGGCGACGGAGGATCTTGCCGGCCAGGACGATGTCGTCGGTGTGCAGCGCGATCGCCGGACAGCCGCGCGGCCGGACGAGCAACGGGTAGGCGTAGTGGATGTTCAGCTCCGCCGCGAGCAACACCTCGCAGACCTCGGTCAGGCTCTGGTGTTCCTGCAACTCGACAGCGACGACATCGATCTCGCTGCACGCGTGCTCGAAACGGTTGAGCAGGCGGCGCGCCAGGTCGGAGTTGGACGTAAGCAGGCGGACAACCGCGTGGTCCGCCGAGTCGACGACGCTGAGCCCCGCGAGCGTCAGCCCGCCGTGATCGAAGACTTCAAGGAGGTCGAGCAACCGGCCAACGCGGTTGTCGAGGAATACGCTGAACTGCACGGTCTTGGGCGGCTCGTATCCCCGGGCGGTCGGCGTGTCGATCGGGGATTGCGACATGGGCAGATGCTAAGGCCGGCCCGCGGCTCCGTAAAGGACTTCTGAGCGCATGCCGCCTGGCGCTACGTCAAACTGCCGCGGCGTGCTGCTGCCGATACCAAGCCACCGTCGCGGACAAACCCGCCTCGAAGCCGACGATCGGCCGATACCCGATCAGCCGTTCGGCCTTGCCCAGGTCGGCGAGGGAGTGCTTCACGTCTCCGGCCCGCTCGTCGCGGTACTCAGGCACAAGGTCCGGGCGGTCGAGCTGCGCAGCCATGTGGGAGGCCAACTCGTTCACGGTCACGGCCCGACCGCAGGCGATGTTGATCACCTCGCCCCCGAGCGGCGCGTCGGCCCGCGCCGCGAGCAGGTTGGCGTGCACGGCGTTGTCGACAAAGGTGAAGTCGCGCGACTGCTCCCCGTCGCCGAAGACCACCGGCCGTCTGCCGTTGAGCAGCGCCTTCGCGAACGCGGCGATCACCGCGGCGTAGGCCGAGTTCGCGTTCTGCCTGGGGCCGAAGATGTTGAAGTAGCGCAGCGACACGGTGTCGAGATCGCCCCGTCCGCCGGTTGCCCCGTAGCTGTTCGCCCAGGCGCGAAGCATCGCCTCGCCGGCCGCTTTGTTTGCGGCGTACGGGCTGCGGGCGAGCACGGGCATCGTCTCGACCTTGGGCAAGACTTCGGTGTCGCCGTACGCCGACGAGCTCGCCGCGAACATGACACGTGCTACTCCGGCATTTCGCGCCGCTTGGAGCACGTTCATGGTGCCACGCTCGTTGACGGCGAAGTAGCCGGCCGGGTCGTCCACGCTGCCGGGCACGCTGCCCCACGCCGCTTGGTGGAACACAAACGCCGCCCCATCGATCGCTTCATCCACCGCGGCCTCGTCCGTGATCGAGCCGTGCACGAACCGGAAGGCGCCAACGCCCATCGACGCCAAGGCGTCGACGTTCCCGCGGTCGCCGCGCGACAGGTCGTCGAGCACCACGATCTCCGCCCCGAGTTGCAGCAACGCCTCAGCCAGGTGCGACCCGATGAAACCCGCCCCGCCGGTCACGACACAGCGACAACCCGTGAACACGTCGCCGTGCAGCGTCTTCCAATCACAAAGCGCCATGCCCATCGCCTCACGGTTCGGCGTGTCGGCCACCGAGTCACCACAGTGCCATGAACAAACTCAGTACCGCGGCACGCTCGGGTCTACCCGCTGCGACCACGCATCGATCCCGCCGGCCATGGACCACGAATCGTCGAACCCCTGATCCCGCAGGAACTGGGTCACTTTGAGCGAACGCACCCCGCCGTGGCAGAAAACGACGACCTTCTTGTCCTGATGCTCCGCCAGCTCATCGACCCGACCGTCCAACTCGCTCATCGGCACGACCGTCGCACCGTCGATGGATGCGGTTTCCACCTCCATCGGCGTCCGCACGTCAAGCAGCAGCGACAGCTCGCCGGCCTCGCGCAACGCCGCGGCGTCCTCCGCGGTGACTTCAAGCTGCGGGTCCGACACGCCGGCACTCATCACGCCGCCTCCGGGTTCGGGTCGCCGGCGTCACCGGTCTCCAGTTCATCGGCGGGCTCGATCCGGCTGTAGCGGTCGAGGTTAATCGCGACGATCTCGCCGTCGTCGAGCTCGAGGGTCAAGCGATCGAGCCAGAGCCGGTCATCCTTTGCGTGGGCGTACCACGAGCCGGTCTTGCTTTGCTCGAAGCCTTCGACGGTGCCGGTGATCCGGTTGGTCCAGCCCTTGAGCTGCATCTGTTGGATGACGGTCACGCGTCGGCCGGGCGTCAGCAAGTCCGAGATGTCGGCGGGCGGCGTGTCCATGGCTTCGTCAGACCTCTACGCTGAACCGAACGACGGAAAGATACCGGATCGGCCCGCCGTTCGTGACCGCCCACGGCGACGCTCGACGATGCTATATTCCGCGACCGCGGCAATATGCCCGGGACCGACCCGGAGAGGTGTCCGAGTGGCTGAAGGAGCCGGTTTCGAAAACCGGTGTGGCGTCCGCGTCACCGAGGGTTCGAATCCCTCCCTCTCCGTTTTCTCGATCGACTCAGTTCCGTGCACGCGGCTCGCCCAGTCATCTTTCTGAGCCTCATTCAGTCCGCCGCCGGCGGGCAACGGTACCCCTCGGCCAGAGCGGCGAACGACTCGGTCTGGTCGCGTTCCCATGCGGCGTCGTGTCCGAGACACTCCGCCATGACCCGGGCGACCGCCGGCGCCGCCTCGGTTGCGGCCGCGGCGTCGTAAATCAGGCACCGTGTCCGGCGGGACAAAACGTCTTCCACGCGGCGCGTCATCTCGTGTTCGCATGCCCAGCGCACCTGCGCCGCCGTGATCGGCAACGCTGGGTGCAGCGGCTCCCCGAGGCTCGAGTCTTCAGCGGTCATCGCGCGGAGCGCGGCGGCGTCTGAACCGTAAACGCTCAGCGGGTCGTTACCGTTGCGATCGGTCAGGGCTTCCGCCAAAGCCCCGTGAAGCCGCAGGTCTTCCGTGACACAAGCTCGCGTCGGAAGCGCCGCCACCCCCGCCGCCTGATCCACGACGTCCTCTGCCATGTGCCGGTAGGTCGTCCACTTCCCGCCGGCAACGGTGACCAGGCCCGAGCGGTCGTCGATCGTGACGGTGTGATCGCGCGAGAGCTTCGCGGTGTTGCCGGTGGCGCCCGCCTTCACCAATGGCCGGACCCCGACAAACACGCTGCGGACGTCGCGCCGCGTCGGTCGCTCGGCCAGGTACCGCCCCGCCGTGTCGAGGATGAAGTCGACCTCCTCGGGCAGCGCCCGCGGTTCGAGCGGGGTTGCATCGATCGGCGTGTCCGTCGTGCCGACGACCGTGACGCCCTGCCACGGGATCGCAAACATGACCCGGCCGTCGTCCGTCCGCGGCACCATCAACGCCGTGTCGCCCGGCAGGAACTGGCGGTCCAGCACGACGTGCGCGCCCTGGCTCGGCGTAACCATCGGGGGGACCGCCCCGTCGTCCATGCGTCGGACGCTGTCGACGAAGACGCCCGTCGCATTGACCACGACCTTGGCGGGCGTTTCCAAGATCTCGGTCGTCTCCGCGTCCTCGATCCGCACGCCCCTGGTGCGTCCCAAGCCGTCTTTCAGCAACCCACGGACCGGGGCGTAGTTCAGCACCACCGCGCCGTGGTCTGCTGCAGTCTGCGCCAGCGTGATCGCCAGCCGTGCGTCGTCGAACTGCCCGTCGAAGTAGCGCGTGCCACCGCGCAGCTTGTCGCGCTGAATGGTCGGGATCGATTCGAGAACACCAGCGCGCGAGACGTGGGTCGACTTGCCAAAGCGGTAGCGCCGCGCGAGCAGGTCGTACACCTTGAGCCCGATGCCGTAGAACCACGAGTCTCGCCACCGGTAGCTGGGCACGATGAACGGCAGTTCATGGACGAGGTGCGGCGCGTTGTCGCGCAGCCGGCCACGTTCGCGCAACGCCTCCATCACCAGCGACACGTCGCCCTGTTGCAGGTAACGCACCCCGCCGTGGACCAGCTTCGTCGACCGGCTCGACGTGCCCTGTCCGAAATCAGACTGCTCGAAGAGCGCGGCGTCGTACCCGCGAGACGCGGCGTCCACCGCGACGCCCAAGCCGGTCGCGCCCCCGCCGATCACGACCATGTCCCACGGCTCGCGGCGCTCCCGCAGCCGACGCCACATCCCTTCACGACGCATCGACCGCTCCTCGGCCCCAGCCGAGAGCCCGCGCGACCGCGTCCCGCCAACGCTCCCGCGCGCACTTGACGTCGTCCGGCGACCGCCGCGGCTCGAACCGTCGATCGGCCTTCCAGTTCGCCGCGATCTGCTCGACGCCGCCCCAATACCCCACGGCCAGCCCGGCCAAGTACGCCGCGCCAAGCGCGGTCGTCTCCAGCGTCTCGGGCCGGACGACGGGGACGCCGAGCAGGTCGGCCTGCGTCTGCATCAGCAGGTCGTTCGCCGCCGCGCCGCCGTCGACCCGCAGCTCGGACAGCGGCGCGCCCGCGTCGGCGGACATCGCCTCGACCAGGTCGGCCACCTGGTGCGCGATGGCGTCGAGCGTCGCCCGCGCGAGGTGCGCCCGGGTTGTGCCCCGCGTGATGCCGACGATCGTGCCCGCGGCGTGCGGGTCCCAGTGCGGCGACCCCAACCCGGCCAACGCCGGCACGAAGTACAGCCCGCCGCTGTCCGGCGCTTCGTTCGCCAACGCCTCGATGTCCGGGGCCTGGTCGATCACCCCCAACCCGTCACGCAGCCACTGCACCGCCGCGCCGCCGACGAACACCGCGCCTTCCAGGGCGTAGCTCGTGGCGTCGTCGCGCCGCCAGGCCACGGTGCTCAGCAACCGGTTCTGCGAAGCGCGGGCCGTGTCACCCGTGTTCATGAGCAGGAAGCACCCGGTGCCGTAGGTGTTCTTCGCCATGCCGGGCTCGACGCACACCTGCCCGAACGTCGCCGCCTGCTGGTCGCCGACGAGCGACGCGATGGGCACGCCTTCGAGTTCAGGGATCGCCAAGGCCTCGCCCAGCACCTCGCCGCTCGACCGCACCTCCGGCAGCACCGCCCGCGGGACTCCGATCCCACCGCACAACTCGTCGTCCCACCGCCCGGCATGAATGTCGAACAGCATCGTGCGCGACGCGTTGCTGGCGTCGGTGACGTGCAGCGCGCCGCCGGTGAGCCGGTGCGCCAGCCAAGTGTCGATCGTGCCGAAGGCCAGCTCGCCGCGCTCGGCTCGTTCTCGCGCGCCGTCGACGTGGTCGAGCAGCCACGCCGCCTTCGTCCCCGAGAAGTACGGGTCGACGACGAGCCCGGTCTTTCGCTGGATCAGGCCTTCGACGCCGCGGGCCCGGAGCCGGTCACACGCGTCGGCGGTCCGGCGGTCCTGCCAGACGATCGCCCGGTGGATCGGCCGGCCGGTCGCGCGGTCCCAGACGAGCGTCGTCTCCCGCTGGTTCGCGATGCCGATGGCCCGGATGTCCACCCCGGTCAGGCCCGCCTTCTGCACCGCCTCGACAGCAACCTGGGCCTGGGTCTGCCAGATCTCCTCGGGGTCGTGCTCGACCCAGCCGGGTTGCGGAAAGTGTTGTGTGAACTCGCGTTGCGCGAGCGCCCGGACCCGGCCGGCTTCGTCAAACACCAGCGCCCGTGAGCTGGTCGTGCCCTGGTCCAACGCCAGAATGAATGCCATGCCAGGCTCCGAGTGAAGCCGGCATGGTAACGGCCGGCGGGGGTCAGCCCGCTCACCGCGCGGGCGATCCCCGGCCGGGAAACACTGAAACTTCTGAAACTACGGGTTGAATCAGGGTCATCCCCCTATACCGCCCGGCCGAGCCGGTATAGTTCTCGTGGCGGCGACCGGCTCGATGCACTTATTGGAGGAGAGGTCCCACGGGGGGACGGGGAGAGAGAACGCCCGAGCACGAGCCGCCCTTTTCTCGCTCACCCGACCCGCGCCGCGCCGGCCGCGGGTTTTTTTGTGGGCGAGTTTCGGGGTGGCGAGATGCCGCACTGAAACGCGTGTTACTCGGCGAGCTTGGCGTCGAGGTACGCCTCGACTTGGTCGACGTGGATGCGCTCCTGCGCGAGCGTGTCGCGCTCGCGGACGGTGACGGTCTGGTCGTCGAGCGTGTCGCCGTCCACGGTGAAGCAGAACGGCGTGCCGATCTCGTCCATCCGGGCGTACCGCTTGCCGATGCTCTGCTTGGCGTCGTACTCGACGGCGTGCTTCTCGCGCAGCGACAGGTACAGCTTCCGCGCAACCTCGGGCATGCCGTCCTTGTTGACCAGCGGGAAGACCCCCGCCTTGACCGGCGCGAACTTCGGCTTGAACGACATGATGTAGGCCGAGCCCTTGCGGTCGGGCGTCGGGGTGAACGCCTCGCACAGCAAAACCAGCACGGCCCGCGTCAAACCACTCGCCGGCTCGATCACGTTCGGGATGTACTTGCTGACCGCGTCGATCTCTTCCTTGCTCTTGCCCTCGGCCTTCGCGGCAAGTTGACGCTCCTGATCGAAGTACTCCATCTTGGTCTTGGAGTGTTCCTGGTGCTGGGTGAGGTCGAAGCAGCCGCGGTGGGCGACGCCCTCGAGTTCGCCGAAGCCGGGGGCGGTGAAGGGGTACTTGTACTCGACGTCGACGCACATCCTCGAGTAGTGCGCGAGCTCGTCGTCGTCGTGGTCGCGGAAGCGCAGGTTCGCCTCGGCGATGCCGAGCGTCTTCCACCAGTCCATGCGCTCCTGTTTCCAGAACTCGTACCACTTGGGCGAGTCTTCCGGGGCGCAGAACCACTCCATCTCCATCTGCTCGAACTCGCGGGAGCGGAAGATGAAGTTCCGGGGCGTGACCTCGTTGCGGAAGGACTTGCCGATCTGCGCGATGCCGAACGGCACCTTGACGCGCATGGTGTCGAGGACGTTCTTGTAGTTCAGGAAGATGCCCTGCGCGGTCTCGGGGCGGAGGTAGGCCTTGTTGTCTTCCGTCGCCAACGCGCCGACGTACGTCGAGAACATCAGGTTGAACTCGCGCGGCTCGGTGAACGTGCCGGGCTTGTCGGTGTCGGGCGCGATGATCGAGGCGAACTCTGACAGGTCGAAGTCCGGCAGCAGCTTCCGTTCGCCGTCGTCGAGCGCGACGCCGGCCTTCTTGAGCTTCTTGGCGATCGTGTCGGGCTGGTTCTCCATAAACGCCCATTTGCCCCTGCCCTCGACGACGAGCACCTCGACCTGGTCGGCCCGGTACCTCTTCTTCGTTTCGGTGCAGTCCACCATCGGGTCGCTGAACCCGCCGACGTGGCCGGAGGCTTCCCAGGTCCTGGGGTTCTGGATGATGGAGGAGTCGAGGCCGACGATGCTGACGGGCTCGCCGGTGTCGGGGTCGAGGGGCGGGCACTCGACGCTGTGTTTCCACCAGTGGTCGCGGATGGCGTTCTTGAGCGCGGTGCCGAGCGGGCCGTAGTCCCAGAAGCCGTTGAGGCCGCCGTAGATCTCGGAGGCGGGGTAGACGAAGCCACGGCGCTTGCAGAGCGCGACGAGTTCGTCCATGGACTTGGTGGCGGGGTCGAGCGGCGGGGCGACGCTCCCGGGGGCAGGGGTCGAGGCAGCGGTCATTCGTCGGGAGGGTTGAGGGTCGGGAGTCGAGGGTTGAGGCCAAAATAGCGCGGATCGCAGGGATCGCTCTCATCGGCGAGCCAGGCAGTGTAATCGACCGCTTTGCAGGGCCTCGCGTCGGCGTCGCGGGTTTGGAAGTTTGCGAACGGCACCGGGGCGAAAACGATCCGCCTGGCCTTTCCCCTTGCATTTCTAGGGAGACCCCGCTACGCTTGCCCTAGAAACTCAAGGGCAGCCATCCATGCCACCCGCCCCACCACCGCCGCCGATGCCGACGCCCGACCCGCCCGCGCCCGAGCTGCTGCGCGGGACGCTGGACATGATGATCCTCCGGACGGTAGCCGACGAGCCCCGGCACGGGTACGGCGTCGTCCGGCGGATCGAGCAGACCTCCGGCGGGGTGCTGGGCGTCGAAGAGGGCTCGCTGTACCCGGCCCTGCACCGGCTGGTGAAACGCGGGCTGCTGACCGCCGAGTGGGGCACGAGCGAGAACAACCGCCGGGCGAAGTTCTACCGGCTGACCGCCGCGGGCCGGAAGCGGCTCAAGCGGGACCAGACCGCGTGGTCGGCGATGGCCGCGGCGGTCACGCGGGTGATGGCCGGCGGGCAAGGCCCCACGCGGGCCGAGGGGGTGCCGTCGTGAAGGACCCCTTCGAGAAGCACGAACGGCGACGCAAGCCGGAGCGGGCCCGCGACGAGATCGACGAGGAGTTCGCGTTCCATCTCGACGCGTCGGCGCGCGACGCCCGCGCCGCCGGCCTCGACGCGCAGAGCGCGCAGGCCAAGGCCGGGGCCGACTTCGGCGACGTCTCAACCTACCGCGACGCGTGCCTGCGCGTCGCGCATCCCTGGAGAACACTGATGGGCAAGAAACAAACGGGCAAGTGGTCACTGGCCGCGACGTGCCTGGCGATCGGGGTCATCGCCGGTGTGCTGATCCCGGAGGCCTTGGACGATTTCAGGTCCGACTATACACCCCGGGAATGGCAACGCGTCGGCGCGTTCGAGGGCCTAGTGTGGCAGAACGACCTCCCGATCGTGCTGGTCGACAACCGGTGGTATGTGCTGGACGCGATCAACGGGCGGCAAATCGAGTCGTTCATGGAGGCAACGGAGGCGCGTTTCGGCGATCGTACGCGGAAGCGGTTCAAGGAGGATTTGTACGAAGTATTGCAGGCGTTGGACGAGCCAACCGACGCGATCGACGCGACGCTGCGCGACCCGGTGTCGGGAGCGGTCGTCGAGAAACCCGGGCTGGAGTTGACCCAAGAGAAGCGGAACAACGCCTACGGCGAAGGGTGGCGGAGTCAGCCGGACGTCCCGCCCGTGCCGGAGGTGCCGATGGCCGGCGACATCCCGGCGTACCGGTTCTTCTGCTGACGGGTCGGGGACCCGCCGCGGTCACGCGGCCGCGGGGAACAGCAGGGTGTGGCCTTGCATCGCCTCGCGAAGGGTTTCGATCTCCGCGTCGCTGAGCGGGGTGTCGACGGCGTCGGCGTGCTCGCAGGCGACGCGGAACAACTCGGGCTGACCCGGCGGCAACGCGGCCAGGACGCCCGGGAGGTTGAGCGTGTAGCGCAACAGCATGCCCGCGATCGGCGGGCGGTCCTCGGCGGAGTACCAGCACTTGGGGTAGTTGCGCTCGTCGCCGGCGGGGATGCGGCCGCGGGCCATGGCCTTTAGCGCGAACACGCCCATGCCGCGCTCGTTGGCGGCGGCCAGGGCGCGCGGGCCGAAGCCGCCGGCGTCAAACATGGTGAAGTTCAGCGGGAAGAGCATGGTGTCGAACCGGCCGGTCTCGATCAGGCGTAGCGCCGCGTCCTCGTTGTGCGCCGAGAAGCCGAGCAATCGGACCTTGCCCGCGTCGCGTGCTGCCTCGAAGGCCTCGAGCGCGCCGCCGGGGCCCAAGGCCGTGTCCACGTCCTCGGGCGTGGTCATGCTGTGGAGTTGGTAGATGTCGAAGCGGTCGGTGCGGAGCTTGCGCAGCGAGTCGTCGAGTTCCCGCGATGCGCCTTCCGCCGAGCGTTCGAGCGTCTTGCAGGCGAGGGTGACGCGGTCGCGGTACGGACGCAGCGCCGGGCCCATGAGTTCCTGGGCGTTGCCGTACTGCGGCGCGACGTCGAAGTAGGTGATCCCGGCGTCGAAGGCGGCGGCGGCCTCGCGGTCGCACTCGTCCTGCGGCCGATCCGTGAGGACGATCCCGCCAAAGCCGAGGACAGAGATGTCGCGGTCGAGCGGGGCGAGCCGTCGGTAACGCATGGCAGGGCTCCGGCGTTCAGCGGGGAGTTCGGAGCCTCACGGCGAAGGCTGTGACGGCGGATCGAGGTACGGCGCAACGAACGTGAGATCAACCGGCCGGTAGGTCAACGTGCCGTCTCGCGCAGCACGGATGATCGTGAACTTCTCGGGGTGGCCGTCGGGAATATAGGCCTCGAGGAACCGCGGGAACTGGGGCACGGTGTCGGCGACACGTTGAAGTACGGCCGGGGCGCTGACGCTGCCCTCGGTGACGCGAAACGTGTCGGGCCGGCCGAAGTAGGTAAGGATGTGCGACACGAGTTGCTGCTTGACGGCTTCGGGGTCGAGCGTCGGCGTGGGCAGCGGCGGGGCGTCGGCCGTGTTCTGATCGACGGCGAACTCGACGAGGAACTGCAGGTCCCGGGTCTTGGGCCCGACCTCGTTGCGTTCGAGCCGGCGCTCGTCGTAGAACCGGGCGGCCCGGCGGGCGAGGTCGGCGAGTTCGTTCAGACTCAGTTCCCGGCCTTCGACCGAGTGCTTGACGTCGAGCCAAGCCGGGTCGAGCGCGAAGCCGGGCGACGGGTCGGCGGCGCCGTGCTGGAGCCAGGTCTGGATCAGCCGGGCGTGGTAGGCGTTGAGGTAGTACGCGACGCTGTGCCGGGGCTGGAAGAACAAGCGGGTGTCGCTGCCCGGGCCGTGCGTCTTGGGGCCGAACTCGGCGACGAGTTCCAGGTACTTCTCGAGCGGCGGCAGGTACCCGTCCCGGACCACGCGGTAGTCGACCCGGCCGTCGACCACGGCGGCTTTAAGCACCTCGGCGTACGGGGCCGCGGTGTAGGTCTGCAGGTTGAACAGGTCCATGTCGTTGCCGGAACGGTCGCATCCGACCGACAGCCAGGCGAGACCGACAACCACCAACCACCGCGCCGCCCGCGTCAGCTGGGTCTCGGCGTAGGCACACCGCACGGGTCGACACCCCCGCCACGCCATGAAACGCACGCACCACATGAAGAGGGAAGAATACCCCATGGCCCCAGCCAAGGCCGTTTAAACACGGATTGGCCGTTCGATTCAGCGCGGGTGAGCGGCTTGCCAAACCGGGCCGAGCGCGGTGACGAGCCGGTCCCATTCCTGCCGCAGTTTGGTCGCCGCGTCAGCGCACAACGGGCCACAGTTGCCTCGCTCCTGGCCTGCGACTTCGAGCTGGCGGTATTGGTCGCCGGCAACCTTTCCGAGCGAGGCCCCCGCCTCGACCAACGCCTGCGGCCGTTCGTACCACGCATCGGCCTGCAAGTCGCGAACCCGAAGCGCTTCGGGGTGCTCGGACAGGAACCGGGCGTCAGCGGCGACGAGCTCGAAACTGGCCGAAAAACCGGCCGGGCTCGGCAACGAGAAACGGGGCACCTCCAGTTGCCGGCAGAGCACCCCGGTCGCGTCCACCAATCGCTGGCCCAGCGGCGCCAACGCCGTGCAGGCCGCTCGCCACGCTGCCACCTCGGCCGGAGACAGACCCGCGTGGCTCAAGCCCGGCAGGACGGCCACGTCTTCTGTGCTCGAACCAGGGCTTGCCGATGGAAGCACGGCATAGTCCGGGTCGCCCACGAGCAGGTGCCCCACCGGCAGCCTGAGTACCTCGGCGATTCGCTCGGCGGCCTCCCGAGAGAGCAATACCCGCCCTGATTCGTAGGCGTAGATCGCGTTCTCGGTCAGGTCGCTGCCAGCGGTGCGGTCGTTGATCCGCTCGGCCAATCGACGCGCGGACAGCCCGGCGTGCTTGCGGGCTGAGCGGAGGACTTGCCCCCGGCGAGACTTCAGATTTTCTGCAGAATCGAGGGCTGCCACCCGCTCAATATCCGTAAAAATCACTCAAAAATCCAGTGATCAGGACTTCAGATCGAGAAATTGGCAAAAAAAATCGTCTATCCCACAAGATCTTCAAAAAATCTTTCATCTCTCGTTGATTTATTGGACGATTCCTTGTACAACACCTCGGTCGGTAAGGACACCGACCCGTCCGCAACGGAACCATCCCCGCTTTCAGGGCCAGCAAGGACGCTCGGCCGGTTCCGCGGACACCCCAAAGAGACCACCCGGCAACGGACTGCCACGGCGACGCAAGGACGCGTCCGCCGGGTCTCTTTTTTTGCGCCGTCATCGTTGCCGTGTCGGCTCAGCCGCGAAGCCGGCCGAGGAACAACGACCACGCCCCGCCCTCCTGCTCGACCAGGCTCGCGTCAAACCCGGCTCCCCCCATCAACGACAGCCACCGCGCGATGCTGAACAGCCCGCAGGTGTGTCGATCTTCGACCACCTCGACGCGACGCAACGGCGTGGCATCGGCCGGGGACCGGATCAGGTAGAGCAGGATCATCTCGAAGGTGGTGTCGGACGGGTCCGGGTCGTGGACGTAGCTGAAATAGGTGACCGCCTGCGCATCTTCAATCGTGGTCCCGTCGTCGGCGACCTCGCCATCGACAAACGTGTCCGCGGTGTACGTCGGCGCGATAAACGCGAGTCCACCGGGCTCCAGGTGTGCCGCGACCGTGTCGAGCGTTTGGCGGATGTCGTCCTCGCTGAGCAGGTAGTCGACCGCGTCGTGGATCAGAACCGCATCGAACGTCTTGCCCAGCCGAACGGATCGCATGTCGCCAAGGTGCGTCTCGACCCCCGGGATCAGCGCCCGGCAGTTCGCGAGCATCGGCTCCGACAGGTCCACCGCAACGCCCTCGTGGATCCCGTCCCACCCGCCGACCATCCGTGACGCCTCTGCCCCAGCCTCGCACAGGTGCACCAGCGTGTGCCCGCCGCCGGCCCCGAGTTCGAGGATCCGCTTCGGCCCGTGCCCTAACCGCTCGGCGATCAACTCGTTGAGCAGCGCCGCTTCTTCGACGTAGTCGCCCGGCGGCGAAAGGTACGGCCAGAGCCAGGCGAGGTCGGCGTACAGGCGGGGCGTTTTCATCTCCGCGGTAAACCCGAACAGACCTGCCTACTCGTTCACCCGACCGAGGTACTCGCGCGTCTCGGTGTTGATCTTCACGACCTCGCCGGCGTTGATGAACGGCGGGACGCGGACCTTCAGCCCGGTCTCGGTGACCGCTTCTTTCATCACGTTCGTCGCCGTCGCGTTCTTGATGCCCGGCTCGGTCTCGGCGATCTCGTGCTCGACCGACGCGGGCAGCTCCAGCGTCAGCGGCTGACCCTCGTAGAACAGGCCCTTGATCACTTCGTTGGGTTTGCAGAACAGCAGCGCGTCGCCCAGCGTGTCTTCCATGATCGTGAACTGGTCGTACGACTCACAGTCCATGAACACGCCGTCCTTGCCCTCGGCGTAGAGGAACTCGATATCCCGGCGGTCGAGGTTGGTGGACTCGACCTCGTCCACGCTGCGGAATCGTTTCTCGGTGACGTTGCCGTGCTTGATGGATTTGAGCTTCGCCTGCACGAACGCGCCGCCCTTGCCGGGCTTGACGTGTTCGGTCTTGGTGACGAGGAGGAGTTGGCCGTCGAGGTTCAGGACTTGGCCGGGCTTGAGGTCGTTGGCTTTCATCGGGTGGGCGTCCGTCGGTGGGGCCGGTGCGTCGAGCCGGGCATTGTGGCGGATGTCTCAGGTCGGTTCAACGCCGGGCTTCATCACCTCGCGGAGCACCATCGTGGCGTAGGCCCCGCGGGGGAGCTCGAAACTCGCGCGAAGGTAAGGGCCGTGCTCGTCCGCCCCGCCGGAGTAGTCCAGGTCGCGGACGGGAACCCGCAGCGGCCGGCGGTCGCCCTTGACCGAGGCGAGCGGGTGGTCCTGCGCGAGGAGCGCGGGCTCGACGCCCTGGGCGGCGACGGCGTCGCGTTCAATGCGCTCGACCTCGCTGCCGGCGGTGGCGGGCATGGTGTCCACGCCTGGCAGCGGGCCCGACGGCGACACCTCGAACCGCTCGACGCGTCCCCCGGCCGCGTTCTCGGTTGCGGCCGTGGCGTCGTCGACCGTGAACTTCGCGCGGTTCTCGTGCTTCCACGCGACGTCCCCGGGCAGAAGACGGTCCCAAGTGGCTGCGCGGACACGTGTATCCAAAACCGTGTTGAAGACCGCCGACTGCAACGCCGACGCCAGAAAATCCCGCTGCGACGACGCGATCGTCCGGACGCAATCCTCCGGCGACTTGCCTTGCCGCAGCGCGTCGAGCGCCTGCCGGTCGTAGGGCAGCGCCTTGGGCCAGACCTCGAGCGCCCCGAGGTAGTCGCCGGCGTGATAGCGCTGCCTCGCCTCGGCCAACTCTTCCCGGTCACTCGGGCCCGCCGCGCCGAGCAACTCGTCCAGGAAGTCGTGGTAGCGCGACTGCAGCAGCAGCTTACCGAGGGTCGCCGAGTTGCCGCGGTAGCCGAAGCGTTGCTCGCCCAAGTAGTTCGGCACGCCACGCTGCGCAATCTGCTCGAAGACCGGCTTCGCCCGGAGCACAGCCGTGGGCTCGACGCCGCGCACCTTGATCACGAACCGGTTCCCGCCGTGGTGCCCGCGCCGCAGCTTGTTGCCGTGCCGTTCCGCCCAAAGCACCCTGATCTTGGGGTGGTACTCGATGCGTTCGACCGCCTTGGCTTCCTCCTCCGGGTCCGCCTCGGGCAGGTGGACCGACAGGTGTTGCCGGGTGACGGCGTGCTTGTCCTTGAGCCCCGCGTGACCGACCTCGCGCTTGCCCACCCGGAAATCCTTGGCGACGCGCTTGATTAGGTCGTGCGTCGTGAGTTCGCGTTTCTCAACGAAGACGTACAGGTGCTCGCCCTCCCCGGTCGGCTCGTAGAGCGGCTGCTCCTCAACGAGAAAGTCCTCTGGCCGCTCCTTGAGGGTGCCACCGACACCCGGGAGATCGGGGGTGAGGTACGCGAGATCGGCGGTGGGGTCGGGCATGAACGCGGAGACTCAGCGTAGCGGAGACGCCGCGAACGCCGCTGCAATGTTGCCCGGACGGCGCTGCTGGCTTGCTTTGAACAAGGAGCCACTCAAGCCGCGGTCAGCACCAGCGGGCGACCGTTGGTGACGACGATAGTCTCCTCGTGGTGGGCGGACCGTGCCCCGTCGGCGGTACGGATCACCCACTCGCCGTCTTCGATCGCGTGACCGCTGCCCGCCGAGACGATGGGTTCCACCGTGAGGACCAGCCCTTCGTGCAAAGGGTCCGTGCAGCGGGGGTCGTCGAAGTTCGGGACGTTCGGGGCCTCGTGGGCCGCGCGGCCGACTCCGTGCCCGTAGAGCGAGCGGATCACACGGAACCCGCCGCGGCGGACGCGCCGCTCGACCGCCCGCCCCAGGTCCCGCGTCTGGACGCCGGAGCGCGCCCGAGCGATGG
>JANQPR010000177.1 GCA_028285385.1 Phycisphaera sp.
TTCACCGCGCCTGACCGTCCACGGCGTCGACGAGCTGCACGGGACCGGCGACACGCCGTACGACGTGATCCCCGACCGCATCGAAGCCGGAACGTACGTCATCGCCGCCGCCATCACCGCCGGCGACGTCACGCTCACCAACTTCCCCACCGACATGCTCGGCGCGTTCCTCGACCGGCTCGAAGAAGTCGGCGTCACACTGGAATCCGACAACGACGCCACGCCCGGGCACCGCGACACCGTCCGCGTCGTCACCCAGCGCCGGCTCAGCGCCTGCACCGCCGTCACCCAGCCGCACCCCGGGTTCCCCACCGACCTGCAGGCCCAGCTCATGGCGTTGCTCACCCTCGCCGACGGCAACTCGATGGTCACCGAGAAGATCTTCCCCGACCGGTTCCTCCACGTCCCAGAGCTCCAACGCATGGGCGCCGACATCCAACGCATCGGCCCGACCGCGTTGATCCAGGGCACCCGCGAGCTGGTCGGCGCGCCGGTCATGGCCTCTGACCTACGCGCTTCGGCGGGTCTGGTTCTGGCCGGCCTGGCGGCGCGCGGCACGACCACGATCAACCGCGTTTACCACCTCGACCGCGGCTACGAGCGCATGGAATCAACCCTGCAACAACTCGGCGCCGACATCGCACGCGTGAAGAGCGACGGGGTGTAGGCTCCACGCATGCCCGACCTAGACATCCTCGGCGACGCGGGCGACCCCGGCGGGTGTCTCGAAGGGTTGTTCCGGCCACGGACTTGGCTCTGGCTGCTGGCGTTCGCCTGCGTGCTGCTGGGCATGGTGATCGTCGACAACAACATCTGGGTCGCGGTTCTGCTGTGGGCCTTTGCCATCCTTCTTGGCTTCATGGCCTACTGGTTCAACCATGACTGACATCCAACCAGCTCGTCATCGGCCGCCATTGGTGTCATACGTCACCTTCGTGCTTGCATTGACATGCACCGGCGTTGGATTCGACATGCTTGAGATCGATTAGCGGATCAGTGTTGTGTTTTGGCTGTGCGCGGCGGCGTTTTTCGCGACGACGTACTGGGCCGCGAGGCGATGATGCAGTTTCCTGCGCACGGTCGTGTGTTTTCTCCCGGGGGTAGAGCCGGCGTCCCCGCGGGGAGCGCGGCGGGTGGGGCGACGCCTCGCCGGACGGATGTGACGTGCCCGGGCCTGCGTTTCGTGGTCTTGCGACAGGAGCCGGTGCAGCGGCCCGAGCCTCGAGTTCCCCCGCTGCATCCGCGCCGACCGACTCACCGCGTTGCCCGCCGGGCGCCTCCGCCGTTCCGCGCTGCGTCCCGAAGAGTCCCGCCCGAACGCGGGGGCCGGCGCTGGCGAGCCGTGGACTGTGCCACGGATTCCGTCGACACCGTCGCCGGCTCGCGAGTGCTCAGGCTCTTTCTTTGACAAGTGAAGCAGGGGCGTGATCGCCCCACACACACACTCACTCCGCGTCGATACCGGACACGGCCTGCGGGTTGGGCTCGACGCCGCTGACGCCCGCGGTGTCGGGGGCGTCGGAGTCACCGGGCGTCGCGCCGGAGCGCGCGACCGGCTGAGGGGTGCGTAGCCGGTACCCCGTCTCGCTGTCCGGGGTACCGAACACCGCGCTGCCGCCGATCTGGCTGTGAACGTACGCCGGGGCGCGGACGATCAGCCGGCCGTTGACGTACCGCATCGAGCTGTATTCGCCCCCGTTGCTCTGCCAGACGTCCGGCTCAACGGTCTGCCGAATGGTCTCGGCGAGGGCCTCGCCGCGCTCCTGCTTGCTCAGCTCGTCCGTCTCGCTCTCGCTGTCGTCCTGGAAGATCGTCTGCCCGCCGCCGCTGCTGTTGCTGGCCTCGAGCACGTCACCGAGCTCGAGCTCCGGCGCGTCGTCGAAGCTCGGGATGGCCATCACCAGGTCCGCCACGTCGTACACGCGCACCTGCGTGTCGCGGTTGGCCTGCTCGCGGGTCCGCACCTGCACACCCCACGGCTCGACCTCGGCGATGAAGCGGAACTCCGTCGAGCCCACGTCCATCAACACCAGCAACACCTGCGCCGCGGGCAGCTGCTCGAGCTCGAGCGTCACGGGCACCTCCGGGTCGACGCCGTCGTTCTCCATCGCGGCCCAGTTGATGAACATCGGCACGTCCGCCCGGGCCGACCAACGCTCCAGCGACTCGCGGAACCCGACGCGGTCCAGCCGGAAGTTGATGCGTTGGGCGAGCTTGCTGTCGATCGTAACGACGGGCTCCGCCGGCGCGACGGCGGCGGCGCGCTCCCGGGCTTCCAGGGCACGCTTCATCCGCACCGCGTCGATGCGGTCCTGCAGGGTTTGACTCGACACGGGCACGCCCAACGACAACAACACGATCGACGCGGCCGTGCCGACGGCCACGACCCGGTTCGGCAACACGTGATTCAACATCGGCGGTCTCCGTGGAGTGTCGATCCAACGATTCCGCCCACCGCATTCATGGTACGCCTCGCGCGCCGATCGCCCAAAAAGAAAAACGGCCCCGCCGAAAGCGGAGCCGTTCAGAGATTTCGTTACGTCTTGACTTCGTGGCTCACCACGTCGAGCCGCTGCGGCCACCGCCGCCACCGCCGCCGCGGTAACCGCCGCCGCCCCCACCGCCGCCGCCGCCGCGCGGGGCGCGTTCCTGGGCCTCGTTGACGCGCAACGGCCGACCCTCGAAGTCTTGGCCGTCGAGGGCCTCGATGGCCTTCTTGGCGTCTTCGTCGCCCATGGTCACGAAGCCGAAGCCCCGCGAACGGCCGGTCTCACGATCCGTCAGGACGATTGCGTCCTGCACCGCGCCGTAGTTCGAGAACACGGCTTCCAAGTCTTCCGTCGTCGTTTTCCAAGGCAGATTCCCAACGTACATCTTCATCGCTACACGAGCTCCAAGAAAGAGAAGGCCTGATCACTCGGAGCTGAAACAAACGCAGTCGCGAGAATCCACGGTCTTCACATCGCAAAACGCCGACGACAGCCGTCGGCAACGCCGGGATTGTACCGCGAATCTCGGGGCCGCAAGCAAAAAACCCGCGGAGCGCGGGTTTTCGTGAACAATCGGGTTATCCGTTGGGCCGTAACGCTTTAACGGCGTTTCCGCCGCAACAGGGCCATCGCCCCCACGGCCGGCAGCGCCAAGGCGGGCTCGGGCACCTGGTAGATCGTCGTCGTGCCGGACACCTCGTTGGCCACGACCAGCAGCGGCAGGCCGTTGGGTGAGTCCAGGGCGTCGATGAACAGGAGCCCCTCGGGCCCGAGGTCCAGCGAGCCGAGGTCCGACGTGATCGTGCCGGCGGCGGCGACCACGGCGGCCTCGAGCAGCGTGTCGCTGACCCCGAAGTCCCGCGGGTTGACGTAGTCGACGAACGTGCTGTTGGCGGGGTCGGTGATGTCGAAGACGGCCACGCCGCCGACGCGTTCGAGCCCGACGAAGGCGTAGGTCACGCCGCCGAGTTCGGCGATCTCGATGGCCTCGGGCTCGGGGCCCTTGTTGTCGGAGCGAGACTCGAAAGAGTCGTTCTCGTCGTTGGTGGCGTTGAAGACGACGCCGGGCGTGGCGGCGGTGACCTGCTCGAGCGTGTCGCCGGAGTCGAAGACGATCTGCCCGGCTTCGTCGAAGATGGTGAAGGACCGGGTGCCGTAGCTGTAGAGGGCGTCGTAGTCGCCGTCGCCGTCGGGGTCGCCGTCCCAAGTGGAAACGCCGAGCCGGCCGAGTTGGTCGTCGTCCTGGATGTTGGCGGGGAACACGCCGGGCTCGAGGGTGAGGTTGGCGATGCGTTCGTCTTCACCGCGGTCGTCGCCCTCGTTGGCGGTGACGAAGTACGTGTTGCCGTTGGCTTCGTAGGACGCGATGGCGTCGGGCATGAACATGCCGAACACCGGCCAGTTGGCGATGTTCACGCCGGCGTCAAGGTCGGAGGCGTCGAGCCCTTGGTTCGGCAGGGTGTGGTCGATCAGGCCCAATGGCAGCAATGAGGCCACGGTGTTGCTGGTCAGATCCACCACGGCGACGGTGTTCGCTTCTTGCAGCGTGACAAACGCTTTGGTCCCGTCGGGCGCGACGGCGATGTACTCCGGCTCGACGTCGGCGGCGAGCGACGCGGCGGCGGGGTCGATGCGGACAGACTGGCCGGGGTCGCTACCGGGCGTGCGGGTGGTGGGCGTGTTGGCGAACGTGAACGAGCCGAACCCGACGGTGGAGACGATCGGCGTCAGCGTCGGGCCCGCCGCGAGGTTGAGATCGATGATCGACACCGAGCCTTCCGGATCGACCGCGCCGGGCTCGCCCTCGTTGGCGACCAGCAGCCGGGTGCCGTCGGGCGTGAACGTGAGCATGTCCGGCAGGGCGCCAACGGTCGCGGTGGCGAGGGTGTCGCCGAAGTTGCCCGCGGCGTCGTAGAACAGAACGCCGCCCGGGTCGGTCTCGACGGCGGCGGCCTGGGCGATCGCGAGCACGCCGTTGGACACGTCCACCGAGTTCGCGCCCGGCGCAGCGATGGTCGTGACCTTGGTCGGCATGGTCGGATCGGACAGGTCGAGCACGTCGACACCGACGGTCGCGTTGACCACGAACAGGCGCTGCGACACCGGGTCGTAGGCCGGGATCTCCGCGGCGGAGTCGTCGAAGACGCCGGCCCCGTAGCTGCCGATCGGCGTCATGAACTGGGCGGACGCCGGGGCCGCGGTCAGTGCGACAACGGCGGGCACGGACAGCGCGGCGGCGAGCAGGCCGGTACGGATCGCGGGCATGTCAATCCTCCAATCGGGTGGCAGAGTGGGCGCGGGTCTCTCTCGTCTTTCCCCTCTGGGCGGGACGCTACCCGTGCCGCGCAAGCCCGGGGTCACCGCCGCGCAAGCAACACGTGAACCGCCCCGCCGGTACACTGCCCGCGATGCCGACCGGCCCCGTCGCCACCGCCGAATCTCTTCCCGCCGTGCTGGCCACGACCACCGCATCCGGAACCGGCGGGTTCCACCTCTGGGCGGCGCTCGGCGTGCTTCTGCTGATGGCGATCACCTTCGGCTTCTTCAACCTCGTCGCGACGCACCTGCTCGGGCCCAGCCGCAAGGGCGAGACCAAGGGCACGACCTACGAGTCCGGCATGAACCCGTTCGGCAGCGCCCGCCGACGCTTCAACGTCCGCTTCTTCGTCGTCGCGATGACGTTCCTGCTCTTCGACGTCGAGATCGTTTTCCTCTACCCCTGGGCCGCGACGTTCCCGTCCCTGGCCGACGACTCGGGCTGGAACGGCATCTTCCTGAGCCGGATGCTGTTCTTCATCCTGACCACGATCATCGCGTTTATGTACGCCTGGCGGAAGGGCGTCTTCCGGTACGACTGACCGCCAAGGCATCAGCGGGGAGTCCGACATGGAACCGCGCATCACGATCGTCACGCTCGGCGTGCGCGACCTGTCCCGCGCCGCGGCGTTCTACCGCGACGGCCTCGGGTTCCCCGTGGAAGACGCCTCCGAGCACATCGTCTTCTTCAAGCTGCAACACCTCACGCTCGCGTTGTACCCGTGGGACAAGCTCGCCGAGGACGCGACCGTCGATCACGGCGACCAGGGCTCCCCGGCGTTTCGCGGCGTCACGCTCGCCCACAACGTCGAGACGAACCGGGAGGTACGGGACATCCTTGACCACGCCGCCAAGACAGGCGGTCGACTCGTCAAACCGCCGGAGACCGTCGGCTGGGGCGGTTACTCCGGCTACTTCGCCGACCCCGACGGGCACCTCTGGGAGGTCGCCTGCCCGGCCAACGTCGAGACGCCCCCGTCCTAGCGTGATCAACGGGAGCAGCGGATGACGCTCGCGATCTGCATCCGATGCGGCGGCGAGAAGATCGGCGCGTTCACCGCGTGCGCCCGGTGCGGCTTCGTGCCCGAGACACCCGAGGACAAGGCCAGGAGCCTGGGGCTGTCGGACCACAACCTCACCGCGGAGGAGTTGCGAGCCGTCGCCGAACGGATCGAGGCCGGCGACCCGCCGTCGTTCGACGAAGCATCGGTGCGGCAGTTGGCCGAGGGCATCGCCCAGTTGCCGCCGATGAAGACGCCGTTGGGATGCCTCCTGGCGGTGTGGCTGCCCGTGGCGGTGATGCTGATCCTGCTGGTGGCCGTGATCGTGGTCTTCGCGTACGTCTGGTCGAACCAGCCATAAAAAAAACCTCGGCGAGAGGCCGAGGTTCAGAGTGCAATCAAAAGACTGTGGCGGCTTCTCAGCCCTTGATGCCGGTGATCTTCACCTTGATGAAGTCCTGGCGGTGGCCGTTGTTGCGCTTGTAGCCCTTGCGGCGCTTGAACTTCACGACGTTGATCTTGTCGGTCCGTCCCTCTTCGAGGATGTCGGCCTTAACCGATGCGCCGTCGAGCACGGGCGTGCCGATCTTCGCGTCGCCGTCGGTGCCGCCGATCAGCAGCACGCGGTCGAAGGTCAACTCGGCCTGGTCGTCGGCGAGCTCGCGCTTGTCGACGGTGATGACGTCGCCCTCGGCGACCTTGATCTGCGTGCCGGAGTCTTCGATGACGGCGTACATGGCAAACCTTCCTGGGAACGGGCAAACGAGTTCGGGTACGGGGCCGTGGAACGGCGAGCCGCACAGTGTACCCGACCCCAAATCGCTTGCAAGGCGGGCGGTTCAGCCCAACGCCCGGTTGTCGATCAGCCGGGTCTGGCCAAACCGGCAGGCGAGCAACGCGACGGCGTCGCGGGGGTCGAAACCGTCTTTCAGCGGGGCGAGCGTCCGGGCGTGGCGGACCACGGCGTAGTCGACCTCGGTCACGCCACCGGCGTGGAGGTCGGCCAGGAGTTGGGCCTCCAACTCGTCGGCGTTGAGTGTGGGTTCTACTTCCGGGGCCGCGTCCACGGCATCTTTCAGCTTCGTCAGGCTGCGGTTCAGGGTCAGGGCCCGTTGCCGCTGCTCGGGCGTGAGGTAGACGTTGCGGGAGGACATCGCCAGGCCGTCGGGCTCGCGGGTGGTCGGCACCTCGACGATGCGGACCGGCACGGCCAGGTCCGCGACCACCGCCTTGATCACCGTGAGCTGCTGGTAGTCCTTCCGCCCGAACGTCGCCACGTCCGGCCGCACCAGGCCGAACAGTTTCATCACCACCCGGCAGACCCCCGCGAAGTGACCGGGCCGCTCGGCGCCTTCGAGTTCCGCCGCGACGCTCGGGACGTTGATCTCGACGGCGGGCTGGTCGGGCGGGTAGACGGTCTCCACGTCGGGCACGAACACCGCGTGGGCGCCGTGTGCTTCACAGAGCTTCAGGTCCCGGTCGAGGTCGCGCGGGTACCGCTCGAAGTCCTCGTTGGGCCCGAACTGCGTGGGGTTGACGAAGATCGAGACGATCACCCGCTCGGCGTTGGCCCGGGCGTGTTGGATGTGCGACAGGTGCCCATCGTGCAACGCCCCCATCGTCGGCACTAAGGCGACCGATGCGGTCGAAGCGTTCCGCCAAGCATCCAGTTCGTCACGCGTCCGCAGCAGGTCCATGCGGGGGCAGTGTAAAGCGCACCGCGCAGACCGCGCTCTGCGAAAACACAGCGTCAGCAATCTGCGGTTGGACTACTTGACGACGTCGGCTCGGAGGATTTCGCCGGTAGCTAAGTCGATCTCGCATCGACAGCCGGACCAGCTGTAGGCAGTCAATGGGTGCTCGCTCAGGATTCCCGTGTACGAGTCACACGAGTCGGATGTGCCAGGCAACTCAGCAAGCCAGAGATGTCTGCCGCTCAGATCGAATGCTTCGAGATTACGAAATCGAACATCTTGACTACCCGACGTGTACTCGTAGAGGACCACAATGACGACGCCGATCACACGTAGTTCATCGATGGGGTACTCGACTGGCCAGACCGCATTCGAATCGGGGTAGCCGTGTACCTGGATCGATCGTTGTGTGAACGAGACGATCGGTTGACTCATCGGCAAACTGCCTGCTTCATCCGAGTTCTCACCGCATCACCTGTCCCTCGTCCAGCAGCCGGATGGTTTGTTGCTGCGGGGACGCGGGGGTGCCGGGGGTGGCGTAGGTGAGGGCGGTGGTGCGGCGGGCGATGACCTCGCGCATCACGGGGTTGCCCTGCTCGTCGAACATGGGGTCGCCGGTGGCGGGGTCAAGGGCCTGTTCGAGGAGCGGCTCGCCGGTGCTGGGGCGGATGAGCTTGGCCGACTCACCGGAGAGGCCGGAGAAGAAGACGGTGAAGCGGTCGACGTCCTCGGCAGGCACGGGCCAGATGGCGACGGACTCGCGCGCGAAGTCCTCGCCCTGGCGGAGCGTGCCGATGATCTCCTGCGGCGACTCGAGCAGCGGGTTGCGGAGCTCGGCGGCGACGGCGGGGTAGACGCGGGCGGGGACGCCCCGGCCGGCCTCGACGATGGTGCCGTTGTCGGTGACGACGGTGACCTCGGGGATGAAGAGCCGGTCCTGGTCGGTGGGGTTGGTGACCTGGTACTTGAGGTACCAGTACCAGCGGGTGACGCCGCGGTTGTCCTCGACGGCGATGACGCGGGGCAGGTCGGCGTCGAGCTCGAGCTGCCAGGCGTCGGAGGCGATGTCGGGCAGGGGGAAGCTGCCGGGTTGGCCGTCGGCGCGGGCCTCGGCGGAGTTGGGCGCGGGGACGGCGTCGGCGGCGGGCGCGTCCTGCGCGACGGCAACACCGGCCAAAGCGAGCGCGGCGACGGAAACAGAGAGTCGGGTGACGTCGAACAACCGCATGGGGCACTCCGAGAGTGGGGTAGGGGCTTGGGCGGGGCGATGGCGGAGGTGGGGCCGCCGAACCGGGGATTGTAAAGGCTGCGGGTGGGGGCGGGCAACGGGAGTTGAAGTGTGGGGCGCGTAGCTGCGGTGCGGTCAAGGGCGGGTGGCGACCCCGGCGACGCGTCGCATCGCCGGGCTTTATGCTGCAGGCGGTGGCGATCGGCGTGGGACGTTCTTCCCGAGACGGCGGGTGCAGGCAATGACGGCAGACCGCCATGGCACATCCCCCTCGGCGGAGACGGGCGGGCCCGGGGGAAACGGGCCGACGCCGGTCGCGGCGCCGCGTGCCGGGGACGTCGCCGG
This sequence comes from Phycisphaera sp., assembly GCA_028285385.1. Taxonomy (GTDB): domain Bacteria; phylum Planctomycetota; class Phycisphaerae; order Phycisphaerales; family Phycisphaeraceae; genus CAZIXN01. The sequence goes on from JANQPR010000177.1 coordinate 9,074, forward strand.
GGGGCTGGCGGCTTGGCCGGTGCGGGACGGGGAGCCGGGCCGACGGCGGGCGTTGTCGGTGCTGCTGACCGGGCGGGACGCGGCGAAGGACCCGGCGGTGCCGGCGTTCGAGGCGTATGCCGAGGAAGCGGAACTCGAGACCCGTCGGCTGTGGGCGGGGTACGAGCCGGAAGGCGACACGACGACCAAGCGTTCGAAACACGCGCGGCCTCTCGCCGCGGCGCTGGCGATGCCCGCG
>JANQPR010000200.1 GCA_028285385.1 Phycisphaera sp.
GGCGGGACGCCCGACGCCCGCCTCGCGCCCCCCGCCCCGGGCCTCTGGCTGCTCGAGGTGCTCAAGCGCCAGGACGCCACGCCCCCCACCATCGTGATCAACGCCCCAACCGCGCCCCGCCAGGCCCAGCGACTGCTCAACCAGGCGTTACGCCTCGGCGCGTTCGCCGTCATCAACCGCCCCGTCCAACTCAACACGCTGCTCGGCGCGATCCAACGCGTCCTCGAACGCCACCACCACAACCACTGGCCCGACGAGTCGTGAGCGCTGAACCCTCAGCGATGTCGCTGAGGCGATCGACTCGCCTGCCTTGTTTCCTCGACCCTCAACCCTTAACCCTCACCCCTTTCTTTCACGGAGATTCCAAGAGATGAAAATCAAGCCCCTCGGCGACAAGATCCTCGTCAAGCGCGTCGACGCCGAAGAGAAGACCGCCTCCGGCATCTACCTGCCCGAGTCCGCCAAGGAGAAGCCCCAGCAGGCCAAGGTCGTCCGCGTCGGCACCGGTAAGGTCGGAGACGACGGCCAGAAGATCGACTTCCAGGTCAAGGAAGGCGACACCATCATCCTCAACAAATGGGGCGGCACCGAGATCAAGCTCGACGGCGAAGACTACATCGTCCTCGGCGAAGACGAAGTGCTCGCCGTCGTCGGCTGACCCCCGGAAGTCTGCCTTCGCGAACGCTGCTTTCTCACTCCATCCACAACACCCACTGATCCCAGGAACACCCACCCATGCCCGCTAAGAGCATCAAGTTCGACAACGACGCCCGCCAGGCCATCCTCCGCGGCGTCCAGAAACTCTCCAAAGCCGTGAAGACCACGCTCGGCCCGTCCGGCCGCGTCGTCGTCATCGAAAAATCCTTCGGCTCGCCCACCGTCACCAAGGACGGCGTCACCGTCGCCAAGGAGATCGAGGTCGAGGACGCCGTCGAGAACATCGGCGCGCAGATGGTCAAGGAGGTCTCTTCCAAGGCCTCGAAGGACGCCGGCGACGGCACCACCACCGCCACCGTCTACGCCGAGTCCATCTTCGGCGAGGGCCTCAAGAACATCACCGCCGGCGCCAACGCCACGCAGATCAAGCGCGGCATCGACAAGGCCGTCGACGCCCTCGTCTCCCAGCTCGCCAAGGACTCCAAGAAGGTCAGCAACTCGCAGGAGATCGCCCAGGTCGGCTCCTGCGCCGCCAACCACGACGAGGAGATCGGCGACATCATCGCCGAGGCCATGGACAAGGTCGGTAAGGACGGCGTCATCACCGTCGAAGAGGGCAAGTCCCTCGACACCAACGTCGAGCTCGTCGAGGGCATGCAGTTCGACAAGGGCTACCTCAGCCCGCACTTCGTCACCGACTCGGCCCGCATGGAGGCCGTCCTCGAAGACGCCTACGTCCTCATCCACGAGAAGAAGGTCAGCAACGCCAAGGACCTGATCCCGATCCTCGGCAAGGTCGCTGAAAGCGGCCGGGCCCTGCTCATCGTCGCCGAGGACATCGACGGCGAAGCCCTCGCCACCCTCGTGGTCAACCGCCTCCGCGGCGTGCTCAAGATCGCCGCCGTCAAGGCCCCCGGCTTCGGCGACCGGCGCAAGGCCATGCTCGAAGACATCGCCATCCTCACCGGCGGCCGCGCCGTCATGGAAGAGCTCGGCATCGACCTCGAAAAACTCGAGCTCGCCGACCTCGGCCGCGCCAAGAAGGTCGTCATCGACAAGGACAACACCACCCTCATCGAGGGCGCCGGCAAGTCCGCCGACATCAAGGGCCGCATCAACGCGATCCGCAACCAGATCGAGTCCACCACCAGCGACTACGACCGCGAGAAGCTCCAGGAGCGCCTCGCCAAGCTCGCCGGCGGCGTGGCCCAGATCAACGTCGGCGCCGCCACCGAGTCCGAGATGAAGGAGAAGAAGGCCCGCGTCGAGGACGCCATGCACGCCGCCCGCGCCGCGGTCGAAGAGGGCATCCTCCCCGGCGGCGGCTCCGCCGTGCTCCGCGCCCGCAAGGCGTTGGGCAAGATCGACACCGTCGGCGACGAGCAGATCGGCGTCGACATCGTCCGCCGCGCCGTGAGCGCCCCCATCAAGCAGATCGCCCAGAACGCCGGCTACGACGGCAGTGTCGTCTGCAAGGAAGTCGAAGACGGCAAGGGCGCCAACCTCGGCTTCAACGCCCTCACCGGCGACTACACCGACCTCATCAAGGACGGCATCCTCGTCCCCACCAAGGTCGAACGCATCGCCCTCCAGAACGCCGCCTCCATCGCCGGCCTCCTGCTGACCACCGACGCCGTGATCACCGAGATCAAGGAAAAGAAGGCCGCCCCCGCCGGCGGCGGCATGGACGACATGGATTACTGATCGAGCCAATCATTGCACGGCGGCAGGAATGCCGCCGAGCGATCTATGCTGTTTTCTCGGCGAGATGTCCAAAGGGCGATCTGCAGATCATCGGCCCTCGTTTCTCGTGAGAAACTGAGTGACTATGTTGCCACCCTCAACGCAACACGAATCCAATCGTTTCACACAGAGTGGGAGCTTCTGATTCTCTCACGACTGTCTTCCAAGTTCTCCATCCAGCACGAACCAGTCACTAAAGGCCGATCCCGCCCAGACATAGTCGCCAAAAATCCGTCAGGCGGCCGTAGCATCATTGCGGATATCTGCTGTGTTTCTGACGAAGAGGCGAGGAATCGCAATCCGGTTGATGAGTTCTTCGACGTGTTCCATCGGACTGCGACGAAGCTCGGGGTGAGTACCGGTACATTTGACATCAGGGTCGCAGGCGACGTGGAGGGCCCGTATGGCGCTGCTCGTGTTGAACTGGCCATCCCGAAACCCCATGAAATGGCCGCGCAAATCAAGCGAGGTTTCGGCAAATGGCTCAAACAGCTCGCCAAGACATCCAACACTATGGAACTGAACTACAGCCACATGGGAATTGATGTGACCTATGACCCAAACGGCAAGTATCAAGGCGGGAGTTACCTTTCCTACACATCTACTTACTCAATCAAAGGCAACCCTATATGGACACAACTTGACAAAAAGCGGAAGCAACTGTCTCGGTCTAAAACGCCTGGCTTACGTGGGGTAGTTCTGTGCGACTGCAATTGCCAGACGATTGGAACTACTGGACGTCACGGGACCGACTTTTCATACGATCGAATTGTCGCCGAGTTCTTCCAACAACAAAGCGGGTTGGATTTTGTCGCTCGAGTTTGGACAGAAGATAAGCAACGGTCATGGGGGTCTAGGTGGCACACGAAGCTGAACCTGAAGTATTGCTATCGAACTTCACTGTGCCAAGCAGAGATTGAGTTCATTTCTTCTTTCTGCGAAGCATTGAAATTGCTTCCGCAGCCTACAAAAAACGCGGCGACGGCGGCCGCACAGTATCGGGCCGGACAATCATCCATTTTGGATAGTTTCGTGGGAGGCTTCTCTGTGAGTGACCGTATCGCAAGGTTCTCATCAAAAGAGTTCTGCAAGCTCCTCGCAGGATCAATCTCCAGCGATCAATTCTTCAAGGAACACACCTCGTCTATTAACAAAGATTGCCTCATTCGAGAGTTCTTCGACCGTAATCTCACCTTGGGTCGTTCGATCCGATCTATTCGAGTGGTGCGGTGTGAAAACCAGAATGATGATTGGATCGAAGTCGAATTCGGGTCTTTCGACGCGGCTGTAAGCGACTACCGGAGCCCGCCCCTGCCCCTTTAACGAATCTCAGTCCCATCGAGTTCCACGTGCCAAGCCGGGTGCCACACCTCACCCGAAGGGTGATGTGTGCGAATGATGTCAACCCCCACACATCGCCTGCGGCGAGGCGCGGCCCCCCGAAATACCCGACAATCCCGACCATGATCCGCACGATCGAACAAGCCCGGCGGTACGTGCTCCGCGTGAAGCTCTGCACGGTGATGGCCGCGAAGAACTGTCCGCACCCGTCGCTGTGGGATCAGATCGACCTGCCCGACAAACGGCCCGGCGAGAAAGGTTGGGGCCAAAAGGTCGCGGCGATGTGGACGTGGAAGAACCAGCTCCCGGCCGACTACCCCGACGAGGTTTTCTACGGCAAGATCAAGGGTGGGTACGCGGCGCTGATCGCGATGCCGTATTTGCGTGAGACGCACTTCCCCGCGGCGTACCGGCCGGCCGAGTCGCTGCCGCCGTTGGCCCAGGCGATCCTGCAGAAGCTGCGCTCCGAGCCGCGGGAGACCACCGAGCTCCGCCGCGAGCTGGTAGACGAGCAGGGCTGCACCAAGAGCCAGTTCGACACCGCGCTGAAGAACCTGCAGATCACGATGAATGTCGTGCGCAGCAACGACCCGGCGATCGAGTGCGACACCTGGCTTCCCTTCGGCGAGCAGTACCCGGCGATCTGGGAGACGCGGAAGGGGTGAACTTCGGTTGCCACAGGCACACAGGTGGCCAAGTGCCACGCCTCACGCGGAGTGCGAGACACGCGGCGACGCGAGAGACCGGAGAGACCCATCGCCTGCGGCGAGGTGTGGCACCCGGACAAACCCTCGCCCCGCCCCGCTCCCCGGAAGGGAGCAGGCGCAACGGCCTGCCCCGGCTGCGTTTCAAGCCGAGTCTTCACTCCCCTTCTTCTGGCCTCACCCTTTGCAGCGCAACGCCGTAGTGCTAGCTTCTTGGGCGTAGCGGCTCGCCTGCGGCATCCGTGTCATCACCACCTGTTCTGGAGGTTAAGGATATGAACCTTTCTTCGCATCGCTCGTGTTTGTTCCTGGCCGGTTGTCTCGCGCTCGCTCCGCTGTCGGCGGGCGCGTCCACGACTACGATCGACTTTGATGGCCTGCCACGCGGCGAATACGTCACGACCCAATACACCGTGGGTTCCGGCGTGGTTTTCACCGGCTTCGGGGGCGCGAACTGGGGGGCGCGGATCTTTGATACGAACATCCCCACGGGGAACTGGGCCACGTCGAACCCTTTGTACGATCCTGCTGACCCAAGTTTTGGTGACCTTGATCTGGGCTCGCCCAATGAAGCCAGCCCCATCCCCGGCCCGGGCGTCGGCAGCGGCGGCGCGCCCGGCCAGCCCGGCGAGAACTCCGTGCCGCTGAACAACATCCTGATCCTCGATGAGAACGGGCCCGAGTTCCCGCCGGACGACCAGGAGATCGGGGGCACGATCGTCGCGAGCTTCGCCACGCCGCAGTTTTTCGTCGGCGCGGGCTTGCTCAGTGTGGACGGCGTGGAGATCGACGTGTATGACACGAGTTTCGGTGCTCCTCTGACCATCACGAGCCCGGGCGCGGGCGAAAACGGCTACTTCGAAATCCCGGTGAACCAGAACAACGTGACGGAGGTGTGGTTCAAGTTCAGCGGCGGCGGCGGGTTGGCCTACATCGAGTACGGCCCGGTCCCCACGCCGACCACGGCCGGGATGGTGCTGGCCGGCGTGGGCGCGTTGGCGATGCGTCGGCGTCGGCGGGGTTGACCGGCGTGACGCCGTTGCAACGACGGCGGCAACGAAAAAACAAGGCAAAAAACAACGGCACGCCGCGAGGGGTGCCGTTGCTTATTGTTCGGCTTTCCCGGGGAACGCGAGGGTCACGACCGCCGGCGGAGCAGCGCGAGGGCGCCGAGGCCGAGCAGCGCCGCGGACGCGGGCTCGGGGAAGCTGATCGTGTCGAAGATGACCCAGCGCGGGTCGGCGTCGACGAAGGTGATCACGAACTCTTCGAAGTCCGGGTTGGGGCGGATCTCGAAGTCGTCGTAGCGGTGGTAGATGTTGCCGGTGACGTTGGTGACGGGCGAGCTGTTGACCAGTTGGGCGGTGCCGCCGGGCACGGGGACGACGAGGCTGGTGAAGGCGTCGCCGGTCGGGCCGGGGATGCCGCCGAACCAGCTGTACTGGACGCGGACGAGCTTGAGGGGCTCGAGGTCGATGTAGTTGGGGACGACGAAGGTGTAGTCGATCGCGTTGGGCAGGGTGGGGTTGGTCATCGCGCCGCTGACGGACGCGGTAGCGGTGCTGAGCGGGTAGGTCGGGTTGGCGCCGAAGGTGAGCTGGGTCGGGCCGCCGGGCGCGGGTGCGCCGAACAGGTCGAACTTGGCCATGACCGTGTTCGGGTCGCCGCGGTAGAACGGCGGGGTGATGTCGTCGGCGGAGGCGGTGTGCGACACCAGTGCGAGGACCGACAGCGCCGCGAGCCAACAAGACAGCGGGGTGCGTTTCATCTCTGTTCTCTCCTGGGCGTGAAGCGTGAGTCTTGGCGCGAGAGCCCTGAAGCGAGGGCTCTCGGGGCGTGAAACAGAAAGCGAACCCGTTCGATTCTACCGGTCGGCGCAACCAACTCCGGCCGGGGTTTTCCCTTCCGCCGACGCGCGTTTCAGATAGGGGTTTGGATGATGCGCGGCGCGGCTTTGCGTTGGCGCGATCAATAGCTCGGGTCGAACGATTCACCGCCTTCGTCGCCGTGGATGAGTTCGTGCAAGGCAAGGCCCGGGTCGTCCTGGCGCATGAGGTGTTCGCCGACAAGGACGCGGTAGACGCCGTGCTTGAGCAACTCGGCGACGTCGGCGTGGGTCTTGATGCCCGACTCACTGACGAGGATGTCTTTGTCCGGGACTTCGCCGAGCAGGTCGAGCGTGTGCTGGAGGTCGGTGGTCATGGTCCGCAGGTCGCGGTTGTTGATGCCGAGCAGTTGGTAGCCGGGGTGGGGGAAGCCGAGGTGCGGCTTGACCTGCACGAGCGATTCGAGGTCGTGCACCTCGAGCAGCACGGTGAGTTGGAGCTCGGTGGCGAGGATGAGCAGGTCGATCATCTGCGGCTCGCCCAGGCACTCGGCGATGAGCAGGATCGCGTCGGCGCCGGCGGCCCGGGCCTCGTAGACCTGGTACGGGTCGACGATGAAGTCCTTGCGGAGCACGGGCAGCGGGACCGCGTCCTTGATCTGCCGGATGAATCGGAGGTCGCCCTGGAAGAAGCGCTCATCGGTGAGGCACGAAACCGCGGCGGCGCCGTTCTGGTGGTACTGCCGGGCGAGGCGGACGGGGTCGAAGTCCTCGCGGATGAGCCCGGCCGAGGGCGAGGCGCGTTTGATCTCGGCAATAACCTTGAGCCTGCGTTTGGGGTCGGTGACGGCCTGATAGAAGTTACGAGGCTTCTCGGTGTCGACGGCGGCGGCCTTGACCTCGTCCAGCGGCCGGGCGGCGCGGGCGGCGGCGATCTCGTCGCGCTTGTGGGTCAGGATGTCGGCGAGGACGGGCGTCATCGGGAATTCGTTCGGCGTGTCCGGCGAGGGTCCTTCTTCCGGTGCGGCGTTACGGTAGCCGATCCGGCGCAGCGTTTTCCGGGGCGACAGGAGGGTTGCTGGACACCGCGCGTGGGGGTATTCTCTACCGGCCCGGAGGCCGGTCGGCCTGCCCTCGGTTGATCTTCGGGATTCACGGCGATGTCGGCGATGGGTTCGTGACGACGCCGTAACACGGGAGAGCCGACCGTTGGCACGGATCGGATTGCTGTCAGACTCACACGGCCGGGCCGGGACCACGCAACGCGCGGTGGAACTGCTCCGTGAACACGGGGCCGAGGTGCTGGTCCACCTGGGCGACGTCGGCACGGTCGAGGTGATCGACGCCTTGTGCGTCGACGACGACGACGGCGGGCAGCTCGAAGCCCACGTCGTGTTCGGCAACACGGACTGGGACCGTGACACGCTCGCCCGCTACGCCGAGGACCTCGATATCACCGTGGACGACCCGATCGGGGCGTTGGAGTTGCCCGAGGGCCCGCTGCGGTTCTGCCACGGGCACGACGAAGCCGCGGTCGCCGCCGCCATGGCCGACCCGCCTCGGTACTTCTGCCACGGGCACACGCACCGGCAACGCGACACCCGCGAGGGGGCTACACGGATCATCAACCCCGGGGCCCTGTTCCGAGCGGCGGAGTACAGCGTGGCCCTGCTCGACACGGCCAGCGACACGCTGGAGTTCTACGAGGTGCCGGTGGCCGGCTAAGCCCCGCCCAAACCACACAGAACGACGATTCGGCGCGGATTTCCGCCGGAATCGACCGGCCCCGCCGTCGGTTACGATAGACGGTTAGGGGCATACCGCCGACCAAATCACGCACGGATCACGATGGACTACGCCGCCAACCGCCACCTCGACGACCTGCCCGCCGGGCTCGCGATCCGTTCGTTCGTGGCGGGCGACCAGGGCGCGGTGTCGGCGTTGTTCGAGACCGGGCTGCTCGCCGGCCAGGTCGCCCCCAACGACACCGGGGCCGACGTCGAGAACATCGCCGCCGCCTACTTCGACGACGACCGCCACCACTTCTGGGTCGGGACCCTGCACGGCGTCGTGGTCGGCATGATCGGGGTCAACGCCGACGACCACGACACCGCCGAGGTCCGCCGGCTCCGCGTCCACGCCGACCACCAGACCGGCCCGCTCCCCGCCGCCCTGCTCCAGACCGCGCTCAACCACTGCCGGCAGCACGGCTACCTCAAGGTCCGCCTGGATACCCGTTTCGAACGCTGCGAAGCGCTCGAGACGTTCGAACGCCTCGGCTTCCAACACACCCGCGACCGCAGCGCCCCCGGGAAAGACGTGCTCGAGTTCTACGCGGACCTGTACCAGAGCCTCGACAACGGGCCGAAGGGCAAGGTCAAAGCGGGGTCGTAGGGTTTACTTCAAACGCAAAGACTCGAACTCTGCGGTCAGCTCCGCGGGGTTGTACGAGCGCCGTGCCTTCACGCGCCAGATCGGAAGGTCGGCAGCCGATAACGCTTTGTCTTTGACCTCATCACGCTTCTGAGTGGAGCTTCTTTGATGGCTCGTGTCATCTAGTTCCACGGCCAACACCGGACGCATGCGTTCGTCGCCGATGAGAAAGTCCAGGTGGTTGCGGTCGATACGGTTCCGCCAAGACCGAAAGTCTTTACCGGCCCCCTTACCGACGTACAGCGCATCACCTAGGCGGACCTTTGGACAGATGTGAAATGCCGGCGGCAGTGATTGTCGGAGAACGTGAAAGAAAGAGTACTCAGTGCGGCTGAGAAGCCAATCCTTCCGGTGATACGGCCACGGCCCGTCGGTCGTCGCCATGGGCTGCGGCGCTGACAACAAGCGAAACAGGAAACCGAGACAACCTGCGGGTTGCTGCCGTTCTGACATCGATTCGCCCCAGAAAGATGACAACCAAAGCCTACGCCGTCTCGACCGCCGGGCTGAAACGCGAGCCGCGGAGCGGGACCTTGCGGTTCACGGCCGGGCCCTGCGGGAGCATGGGTCCGACGATCGCCGCGCCAACGCCGACGGCCACGTTCGCCGCGAGGTACCACAGCCAGCCCTCGACGCCGACGTAGACCATGCACCCGATCACGACCAGCATCGCCAGCGAGATCGGGATCATGCCCCGCCACGCGAGTTTCATGAGCTGGTCAAAGCGGAACCGCGGCAGCGTCCACCGTACCCACATCATCAGGAACAGCAGCAGCGTGACTTTGGTCGCGAACACGCCGAACTTCAGGAAGACCACAAGCAGGCCCGCCAGCCAGCCCTCCGACGCGATCGCGGGGAAGATGTTGACGAACGGGAGCAGTTCCCACCCGCCGAGGAACAGCAGCACAAAGAACGCGCTGCCCGTGATCATGTGCATGTACTCGCCGAGGAAGAACAACGCCCATTTCATGGACGAGTACTCGGTGTGGAACCCGCCAACGAGTTCCTGTTCCGCCTCCGCGAGGTCGAACGGCGCGCGGTTGCACTCGGCGAGGATGCACGTGAAGAACAACACCGCCAGCAGCGGGTGCATCAGGATCCCCCACGTCTCGCTAAAACCAACCGGCAGAAGACCGAGCAGGTGGAACCACGGTTCGCTGTGTTGTCCCTGCACCATCACCTCGGCGTCGGCCGAGCGGTACATCATGATCATGATGAGCACGCAGACGCCCATCGGGATCTCGTAGCTGAGCATCTGCGCCGTCGCGCGGAGCCCGCCGAGGAAGCTGTACTTGTTGTTGCTCGAGTACCCCGCCAGCACCACGCCGTACACCGCCATCGAGCTCACCGCGAGCAGGTAGATCACCGCGATGTCGATCGGCAGGACCGCGACGCGCACCACGCCCGGCTCGACGAGCTGCGTGCCGAACAACTCCAGCCCGCCGAAGTTCCACACCCCCCCCCACGGGATCACCGCCCAGCCGATCAGTGCCGGGATCACCGCGAGCGCCGGCGCAATCAGAAATAGCGTCTTATCGACGAACGGCGGCGTGTAGTCCTCCTTGAGCAACAGCTTCACGCCGTCCGCGAGCGCCTGGCCTAAACCGAACAACGCCTTGGGCCCGACGAGCAGCCACGACAGGAACCCGCCAACAACGGGCAGCTTCTCGATGATGTCGCCTTGACCGAAGGAGAAATCCGTGCGGTTGGGGCCGATGCGGTCCTGGGCCCAAGAAGCGACCTTGCGTTCCAGGAAGATCAGGTACGCCGTGGCCCCGAGCATCGCGTGCACGACGACGAGGATCACGACGGAACTGACGAAGAACTGGGCGCTGAGCATGTGAGCGACGTGGGGCGCGGAGGCCGGAGCAACGAGCGGGAGCAACCGGCGTCCGTTGCCGGCGACAAACCGTTGCCGCAGAGTGTATCGGGCTTTTTGCCGGGCGTGGCGGCACGATTCGGCCGATCACTCCTTGGACCCGCCGCGTACCATGCCCGCTTCCGCGAAGTGCCCCCGTTGAAACGCAAACGCCCCCCCGCCGCCCGCCGCAAGTCGCCCGATCAGTCGCTCAAAGAGACGGCCGAGTCGGTCGTGGTTGCGTTCATCCTGGCCTTCGTGTTCAGGGCCTACGTCGTCGAGGCGTTCCAGATCCCCACCGGGTCGATGGCGCCGACGCTGCTGGGCCACCACGTCCGGGCCCAGTGCGAGCAATGCGGCTACGCCTTCAAGTCCGACGCCGGCTCCGCCGACGCCAGCGGCGACGCCGAGTTGCGCTGCCCGATGTGCTTCAACCCGCTCTACGTCGACAACCGCCCCGGCGGGCACGCCGGTGACCGCATCCTCGTGCAGAAGTACCTCTACCGGTTCGCCGAGCCGAAGCGGTACGACGTCGCGGTTTTTAAAAACCCCGAAGACCCGGACACGAACTTCATCAAACGCCTCGTCGGCCTCCCCGGCGAGACGCTGATGCTGCTCGACGGCAACGTGTACACCCAGCCCGCGCCGCACGCCGACTGGGCCGTCGCCCGCAAGACCAGCCCGGAAGTGAACCCCCGCTGGGAGCGAATCCAGCGCGACGTCTTCCAACCGATCTACCACAGCCGGTACGTGCCGGAAGACGAGGGCGCCGGCGTGCAGCGGCGCGGCGCCTTCTGGACCTTCCCCTGGCAACCGGATGAAGCGGACGACACCTGGGACATCGATCTCGCTTCCGGCGACGCGGTCGTAACGTGGGCACCCGATGCCGCGAGCGCGGTGTCGGATGGCCCGGACCAGTCTGCTTCAACCGGTGCCCTGCGTTTCGATTTCAGCCCGCACCCCGACTACCGCAGCGCGTATCACGCCGACTATGCGATGTACCCGTATAACCAGCCCGGCGGCTCGGGCCTGACCCGCACCCCACTCGAAGACCTGCGCCTCGCGGTGACCGTCACGCCCTCGACGGACGACGTGTCGGTCACGCTCAGCAGCCTTGCCCGGCTCGACGGCCCGCCGGTCCCGGTCCACGCCCGCTTCGCCGCCGACGGCACGGTCGAACTCGTCGCGGGGCCCAATGACGCCGTTGTCCGCCGCGTGACGCTGCCGCCGTTCCTCCAGGCGAATGACGAGACCACGCTCGAGTTCTGGGTCGTCGATCAGAGTTTCCTGCTATGGATCGACGGCGAGGTTGCGCTGCGCCACGAACACGACCTCGCTTACGACCAACTCGTCAACCGGCCGAACCTCACCGACGCCCGCGGCCAGGACATCCGTGTCACCCTCACCGGCAGCGGTGGCGCAACCCTCCGCGACCTCGAACTCGACCGCGACCTGTTCTACGACGACGGCGGCGTCGGCTTCAACTACCGCGCCGGGCTGCCCCGCGCGCCCGACGGCCGAGTGTCGCCGCGCTTCAACCGGGCGGTAACGCTCGAGCCGGACCACTTCTTCATGGTTGGCGACAACGCGCCGCACAGCGAAGACAGCCGCAAGTGGGTCGCCGTGCACCCCGCCGTCGCCAACCAGCACTTCGCCGGCCGACGCGGCCCCGAGGTCCACGGCCGCGTCCCGCGCAATCTGCTGATGGGCCGGGCCTTTCTCGTGTACTACCCGGCACCGCAAAGCATTACGGAGAACGGCCGGGCCGTCCTGCCCAACCTCGGTGAGATCCGGTTCATCCACTGACCCTGTCGGCCAAGCCAAAGCCGACCCGCTGATACCCCCGTCCCTACTTTTCCCCAGCACTCACCCGGCCTTTACATCCGGGAGGACGCTCGCCCTTGGCCTCGAGCAAACTAAGGCCAGTTGGCGGATTTCCTGATACAGACGGCCTGTAAACTGCTGCGAGCCAAGGCCTTGCGCCGACCGTCAACAGAAGACCAGAAGACTCCGCGACGTTTGATCGATCCCCAAGTCTATGACCGACGGCTGCGTGGACGGGCGTTCCCAACGGTTTCACCCGCGTTTTCCACAGACACGGAGGCGGCCTTAGCGGGTTGGCTCGTCCGCAAGGTTCAGGCTCGAAGCACGACCGCCGACCCCGCCCGCCGCTGGAGATTCGGTCGTCGCCACGCCGGTATCATGCCGCGCATGAGCACGAACCCGGCCCCCGCCGCCGCCCCCAGCAGCCCCGCCACCCCCGACGCCGAGCCGATCCAACGGCACGTCATCGCCGCCTTGGTCACCAACGAACCCGGGGTCCTCGCGCAGGTCGCCGGCATGTTCGCCGCCCGCGGCTTCAACATCGACAGCCTCGTCGTCGGCCGCACCGAGAACCCCGAACTCTCCCGCATGACCATCGTCGTCGTCGGGGACACAGCCGTGCTCGAACAGGTCCGCAAACAGCTCGCCAAGCTCGTGCCCGTGGTGAAGGTCGTCGCGTACCAGGACGTGCCGTTCGTCGAGCGCGACCTGCTGCTCGTGTCGGTGTCGACCAAGAACGACAAGGGCGACGCCGACAAGCGCGAAGAGATCATCACCCTCACCAACCTGTTCCGCGCGAAGGTGGTTGACGTCGCGCCCGACCGCTTGATGATCGAGATCGCCGGCCCGGAAGAAAAGCTCGAAAGCTTCGTCGAACTGCTCCAACCCTACGGGCTGTTGGAACTCGCCCGCACCGGCGTCATCGCCATGCCCCGCGGCATGGCCGCCCCGCTGCGCAAGCGCGCCGCCGTCGCCACGGGCAGCGCGGTGGATGATGCGGACCTGCCACCGGGGTAACGGGCTTCCACCCCCAACCAGATCACTCTCCCGGGGGCGTCTGCGCTCAACCGAAGCCGATCGTTAGTGCCGGCCTATGGTCAGGACCTAGAGCTTCCCGGACCCACCTCGAGAGGCGCGTTTACGTGCGAGAGAATCGGCGGCAGCTTTCTTCTCTCTGTCCACAAACCTACGCCAGCGGTCGCGTGTCTCTCGCAGCCTGGGATCGGTCTGGGCACCGTAAGCCAGATCATCGAGGAGCCGGATGACCTGATTCAGCCGGCCGCCGATCAGGTTCACGCAGCCGGCCCGGCCGGGGCGTTCGTCGTTAATCGTCTTGCCCGAATACTCCTTGTGGAATCGATGGATGAGCAAGTCGATCAGGCGCATCTTTTCCCGGAGACCGACGGCGCGCGGATAGTCACGGGCAAACTCGGCGAAGTAACCCTTCATCCCACCGGGGCTTAGCTGCTTGTCCTGGTAGCTCTTGAGGTATGCCTGCCACGTCAGTCGCCACCCACAACCAAGGCATCGTAGCTCAGCGGCTTTGTCGTGATGGTGCGGAATTCGAACGTCACAGATCGGGCAAGGGGCTTGCCCCGCCTCGGCCTCGCCGACACGGAGGCAGTCGATGCACCGCATCAAGAGCGACATGCCAACATCATCGATCAGGCCCTCGTCGTAGATGCCGCTTGCGTTCAGGACGTAAAGCCGTCTGATCTTCCATTGCGGAACCCGGCCCGCCCAACTCGGAACTTGAGAACCCATGGTCATGACTCTCCGCACGAGATGCGTGCGGACGGGACAGGCGTTGGTATCGAAACACTGCAGCAGCACATCGCCACGAACACCATGGCAATATCCACAACTATTAGGAATGGTGTCAAGGGCTTCACTTCTCGATGCAAGTGAGCCTTGGAGTTTTTGGAGATCGTGAAGACCTGAATCCGTACCGCGCCATCGCAGGGCGTACCGCCCCGCCTTCCTCTAGCACGCCCGTATGCAGCCGAAACTGACGCTGGCGCAGGTCACGCACAAAGCGGTCGATCACATCAGCGGGATCGGAGCCGGCGGCGAGCCCTCCACCCCGACGCTCAGGTCAATCGGATAAGCGCCGCTCGTCGATGCCACGCCCAACGTCAGAACGAGGACGGACGCGAAAAGCACCAGAGTCCAGCGGTAAGATTGCCGCAATCGAGGTATGTCAACCTCTTTCTGACGTGAGCGATTCTGGTCTAAAACTACCGGCCAAGCGATCTTGCTCCAAAGGGACCGTCACGGGTCACACTGACGCCGCCTCGGCCACCAGCTCGCGGGCCTGCTTCCGTGCAGTGGGGGTGACCTCGGACCCAGCCATCATCTCGGCGAGTTCGGTGATCCGGGCCTTGCCATCGAGGCGTTCCACGCGGGTCGCGGTCGCGGCGTTCTTACCCACGCCTTCGACGTGTTTGATGATGCGGAGGTGCCGGTTGCCGAACGCTGCAATCTGCGGGAGGTGAGTGATACACAACACCTGTTGCGCCGCTCCGCTTCCGTGACCGCCGGCGAGCTCGCGGAGCTTGCGGCCGATGACGCTGCCCAGCCGACCGCCGATGTTCGCGTCAACCTCGTCGAACACGAGCACGCTGATCCGCCCGTGCCCGGAGAGCACCGACTTGAGCGCGAGCATAATGCGTGACAGCTCGCCGCCCGACGCGATTCGGCGCAGCGGCAGCGTCGCCTGACCCGGGTTGGTGCGGGCGAGGAACTCGACGGCGTCGCGCCCGCTTGGGCCATCGGCGTGCTCGGCCTTGAACTGCACGCCGAGCTGGGCCTGCTCCATGCCCAGCTCGGCAAGCTGGGCCTCGACGCGCGGCAAGAGCTTCTCCGCTGCCGCCTTGCGCTGCTTCGTCAACGATCGCGCCAACGCGTCGGCTTCACGCTGCGCCGCGGCGATGGCGTCGTCCAGACCCGACAGGTCGTCGGCCTCGTGCTGCAACGCCTCGATCTGCTCACCGATCTGCTGGCGGTACGCGAGGACGCACGACAACGGGTCGGCGTCCGCGTCCATGCCGTCGGCAGAATCATCGGCCGCCGTGCGCTGATGCCCGTACTTGCTGACCAGGCGGTTCAGCGTGTTCAACCGGGCCTCGACCTCCGCGGCCTCCTGCGGGTCGTACTCGAGCCGATCCGTATACCGGCCCAGCTCGAACGCCGCGTCCTGCAGCGACAACGTCGCCGCGCGGACCTGCTCGGTCACCTCGGCCAACGACTCGTCGACCTCCGCCAAATCCAGCAACACCGCGGTCAGGTGCTGCAGCCGTTCGAGCGCCGAGCCCTCTTGCTCGTACAACGCCTCGTGGCACGCCCCGGCCTCGCGCTTCAGCCGTTCGACGCTGGCCAACACCGTCGACCGTGCCTGCAACTCGGCAAACTCGCCCTCGGCCGGCTCGGAGGCGTCGATCTCGTCGGCCTGGAACGAGTAGAGCTCCAACTGCTGCGCCCGCAGCGTCGCGCTCGCGTTGAGCGCCTCGCGACGGCCCCTCAACTCGCGCAGCTCCGCGTATCGCTCGGCGTACGCGGCACGCTCGTCGTGCAACCCGGCGAAGTCGTCGAGCACTTCCAGTTGCCGCGCGGGCTTGAGCAGGAGCTGATGGTCGTGCTGCCCGTGGATGTCGATCAGGTGTTCGGCGGCGGCGGCCAACATCGCGCCGGTAACGGGCTTGCCATTGACACTGCTGCTCGTGCGCCCCGACGCGAACAGCTTGCGGGTGACCAGCAACTCGTCGCCGCGCGCCAGTGTCTGGTCGATCGCCCGGCCGACGGCGTGGCAGACCGCGGCGTCGGGCAGCTCGAACACGCCGGTGATGCGGGCCTCGTCCGCGCCGGGCCGGAGCAGGTCGTTGGCCTTGCGTAGCCCGAGCAGCGCCTCGAACGCGCCGATGACTAGCGACTTGCCCGCGCCGGTCTGCCCGGTAAACACGTTGAGCCCGGGGCCGAGCGCGACGGTGGCGTCGGCGATCACCGCGAGGTTGGAGATGTGGAGTTCACGCAGCATCCGTGCGTTCCCGGTCGTCGGCCAGATCGAGCGGGTTAGCGCGATGGGGATCCAAGCCCGCCGCAAAGACATGACGCTCGACCCGCTTACTGTAGCCGACCGTGAACCTGTATCGCGCGGCGGATGCGTCGCATGAGCCACTAAACTCTCGAGGTGAGCGATCCCACCCCCCCGAACCCGCCGGCGAACGCCGCGCCCGAAGCCAAGCCCCGCGGCCAGGGCCGTTTACCGCTTCGCCTCGATCCGGTTGAGGTCGCCACGGCACCTGACGCCGGGAACGACGGAGGCGCCGACCACGACGCCGAGCCGTCCGGACCGACGGACGCGTTCGACCTGCCGCCGGAGCTGGGCGACGACATGCTGCCGCCCTCGGAACCGGCGCAAGCCGACACGTTGAACGCCGCGGAGGCGACGAGCGTTGGTTCAGTTGAAGACGACCTGGTAGCCGGGCTAACCGAGCCGCAGCGGGAAGCGGTGACGCACGTCGACGGCCCCCTCCTTGTGCTCGCCGGGCCGGGCTCGGGCAAGACCCGCGTGATCACCCGGCGGATCGCGTACCTGGTCCGGCAGATCGGCATCCCGCCGTGGAACGTGCTGGCGATCACGTTCACCAACAAAGCCGCCGGCGAGATGCGCGAGCGCGTCGGACAGTTGCTCACGGAACGCCAGGCCCGCGCTGCAACTGTCTCGACCTTCCACGCGTTGTGCGCCCGGCTCATCCGGCAGTACGCCGACCGCGTCGGGCTGCCCCCGGGCTACAGCATCTACGACACCGCCGACCAGAAGAACGCAATCAAGACCGCGCTCACCGAGTTAGAGATCAACACCAAGAACTTCCCGCCCGCTTCGATGCTCGGCACCATCAGCAACGCCAAGAACGAGTTGAAAGACGCCGACGCCTACGCGAAGCAGGCCAACGATTTCTACAGCCGGACCGTTGCAAAGGTCTACCAGAAGTACACGGAGGTTCTGGAGCGCAACGCAGCGGTGGACTTCGACGACCTCTTACTCAGGACCGTGCAGCTGCTGCGCGACCACCGAGACGTGCTCGACGAGTTGCGAAACCGGTACCAGTACATCCTGATCGACGAGTACCAGGACACGAACCACGCGCAGTTCATGATCGCGAACGCGCTGGGATCGATCTCGGAAGATGGCCCCAATCAAGAATCTTCCGGTGGAAACCTGATGGTCACCGGCGACCCCGACCAGTCGATCTACGGCTGGCGCGGCGCAAACATCCGCAACATCCTCGAGTTCGAGGCCCACTACCCCGATGCCAGGATCGTCCGCCTCGAGCAGAACTACCGGTCGACCAAGACGATCCTCGCCGCCGCCGACGCGCTGATCGCCAACAACCGCGCCCGCAAGCACAAGGCCCTGTTCACGGAGAACGCCGACGGCGAACCGGTGCGCGTCGTGACCTGTTACGACGGGCAGCACGAGGCGACATGGGTCACGGAACGCCTGCGCGAGCACCACGAGCGCGGCGTGCCCTGGGCCGATATGGCCGTGTTCTATCGCATCAACTCGCTGTCGCGCGTCATGGAGGACACCCTCCGCAACGCCGGCGTCCCGTACCAGATTGCCCGCGGCACCGCCTTCTACGACCGCAAGGAGATCAAGGACGCGCTCGCGTACCTGCGCGTCGTCGCCAACCCGGCCGACGAGGTCACGACCTTCCGCGTGATCAACACCCCGGCCCGCGGGATCAGCGCCGCCACCGTCAAGGCGATCCAGGCGTACGCGTTGGCGAGCAACACGCCGGTCGACACGATCCTCGGCCAGCCGTCCGTGCTGACCGCCGTAAACGCCCGCGCCCAGGCCGCCGTCGGCAAGTTCTCGGCGATGGTGCAGACGTGGCGAGACACCTGCGGGTTGACGCCGCAAGACGAAGGCGCGTTGATCGAGACCCCCGCCGACCCGACGCACGACGTCTCGCTCAGGCAGTTCGTCGAAACCGTACTACGCGACTCCGGGCTCGAGGCGTACTACCGCAACGACAAGTCCGACCCCGACCAGGAGCGCCTCGCGAACCTCGGCGAGCTCGTCAGCTCCGTCCAGCAGTTCGAGGATGAGTTCGAACTCAGCCGCGACCTCGACGGCATCGAAAAGCCCGCGACGCTAGCGGACAAGCTGCTCGCGTTCCTCGAGCGCGTCGCGCTGGTCAGCGACGTCGACTCACTCGAAGCGGGTCAGGGCGCGGTGACCCTGATGACGTTGCACGCCGCGAAGGGACTCGAGTACCCGGTGGTGGCGATGATCGCGTTCGAGGACGGGCTGTTGCCGCACGAGCGCGCGAACCACAGCCCTCAGGAGCTGGAAGAGGAACGCCGACTTGCGTTCGTCGGGATCACACGGGCCGAGCGGCACCTGATGCTGACGAACGCGAAGTACCGCACGGTGTTCGGGCAAACGCTGCCGACGATCCCGAGCCGGTTCCTGCAGGAGTTGCCGCCCGAGGTCATCGACGTTGAAGACGTTGCCGACGAGGCGCTGGAAGCACAGGACGAGGGATTCGGCGGGGTCCAACGCAGCCGCGCCGCACGCGATGCCGGGCAATACCCGCCGGGCACGCTGGTCCGTCACCCGCAGTTCGGCCTCGGGCGTGTGGTGCAGGTGCAGCCGATGGGGGCGCACACCAAGGCGCGGATCGACTTCAACACGGCGGGGGCGAAGACGCTGGTGCTGCAGTACGCCCGGCTGGAGGTGGTTGACGGATGAGCGACGAACCGAACGCCAGGCCACCAAGTGATCGCATCGCTGAAAAACGCGCCGTGCGGACGCGGATTAAGGTCTGCGGATTCCGTGCGATTGAGGGGATCTTCGACGCGCTCGATCACAGCGTTGAGTACGGCGGCACGGACCGCGATGAACAAGACGTGTGGAGGCTTGCTTACTTCGGCCTAAACCTGATCGAGCGATCGCCGCGCTATTTGCCGCCCGAGCATGCTGTCGAGATCGCGGCGCAGCTGATGGAATCCGACATGATGCAGCATTGCGATCCGGTGATGGTGTTCGCGGATCACAAGGTGGATCAGATCGTCGCTGCCATGCAGCCGCTCTTTGACGGTTACCCGGAGGACACCTGGTTGGTCCAGCTGCACGGAGACGAGTCACCGGAGTTCGTGGCGGCGTTGCCGAAGAACCTAGGTGTTATCAAAGCCATCCCGTTCGACCCCTCGGCGATCGACCTCTGGCGTGGCCACGACCGGCTGTACGGCTTGATGGTTGATGCTCCGAAGGTTGCCGGCGAACTCGGCGGGGGCACCGGGCGGAGCTTTGACTGGCCGGCGTTGATGCGGTTGGACAAACGAGAACTCCCTCAGAGGCTCTTCCTTGCTGGCGGGTTGACACCGGAGAACGTCGGAGAGGCTGTCCGCACGGTGAGACCATACTCCGTCGATGTCGCGAGCGGCGTCGAGTCGGTCCCTGGGGTCAAGGACCCGGTAAAGATCGCGGCGTTCTGCGACGCGGTGCGTGCCGCGGACGCAGCGCTCGCCGACGAAAGGTGTTGAGTTTCGCGCGCCACGGGTGCCTTGGAGCGGCATGTAGACTGCCTTGCATGAAACGCGTCCTCTCGGGCATCCAACCCTCCGGGCAACTGCACCTGGGCAACTACGCCGGGGCCGTCCAGCAGTTCCTGGAACTCCAACACGACCACGAGGTGTTCGTGTTCGTGGCCAGCTACCACGCGCTAACCACTTCCAAAGACCCCGACGAACTCCGCCACAACATCCGGCAGGTCGTGATCGACTACCTCGCGTTCGGGCTGGACCCGAGCCAGTGCCACATCTACCTGCAGCACGACGTGCCGGCCGTCTGCGAGCTAGCTTGGCTGCTCGGGTGCGTGTGCCCGAAGTCGCAGATGGACAAGGCCACCACCTACAAGGACAAAGTCGCCAAGGGCATCCCCGCGTCTGTCGGGCTGTTCACGTACCCCGTGCTTCAGGCGGCGGACATCCTCGCGGTCGACCCCGACGTCGTCCCGGTCGGCGCCGATCAGCAGCAACACGTTGAGATCACGCGTGACCTCGCTCAACGCTTCAACCACGCCTACGGCAACGACGATCGCCCCGTCTTCAAAGTCCCCGAGCTGATGCTGCGTCAGGACAGCGCGCTGGTGCCCGGGGTCGACGGGCAAAAAATGAGCAAGAGCTACGGAAACGGCATCGACCCGTTCATGGACGAGAAGCCGTTGCGCAAGCGCATCATGAAGATCGTCACCGACTCCAAGCCGCCGGAGGAAACAAAGGACCCCGAGGAGTCAACGATCTTCCAAATCTTCGCGGCGCTGGCGGGACGGGACGACGGACGCACGGTCAAGCTCGCCGAGCGTTACCGCGCGACCGGCGAGCACGGCATGGGCTACGGCGAGGCCAAGCAGGCGTTGTTTGAACTCGTGATGGACACGTTCGCCGACGCCCGCAACCGACGCGTCGAACTCATGGCCGACCCGACCCACATCGACGCCGTGTTGCGCGACGGTGCAGAAGCCGCCCGAGCGGTAATGGACGGCGTGATGCGACGCGTCCGCTCTGCGGTCGGGCTTTGAACCGGGTCGGCCCGAAACAAAACCGCGTTGGGGGACAACGCGGGTGAACATGAAACAGGGGCTGAAGAACGAGTTGTGTCAGGCGCTCTTGCTGTACGCACCAAGCGCCGTCTGCTGACTCGTCGCCGCGGGCGCGACGGAAGCGTTCGGCTGGACGCCGCGTTCGGCGGCGCTCTTCTCCATAACCATCACCCAGGTCTGCCGTTCGAAGTCGAGCAGGCGGATCGCCTCGTCGAGCGGCGGGAGCTGACGCTGCATGTTAACGTCGATAAACAACCGGTAGATGTAGTTGTAGAGGGCCGTGAGCTTCTCGACGATCTCGGGGGCGACCTCGGCCTTCATACTGGTCGACAACTCGAGGACGATCTTCTGGGCGCGGGAGACGTGCTCGTAGAGCTTCTCGTAGTCGGGCTTCTCGGCGATGGTGTCGCCGCCATCGGGCGCGAGGGTCTGGCGGGCCAGCCTGGCGTGCTTGAGCGCGCCGTCGAAGAGCATGAGGCGCAGCTCCTCCGGCGAGGCGGTGAGGATCTTGGTGCGGAGGTACGGGTTGGGGC
Organism: Phycisphaera sp.; assembly: GCA_028285385.1. Taxonomy (GTDB): domain Bacteria; phylum Planctomycetota; class Phycisphaerae; order Phycisphaerales; family Phycisphaeraceae; genus CAZIXN01. The sequence continues at coordinate 21,528 of JANQPR010000200.1, forward strand.
CTTGCGGACTCATGGCAACGAGGGTATCGGCCGGGGGCGCGGGGACGGCTTAGCCGAACGGGCGTGCGAGCCCGATAAGGCGGTCAGCCGATGGACGCGGAGGAGGACGCCGCGACCTGCGAGAGCTGACTCAACGCCGCGCCCTGGTCTTGGATTCGGGCGAGCGCCGCCTCCATGTTGTTGAAGTCGCGCTGCAAGCGTTCACGCTTGTCTTCGATGCTGTCGTTGAGCCGGTCGATCCGGTCGTTGTTCGCGAGGATCTGCTGGTCGAGCCGGTCGATCGTGTTCTGCAGGACGCCGGTGTCCGCGTCGGTGAGCCGTTCGAGCAGCTTGTCGATCTCGACGGCGATGCCCTGGGCGGCGACGGTCTCGGTCTCCTCGTTCGTGTCCGGGTCAATCTCGAACTGCTCGAGCGCGAACAGGTCTTGCACGGCGTCGGCGTCGGTCTCGAGCGCGGCACGGAGCTTGGCCTCGTCGAGTTCGATGCTCGTGCCGCCGCTCCCGACCGTGATGCCGACCTGCGACAGCGACTTGTACCGCCCAGGCAGGTCGTTGTTAAAGCCGATCACAGCGTTGAACATCGAGCTGCGCACCTGCTGCAGCACCGGGTCGCCTAGCAGCAGGCCGCGGGTCTCGGTCTCGACGTCGTAGCTGTCGAGCTCGTCGATCCGCGTGATCAGGTCGTTGAACCCGGAGACGAAGCTGTTGACCTCCTCGACGAGCGCGTCGGGGTTGTCGCTGACCGTGATGCTGACCGGATCGTCGGAGGTGCTGTTGAGCGTGACGGTCGCGCCGGGGATGACGCCGGCGAGGGTGTTGGTCGGGCTGGTCACGGCGATCGCGGTCTCGGGGTTCTCGCCGCCGATGAAGACGACCGCGTCCTGAGCGCGGGCGACCTCGGTGGTGTTGAAGCCCAGCCCGCCGTCGCCGACGGAGAACGCACCGCCGGCGCCCGACGTCCGCCCCGAAAACGAAAGCCGGAACGGCCGACCGACCGAGCCGTCGGAAATGACCGACGCGCGGATGCCGAGTTCGGCGTTGTTGACCTTGTCGGTCAGCGAATCGAGCGTGTCGGTGTCCTGCACGCGGACGTAGCGTTTGAACGAGCCGTCGATGTCGAGACCGGACGCGAACGTGCCCGCGATACCGAGGTCGCTGGCCGAAGAGCCTTCTTCGTCGGTGATCTCGAGGTCGACGGCGCCGCTGCCGGTGTCTTCGATGACGATGCCGTCGCCGGCGTCGTTGACCCGGGCGTTGATCGCCAGACCGCGGGAGTTGATCTCGCTGATGACGTCGCCGATGGTGGACTCGTCACCGTTGGTGAGGTCGACGGTGGCGATCTTGCCGTCCGAGTCGCGGATGGTGAACCGGCCGGCGCCGATGCCGAGCTTGTCAAGCGAGGCACCGTCGTTGACGAAGGCAAACTCGAGGTCGCGGCCGGCGGACACCCCGTCCGTGAACGTGCCGGCCAAGCCGAGCTGTTCGGCGAGCACACCATCGCCGAGGCTTTCAACGGTGAAGTCGGTGGTGCCGGTGGTGTCGTCCACGAGGCGGAGGCCCGTGCCTGCGCCGTTGAGCGAGGCGGTGACGCCAGCGCCACTCGTGTTGATCAACTCGATGAGGTCGCCGGCGGTCTCGGCGGTGGCGAGGTCGATATCGGTGGTGGTGCCGTCGGCGGTTGTAAGGCGGATGCGGGTGTCGGCGTCGCCCGTGCCGGTCGGGTCGAGTTTGGCGCCGGCAACAACGTCGGTCGCGCGGTCCGCGGACAAGCCGAGTTCTTCGGCGACGGCGGCACCGTTGAGAGACTCGATGACGAGGCGGTTCTCCCCGCCGGTGTTGTCCAGGGCGAAGAGCCGGTCGTCGCGGAGTTCGAGCGTGACCTTGCCGCCGGTGGCGGTGTCGACGGCGGCGACGAGATCGTCGATCGTGGCGAGGCCGTCGAGGTCGATGTCGAAGACGCTTGTGCCGTCGGCGTCGTCGCGCGCGGTGATGCGCAGGTCGGCGTCGGCGGTGCCGGAGAGGGTGAGGCCTGCGCCGCCGAACAGGTCCGCGACCGCCGTGGTGCCGTTGGCCGGGTTGTACGCCGGGCCGCCGAACGCGGCGAGGCCGTTGCCGCCGTTGGTGAACTTGAGCAGCTTGGTGTCGAGGTCGCCGATGACGCGTTCGCCCGTGAGGGTTGCGCCCGCGGCGGCGGTGAGCAGGCCGAGGTCTTCCGCGGCGCCCGAGGTCCCGACCGCCGCGACGGTGAACGCCCCGCCGCCACCGCTGGTGTCGATCAGTTCGAGGCCGAGGCCGTCGGTGCGGACACCGCCGGACACCTTGCCCTCGGTGACTTCCTCGATGGTGTCGAACAAGTCGCCAAGCGTGACGGCGTTGCTGGCGTCGATGTTGTAGGTGCTGCCGTCTCGGGTGGTGACCTGGAAGTCGTTCCCGCCTTCGGTGCGGACGCCGAGCCCGTCGTTGAGGTTGGCCAGCACGGAGTCCCGGCCGAGCGTGTAGAGCGGTGCGCCCGTGATGCTGGTGGCGTCGGTGTTGGCGGCGATGCCTAGGTCCGTCGCGGTCGTGGTCCGGCCGATGTCGGCGACGATCAGGCTGGTGTCGGCGTCGCCGCCGCTCCGCCCGGTGATGTCGGTGATAGTGAGACCGCCGCCGGTGATGTCGGCCCGGACGCCGATGCCCACGTCGTTGATGCGGTCGACGACGTCCCGGAGCGTGATCGCGTCCGACAGGTCGACGGTCGCCGAGCTGCCGGACAGGTCGGTGATCTTGATCTTGCCGCGCTGCACGCCGGCGCCGCCGTTGAGCTCGTCGAGCCGCGTCTCGCGGTCAAGGCGTGCCTCGCCACGGTTGAACGTCAGCAGGCCGCCGTCCGGCGCAACGAAGCTCGAGTCCCGGTCGCGGAAGCCGGAGGTGATGCTCTGCTGCGCGCTGACGAGCCGGCGGACGCTGAACCGGTAATCGCCGGGCACCGCGCCCGCCGCCGAGGTCACGGTCGCGACGGCCTCGTTGCTGCTGCTGCTGTTCGTCGCGGTGTACGTCGCGTCGGTCGTCAACCGCCCGGCATTCAGCTTCAGCGACAGCAGCTGCGCCGAGATCCCGGCAAACGCAGACTGCTGCTCCTGCAGCGTGCTGTTCTGTTCCTCCACGCGGATGCGGGGCTGGGTCTCCAGCGCGATGAGCTGATCGATGATCTCGGCGGTGTTGATGCCGCTGACCAGGCCGATGTTGGAGGTGATCTGTCCCATGGATCCGGTGTGTCTCGCGAGTGCGTGATCCCCGTGGCCTTACCGCGGCGCGGGCGCACGACATCCGAAGAAACACCCGTTACTCCCTTCATCGACCGGGATGAAACGCCGCCTTGAGCCCGGCCTCGGGGCATCAGACCCCAGCCTTCGCGGAAGCGGGAGTCCACGGAGTGGCCACGGGCCGTCGGCAATACTCGGAGGGGCGATTTTCCCGTGACGGCAGACAGGGGCCGGAACGACGGCCGAATCGCCGAGTCTCAAGCCGAGCCACCGATGCGGAGCGATCCCGAGTCCGATAACGCGCTAATCTTCACACCCGCAACGACGGGGGGCCGCCGGTCAGGGGAGCGCTCTTTCGCCGGTTCGGCACGGCACGACGATCCAACCGGCCACAGCGCCGCATTCACCCGCCCAACGGCTCACCGCAACCCGCCGGTTGGTTGGCCGCCGCCTCTTCGGGCAGCGCGTCGACGCCGGGGCCGTCGTCGGCGTAGTGTTCGTCGATCACGGCGTGCCAGTCCCGCACGCACGCCGCCCGGATGAACCCCTGCTTCACCGCGTCGTGCTGCGGGTGGTGCCGGGCAAAGCGGATGCCGAACTTCCGCATCGTGCGCGACGCGAGAGATTCGCCGTGCCTCGCCACCGACAACGCGTAATGCTCTAGCAGCACGTCGCGCTGCTCGTGGATCGTCGGGGGGCGCATCGCGTCCGGGTCGCCGGCCATGAGTTTTCGCGCTTGACGGAACACCCACGGGTTCCCGATGCAGCCGCGGGCCACCGAAACCCAATCGACACCGGTCTGCTCGAGCATCGCGAAGATGCCCGTCGCGCTCCAGACATCGCCAGAGCCGCCGATCGTGAACCCGCGGGCCTTCGCGTCGTTCCCATATCGCTCGACGAGTTCTTTCAAGAACGGCCGACGCCCAGGGCCGACGTACTTCTGCTGCACCGTCCGGCTATGAACCGTCGCGCCGGCGAACCCCAACTCCATCGCCGCCTCGAAAACCCGATGGAACGCCGCAACCATCTCGGGCGTGTCGTCGTAACTTCGACGCAACTTGACGGTGAGCGGCACGTTGTTGCCGACCGCATCGGCGACCGCCCGCAGGATCGCCGTCGCCTCGTCCGGCACGCTGAGCAGGTGCCCGCCGCGGGCCTTCTTCTTGATCTTCTTCACCGGGCACGCGAGGTTCACGTCCACCACGTCGTACCCCAGCGACGCCAACACCTTCGCACCCGCCGCGATCCCGTCGGGGTGGCTGCCCATCAGCTGCCCGGCGATCGGGTGGTCAGCGTCGTCCAGTTCGGCGTCCTTCAGGCCCTTGCCGCCGTTGATCAGGAACACGTCAAGCATCGCCTCGGTGATGCAGTAGGGGCAGCCGTGCTTCCGCGCGACGGCCCGCATCGCGGCGTCGGAGTAGCCGGCCAACCCCGCCTGATAAAACGGCGCATCGACCTTCACCGAGCCGACCGTCAACGCCCCATCGTCGACGGTAGACGCGATCTCGGAGCCGTGCTGTTTGCCGAAGCTCACCATCGCCGGCATGATACGGGTATGCGTTGTCGCTTCCGTACTTCTGGCCTTTTGTCGCTGGTCCTGCTCGTCGCGGCGACTCTCGTCGGCTGCGTCTCGCCGTTGCCCGTCGGCTCGGCCGAGGAGCGCGAAGAGCTCGCCGCGATGCGCTACCCGGAGGACGCCCCCGTCGATGACCCCTTGCACGTCGACGTCGAGCGCACGGGCGAGACCGTCCGCTTCATCAACCGCGAGCCACGCGCGTTCCGAGACCTCACGCTCTGGATCAACCAGGAGTACGCCGGCCGCGTCGAACGCCTCGACATCGGGCCCGGCAACACCACCAGCCTCCGCCGGTTCGTCAACCGGTACGGCGAGCGCTTCCCCGTCGGCCGATTCCTCGCCCCCGACGAAACGGTCGCTTTGGTCAGCGTCGAGTGGGTCACGCGCGACGCCGACGGAAACGACGTCCGCCGCCCCCTGACCGTTTGGCCCGACAAGCGCTGGTTCGAAGACTGACGCCGCCTCCGCGAGCCGGGCCGTGTCGGCCCGGACCGGTTCGACGCGAACCGGCTCGCTGTCGATCACCCTTCCGGCCCTCCCGACATGCAGACCACCACCCCCGCCGATCTGTGGAAGCGCTACAAGAAGTACCTGTGCAAGGTCCCGTCGGTCGGGATGGCACTCGACATCTCGCGGATGGGCTTCGGCGACGCGTTCCTCAAGACAATGGAGCCCGCGGCGCAGGACGCCTTCGCCGCGATGGGCGAGCTCGAAGGCGGCGCGGTCGCCAACCCCGACGAGGGCCGGATGGTCGGGCACTACTGGCTCCGCGACGCCGACCTCGCCCCGACGCCCGACCTGCAGCAGGCGATCCGCGACACGGTTGAGGACGTCAAGGCGTTTGCGGCGGCGGTGCACAAGAAGGAGATCACACCGCCGAACGCGCCGAAGTTCACCGACGTGCTCTCCATCGGCATCGGCGGCTCGGCGCTGGGGCCGCAGCTCGTGGCCGACGCACTCGGCGTCAAGCGCGACAAGATGAAGGTCCACTTCATCGACAACACCGACACGGACGGCATCCGCCGGACACTCGAAGACCTCGGCAGCAAGCACAAGTCGACGCTCGTCCTGGTGATCTCGAAATCGGGCGGGACCCCCGAGCCGCGCAACGGGATGCTCGAAGCCGAGCACTACTTCAAGTCCAGGGGCCACGACTTCGCGAAGCACGCCGTCGCCATCACCGGCGAGGGCTCGAAGCTCGACGACTACGCCAAGAGCAACGGCTGGCTCAAGACCTTCCCGATGTGGGACTGGGTCGGCGGGCGCACGTCCGTCATGGCGACCGTCGGCTTGGTACCGATGGCGTTGCAGGGCATCGATGTCACCAAGTTCCTCCAGGGCGCGGCCAAGATGGACGCCGCCACCCGCGTGCCCACCACCAAGAAAAACCCCGCCGCCCTGCTCGCGCTCATGTGGCACTTCGCCACCGACGGCCGCGGCAGCAAGGACATGGTCGTCCTGCCCTACAAGGACCGCCTGCTGCTGTTCTCCCGCTACCTGCAGCAGCTCGTGATGGAGTCGCTGGGCAAAGAGCAGGACCTCGACGGCGTGGCTGTTGAACAGGGCATCGCCGTCTACGGCAACAAGGGCTCGACCGACCAGCACGCCTACGTCCAGCAGCTCCGTGACGGCGTGAACAACTTCTTCGTTACGTTCGTCGTCGCGTTGCAGGACACGCCGCGGCCCGGGCGCGACGAGGTCGTCGAGGTCGAAGACGGCGTCACCGCCGGCGACTACCTCAACGGGTTCTGGCAGGGCACACGGAAGGCGCTGCACGACAAGGGCCGGGGGTCGGTGACGATTACGGTGAACAAGGTCGATGCGCCGACGCTCGGCGCGTTGATCGCGCTGTACGAGCGGGCCGTCGGCCTGTACGCGACGCTGGTGAAGGTCAACGCGTACCACCAGCCGGGCGTCGAGGCCGGCAAGAAGGCCGCCGCCGACGTGCTCGACGTGCAACACGCCGCGGTGGCCGCGCTCTCCGACGACCCGCAGGCCGCCGAGGCGATCGCCGACGCCGCGGGCAAAGCCGACGACGTCGAGACCGTGCACCACGTGCTCGAGCACCTCGCCGCCAACCGCCGGATCAAGAAGTCCGGCAGCAAGTACGCGAAGTGGTCGTGAAGTCCAGGCGGTTCGGAATCAATCAAACGCGTCGGCGAACACGACCATGCCCGTGTTGATCGCCTTGTTGGGCCGGAGGTTCAGCACCATGAACTCCGGGCCGTCGCCCCACTTGGAGCTGAACCCCGAATCATTCGCCGCCTCGAAGCCGAAGCGGGTGTAGAACGCCGGGTTCCCGAGGAGGAATAGCCGAGCCGCACCGGCTTGTTTCGCTTGCCGGACACACTCACGCATCAACGCCTGCCCGAGCCCTCTGCCCTGGTATGGCGGTCGGACCGCGATCGGGCCCAACGCGAGCAGGCCACGCACCGCGGGTTCTTCCTGCAGATGGGCCTCACTGATGACGGCGTGCCCCACCACATCCCCGTTCAAGTCGGCCACGACCGAAATCACGTCGAGGTTGGCGGCGCGGAGCGCACGGGAGATGTCGGCTTCCTGTGGCTCCGTGCATCCACCGTCACCAAACGCTTCGGTGTGGACTCGAGCGATCGCCTCGGTTTCGCTCGGCGCGGCTTCTCGGATCGTCGCAATGGGCAACGGCACGGTCGTGGTGCCGGTCAGCAAGTCCGGACGTCGCGCTTCGGTCAGGCGGCGCGACTGTGCCTCGCGCCACGCCGCGACCGCCGCGTGGTCGCCGCTGCGAAGGACGCCCGGCACCGCGCGGCCCTCCCACTCGGCGGGCTGCGTGTAGTGGGGGTGATCGAGCAGCCGCTTCACCCCGGGCGAGAACGAGTCGTGGTGGGCCGAGTCGGCGTCGCCGAGCGCCCCGGGGATCAGGCGGACCACGGCGTCGATCAAGGTCATCGCGGGCAACTCACCGCCGGAGAGCACGAAGTCACCGACGCTGATCTCGTCGAGGCCGTCGCCGCCCTCCGGCGCTTCGTCGTGCAGCGCGTCCAGCGCGCGCTGGTCGAAGCCCTCGTAATGGCCGCAGATCAGGAGCAGCCTCGGCGTCGCGGCGAGTTCCTCGGCGACGCGCTGCGTGAACGATCGGCCGGTCGGCGTGAGCAAGACGCGGCGCGGCTTCGTATCGGGTTCGATCGATTCCACATGTCGTACCGCGTCCCACAACGGCTGACACTGCAGCACCATGCCCGGGCCGCCGCCGAACGGGGGCTTGTCGACCTTGCGGTGCCTCGCGTCCGCCGAGAAGTCGCGTAGCTGGTGCAGGTGGTATGACGCGACCGGCGGACGGACGCGCGTCGGGTCGTCCGGCGACGCCGGGTCCGGAATCGAAGCCGCGGCGCGTTTGAGGATGCTGCGGTCAAGGACCCCCGCGAACATCTCGGGGAAGAGCGTGATGACGTCGAACCGCAGCATGGAAACCAAAAGATAGCCCCGCACGTGGATGCGGGGCTTGGAGAGTTTGTCCAGGCGCGACGGGTTACGACGCCGCGGGCGTCGCCTTGCCGGTCTTCTTGTCGTAGATCCCGGCCCTGCTCAACAGGTCGGCGACGGTCTCGGACGGCTGGGCACCGGTGCCCAGCCAGTACCGGACGCGTTCCTCCTTGACGGAGAACTGCTGGTCGGCGTCCTGGTGGCAGGGGTCGTAGTGGCCGAGTTCTTCGATGGCCTTGCCGTTGCGCGGGCTGCGCTTGTCCATGGCGCAGAGGCGGTAGAACGGCGAGTGGGTGCGGCCGAGCCGCTTGAAACGCAGACGAACCATGGGTCGGGTCTCCGGGGGCCTCCCCTTCTGCACGGCCGCTCCAACTGCGGAGCGGCCACTGCCGGGGGGCGTGACGGGAACGGGGTCGCGAGAGCACCACGCTCAGGCGAGCCGAGGAGTGTACCCGGGCGTCGATGGGCCGCCAAACGCTGACCTGTTTCGGCAGCCCGCGTCGGCCGCGCTGCCGGGCTGGGGCCCACTCGCGTCGCGGCGGCTACGGTGAACGTTCGCTCCACATTTCGCACATGTTCACGAGACTGCTCGGGCAAGCCGGGCGGTTTTCCCTTGGCCCGATCGGCCGAAACGGGTATGGTTCGGAACGGATTCACCCGGAGTTTGGGCAGAGAGACATGCGTATTCAGTGGTGCTTTTCGGGTTGGGCGGTGACAGTTGCCTTGGCGTTGACCGGTTCCGTTTCGGCGGACGTGACAATCGACGGCAGCGTCGCCGGCGACAACTACGGCCAACCCGTCGCGTTGCAGACCGTCCAGACCGGGTTCGGCGACAACCAGAGCGAGCTCAACGCGCTCTACGCTCGGGTGGACGACGGCCAACTCTACCTCGCCCTCACCGGCAACCTCGAGGCCAACGGCAACCGGATCTACCTGTTCTTCGACACCGAGGCCGGCGGGATGAACCCCGTCATCCGTCCCGCCTCGGCGTTGGACGACTTGACCTTCGACGCCGGCTTCGCCCCGGACTATTTCACCGTCGCCCTGTCTCGTCGGGACGCGTTCGACCTTGGGCACTTCGTGCTCGACTCCGACATCCGGACCGGCGTCGATTGGTTCGCCGACGTCTTCGAGGGCGACGAGACCGGGGCCATCGAGACGCCCATGGGTGAGTTCTTTGGTGTGTCGTTCGGCGTCGGGTTCGACAACTCTAACGAGGCCGGCGTGACCGGCGGCGAAGAGGTCCGTGGCGCTGCCGACCCAAACGCCGCCGCCGCGGTTCAGACCGGAGTCGAACTCCGAATCCCGCTCAGCGCGATCGGCAACCCGACCGGCGAGGTCCGCATGCTGGCCGGGCTCGCGGGCGCCTTCGGCAACTTCTTCTCCAACCAGTTCCTGCCCGGGCTCCAACCCCCACAGGAGAACCTCGGGTCCGACGGCCTGGGCAACTCACTCGCCACGCTCGGCCTGCTGGACTTCAACGACTTCGCCGGGCAGCAGTTCCTCACCATCCCGATCGAACCCGTCCTCGTTGGCGACTTCGACGGCAGCGGTTTGGTCGAGCAAGGCGACCTCGACCTCGTGCTCCAGAACTGGGGCGGCGACCCATGGTCCCTCGGCGACGCGTGGCTCAACCACCGGCCATACTTCGGACTTGTCGATCAGGACGAACTAGACATCGTGCTGCAGAACTGGGGTAGCACGACACCGCCGATCAACGGAACACCCGTGCCCGAACCGGCGGTGGCAGCGATTGCTCTACCGAGCCTGTTGATTTGGTGGCGACGCCGCTAGACCGCCGCCAACTCGCGCGACGGCGACACGAAGTGTCCCGGCTCGCCCGGCACTTCCTCCAACGGCGGGCGGTCCAGCAGCGACTCGCGGGTCACGTACTCGAAGCCTTCCTCGCGCTCGGCGTCGAGCTCGGCCCGTTCGTCCGAAGACATCCCCGCCGGCGCCCCGTCGTCGCTGAACATGTGGATCGGCGAGGGCACGTCGCCCAGCAGCATGATCCGCCGGCGTTGCGCATCCGGCTCGGGCATCGGCGCCGCCGACAGCAGCGCACGCGTGTACGGGTGCAGCGGGTTGCGGTACAGCGTCTCCCGATCCGCGAGTTCCACGACCCGGCCGAGGTACATCACGGCGATGCGGTCGCAGAAGTGCTCCACCACCGCGAGGTTGTGCGCGATGAACAGGTAGCTCAGGCCCAGCTCGTCCTGCAGGTCGTTGAGCAGGTTCAGCACTTGGCCTTGAATCGACACGTCGAGCGCCGACACCGGCTCGTCGCAGACGATGAACTCCGGCTCGAGCGCGAGCGCCCGCGCGATGCCGATGCGCTGGCGTTGCCCGCCGGAGAACTCGTGCGGGTATCGCTGCGCGTGCTCGGGGAGCAGCCCGACCTTGGTGAGCAAGTTCGCTACACGGTCGCGCAGCTCCGAGCCCGAAGCGAGCCGGTGCACGACCAACGGCTCGCCGACGATGCTGCCGACGGTCATGCGCGGGTTCAGGCTGCCGACCGGGTCCTGGAAGATGATCTGCATCTGACGGCGGAGCTGTCGCATCCGGCCGCCCGGGGCCGCAAGCACGTCCTCGCCGCGGTACGTCACCGACCCGGCGGTCGTGGGCACCAGCCGGAGGATCGACCTCCCGACCGTGGACTTGCCGCAGCCGGACTCGCCAACCAGGCCCAGCGTCTCGCCGGGGTAGATGTCGAAGTCGACGCCGTCGACGGCCTTGACGACGCCAACCGTCCGCTTGAGCAGCCCCCGCTTGACCGGGAAGTGCGTGACCAGCCCGCGGACGGACAGCAGCGGTCCCCCGGAGTCCGGTGCGGCGTGGGGCGGCGCGGCGTCGCTCATGAGCCGCAGTGTACGGCGTCCGCTGGGCGTTGCGCGGCGGTCACTCGCTCGCTCCGGCCGTCTCGACACCGCCCCGGGGGGCCGTTATGATGCGTGGCTCGTCGTGGCCAGCGGTCCCGGCGGTCTCAACCGTAGAACTGATCGCTTCCCCCGCCCCCCCCGCGTGGACCCCGCCATGAGCGCCGCCCTCATCGCCGCCGTCGAGCAAGACCAGCTCAAGACCGACCTGCCGCAGTTCGCCGTGGGCGACACGGTGGACGTGCACGTCCGCATCATCGAGGGCGCCAAGGAGCGCATCCAGGTGTTCAACGGCGTGATCATCAAGACGCAGGGGCGGGGCCTGACGCAGACGATCACCGTGCGTCGCATCGTCGCCAACGAGGGCGTCGAGCGGACGTTCCCCGTGCACTCGCCGAAGGTCGCCAAGATCGAGGTGAAGCGCCGCGGCGACGCCCGCCGAGCCCGGCTGTACTACCTCCGCGACCGCGTCGGCAAGAAGCGCCGCCTCCGCGACAAGCGCCGCGGCCTCGACGCCGTGATCAAGCAGGAGGCCACGCCCGAGACCGAACCGGCTGCCGCCGCGACCGAAGAAAAATCCGCCGAAGATTGACCTCCGGCTGCCGCCCGGCAACCGGCCGAAGGTGGCGCTGCAACCCGACCCCGATCAGCCCCACCCCCGCGGTGGGGTTTTTCTTTGCACCAGCGGTGAACTCAGCGGGCCACGCCACGAAATCGCCGGGTTTCATGCTCCGCGGCCCTCTGCGCTCTCCGCGTTGAATCCGACGAACTCATTACGATCACCGCCATGGCCGCCGACAAGACCCCGCCCCACCCCGACGACCACTCCGGCCACAGCCGCGACGAGTTGCTCGCCTTCCGTCAAGCCAAGCTCGACCGGCTCCGCAACGAGTTCGGCGTCGACCCCTACGGCCAACGCGTCGACGGCCTGGTCTCCCTCGCCGACGCCCGCGCCGCCTACGACCCCGACGCCGACCAAGCCCACAAGGACAACCCGGAGCAAGACGCCCGCCCCGTCGTCAAGGTCGCCGGCCGGGTCATGCAGCACCGCGTCATGGGCAACCTCGTGTTCATGCGGCTCCGCGACGCCACCGGCGACCTGCAGATCGCCGTCTCCAAGAAGGCCGTGGGCCCCGAGGCGTTCAAGATCGCCAGCAAGCTCACCGACCTGTCCGACTGGGCCGTCGCCGAAGGCCCGCTCGCCACCACCAAGACCGGCGAGGTCACCGTCTGGTGCGCCCCACCCACCGCCGCAAGCGAAGGCGAATCGTTTTCTGGCTACACGCTCATCACCAAGTCCCTCGCCCTGCCCCCCGGCAAGTTCCACGGCCTCCAGGACCCCGAGCAACGCTACCGCAAGCGCTACGTCGACCTGCACCACAACCCCGATGTGATGCAGACGATGCAGCAACGCATCGCGGTCATCGACGCCATCCGCGACTACCTGCGCGGCCGCGATTTCGTTGAGGTCGAGACGCCGATGCTGCAGACGCTGCACGGGGGGGCCGCCGCGCGACCGTTCGCGACCCACCACAACGCGCTCGACCTGCCGCTCACGCTACGCATCGCGCCCGAGCTGTATCTGAAACGCCTCTTGGTGGGCGGGATGCCCAAGGTCTTCGAGATCAACCGCAACTTCCGCAACGAGGGCGTCAGCCCCCGCCACAACCCCGAGTTCACCATGCTCGAGGCCTACGAAGCGTTCGGCAGCTGGGAGACCATGGCCGACCTCGTCGAAGACATGGTCTGCACCGTCGCGCAGAACGTGTTCGGCACGCTGAAGATTGAGCACAAGGACGCGGACGGCAACGTCACCCGCACCATCAACCTCGAACGCCCGTGGCGACGGGTTTCAATGGTCAAACTCGTTAAGGAACGTACCCAATGGGAGTTTGACCCCAGCGAAGGAATTACACCTGCGCAGTTGGACTTGGTCGCCGACGCTTTTGCCGATGTGTTTGCCGAAAGGTTTATCCAGAAGCAGCAGACTACTTTCGACGAGCCACAGCCGCTCCATCAACGCCAGCAAGGTGAATCATCTCAAGACCACTATCGAAGGATGGTCGGTGAGATCGGGATGGCCGAGCTGCAAAAGGACGCGAACGATTACGTTGCTCATGTGCTGTCAATGTCTCCTGCCGAGCAGCTCGTCGAGGTCTATGAAAAACTGATCGAGCCGACGCTGGTTGATCCCTGCTTCGTGACGCGGGTCCCGAGCGTGATCATCCCGCTGGCCAAGAAGTGCCCGGACGACCCGTACTTCGCGGACGTGTACGAGCTCGCGATCAACGGCGTCGAGATCAGCCCGGGCTACTCCGAGCTCAACGACCCCGCGGTACAGGAAGCGAACTTCCGCGACCAGGTCGGCGACGAAGCCGAGAAGCAGCAGATCGACGAGGACTTCCTCGAGGCGTTACGCGTCGGCATGCCCCCGGCCGGCGGCATGGGCCTGGGCATCGACCGGCTGGTCATGATGCTCACCGGCGCCCCGAGCATCCGCGACGTGATCCTGTTCCCGCTGATGCGGCCGGAGAGAAACGCAGGAAACGCATGAAATCCAGCAGACGCGGGAAATCGACCGACCTTTCCTGCGTCTCTTGCGTTTCTTGATTTTCCTGCGTTTACTTCATGTACAAGCTCCTGCTCATCCTGAAGTACCTGCGTCGCAAGCTCGCGCCGCTGTTCGCGGCGCTGGCGGTGACGCTGTGCACGGCGATGGTCATCATCGTCATCAGCGTGATGGGCGGGTTCCTCGACATGCTCAAGGACTCGGCCAAGTCCATCACGGGAGACCTGGTGATCGAGGCGGCGTTCGGCCTGCGCGGGTTCCCGGCGTACGACGGGTTGACGCAGCGATTGGAGACGATGGACGAGGTCGCGGTGGCAACGCCGGCGATCCGGTCGATGGGGCTGATCAACTTCGCGAACGGCCCGACGCCGGTGCTGGTGCACGGGATCGACTTCGCGGGCATGGACGCCGTGATCGGGCTGCAAGACCGCGCGGTGTGGGGCGAGCAGGACGTCGCCGACCGCACGCAGCTGATCGAGGAGATGGGCGGGTACGAGCGGCAGGGCCTGGAGCGCGGCGGCGAGGCGATGCGCGAGGCGCTGCCGGTCGACCCGGGCGAGGGCAACGGCGTGGCCGGGGCGTGGCTGGGCGTCGAGGTCTTCCCGGGCAACTACCGGCAGGACGACGGCACGTACGACTTCGACAACAGCTTCGTCGGCGGCAGCTTCACCCTCACCGTCGTCCCCGTCAGCGAGCGCGGCACGCTGGGGTCGGTCGAGCCGGCCCGGCAGACGCTGCTGGTCCGCAACGACTTCAAGAGCGGGCTGTACGACGTGGACAGCCAGACGGTGCTGCTGCCGTTGGGCGTCTTGCAACGCATGCTCCGGATGGACGAACGCATGGGCTTCGTCGGCGACGTCGACCCCGACACCGGCGAGGGCGGCGAACTGCAGGTCGTCGCGCCCGCTCGTGTGAACCGCGTGGTGGTGAAGGTTGACGAAACGACACTGGACACGCGAACGCTCGAGGAGGTTCGTGACCAGGTCGACACGGTGGTCGGCGCGTACTTCGACGAGGTCGGCGTCAACCAGCCCGTCTACGTCGACACCTGGGAAGACCAGCACGGCCAGCTCATCGGCGCGGTCCAGAACGAGAAGGGGTTGATCACGTTCCTGTTCATCGTCATCAGCGCGGTCGCGGTCGTGATGGTCGCGACCACGTTCTACATGACCGTGCTGGAGAAGACGCGCGACATCGGCACGCTGAGGGCGCTGGGCGCGTCGCGTCTCGGCATCGCGGCGCTGTTCCTGGGGTACGGGCTGGCGATCGGCGTTGTCGGCGCCGCCGCGGGCACGGGGCTCGCCGCGGCGGTCGTGACGTACCTCAACGAGATCCAGGCCTTTCTTGCCTCCGCACTCGGGGTCACGGGCTGGCTGGCCGTCGCGCTCGTCGGCGGCGCAGTGCTCGGCGCAACACTCGGCGTCGTCATCGGCTTCATCCGCCGGCACCTGCTGTGGTGGGTCACCGTGCTGGCGGGCACGCTCGCGGCGGCGCTGTTCGTGCCGGCGTTGGGGCTGGTGTTGTTCAAGACCGGCTTTGCCGAGCAGCTCAACACCACCTTCAGCTTCCAGATGTGGGACCCGCAGACGTACTTCTTCGACACGATCCCCGCCCGGCTCGACGGGCTCGAGGTCGGGCTGATCGCGCTCGGCGCCGTCGTGAGCAGCGTGCTCGGCGCCGTCGTCCCGGCGCTCGTCGCCTCGGCCCAAGACCCCGTGGAGGCGCTGCGGTATGAGTGAACCCCTCCTCGAAGCGAACGGCCTGGGTCGAACGTTCCGCGAGGGCGGGCGGTCGCTCGTCGTCCTCGACGGCGTCGATTTCACGGTCGACGACGGCGAGTGTGTCGCGATCCTCGGGCGCAGCGGGTCGGGCAAGAGCACGCTGCTGCACCTGCTCGGCGGGCTCGACCGCCCCACCGCCGGCGTCGTGCGGTTCCGCGGACGGGATGTGTACGCCATGAACGAACTCGCGATCGACCGCTACCGCAACCGCGACGTCGGGTTCGTCTTCCAGCAGTACCACCTGCTGCCCGAACTCAGCGCGCTCGAAAACGTCCGCATCGCCTCCCAGATCGGTCGCCCCCGCCACCGGAAACGTGACGGGGACACCGAAACCCGGAGCACGTCGCCTCGAGAGCGTGCCGAAGCCCTGCTCGCGCGCGTCGGCCTGGGGGACCGGCTGCGCCACAAGCCCAGCAAGCTCTCCGGCGGTGAACGCCCGCGCGTCGCGATCGCCCGGGGGCTCATGCACGACCCCGCGGTGCTGCTGGCCGACGAGCCGACGGGCAACCTCGACGCCGACACCGGGGCGTCGGTACTCGAGCTCTTCGCCGAGCTGCACCGCGAGGGTCAGGCGATGGTGCTGGTCACGCACGACCAGAACGTCGCGCAGCAGGCGGACCGCGTCGTGACGCTCGTCGGCGGTATGCTGGCTCCCACCCCCGGAAGTGCCGCGGCTACGGTTTGAACCGGAAACCACCGCTCCGTAACGCCCGGCGTCGCTACATCGAATCCCGCCATGGCGCGTCACAGTTCAGTCCGACAGAACGTCCGGGTGAAGCCGGGCCGGTCCGCGCCCGGGGGCGCGATGTTTGAACCGACCCCTGAAGAGCTCGCCGAGCGGCCGGTGAAGGTGGTGCCCGCGCCGCGGCTGGTCGGGCTCGACGCGCTGCGCGGGTTGGCGGTGCTGCTGATGTGCTTGTCCGGGTTGTTACCGACGGCGCTGCCGAACTGGATGTACCACGGGTACTACCCGGCGTACTTGCCGGTGGGTTGGGAGCAGGAACAGGCCGAGGAGACGCCTTCGCCCGTGGCCGCGCAAAACGAAGGCGGGGAAAACAATGAGGCGGAGCCTGACGCGCTCGGCCTCGCCGATGTGGACGACTTGCTCGCGCCCGACCCGGGGGTGACGGAAGAAGCCGGCGTCGTGGAATGGGAACCCGCCCCGAAGAAGTTCCGCGGCAAGGAGTGGCCTAGCTTCACGTGGGTGGACTGGGTGTTCCCGATGTTCCTGTTCGCGATGGGCGCGGCGATCCCGCTGGCGTTGTCACGCCGGCTGGCGCGCGGCGACCCGACGTGGCGGCTGATGCTCGGGGCGGTCGGCCGGTTCGTGTTGCTCGTGTTCTTCGCGGTGTACATCCAACAGATCACGCCGTGGCACCAGAACCCGTCGCCCGGGTTGGCGGAGTGGTGGACGACGCTGCTGGGGCTTGGGCTGCTGGTCCCGGTGCTGGCGCGTCTGCCGTTCAACACGCCGCGTGGGCTGCGGCTTGCGGTCCGTGGCTTCGGCGTGGCGGGAGTGATGCTGCTGCTGGCGATGGTGAACGACCGTGACACCAATGCGCCTTTCGCGTGGCGCATGGGTGAGGACGTCGACATCATCATCCTGTTGCTGGCGTGGGCGTCGCTGCCGGCGGCGTGGCTGTGGCTGTGGACGCGCAACGCGGGCTGGGTGATGTGGACGGTGCGGCTGGTTGTCGCGTTGCCGTTGGCGTTCGTCGCGCACCAGCACGCGATGCCGACGCAGTGGCGGTGGTTCGCCAACACGTTCGACGGCTTCGTGTCCGCGATGCAGTGGCCGAAGCAGTTGCTCGACCTGCGTGGGTTGAACCAGGCCTTGCCGGGGCACCTGCCCGAGTCGCTGCTGAACCTGTCGACGATGTACGACTTCACGTGGTTCAAGCTCCTGTGGGTCGTGGTCCCGGGCACGGTCGTCGGCGACATCCTCGTGCGGTACATGGCGGAGCAGCGCGAGTTGGCGAACATCCCCCGGCCCGCACCGGTCGAGCAGAGCAAGGCCGTCAAGCTCGCGGGCACGGCGTGGGGCATCGGCCGGCACGCGATCATCACGGTCGGGCTGCTCGGCTGCGTCGTGGCGATCCTCGTCGGGCTCAAGGACTACGCGGGGGCGTTCGCACGCCTGGGGCCGCTGCCCGTGGCGACGCCGTACGCGGCGCTGCTGCTCGGGCTGCCGCCGCTGGTGATCGCGCTGCTGGCGATGATCGGCAAGCCCGGGCCCAACGGGCGCACGCTCCGCCGGCTCACACTGTGGGGCACGGCGTGGCTGACGATGGGCCTGATCCTCTGCGTCTGGCCCGACCCGCGCACGCCCACCGGGTTCGTCGAGAACGGCATCAGCAAAGGCCCGCCCGCGCGCCTGAGCTGGTACCTCGTCTCGCTCGGGCTGTCGATCCTGTTCTTGGTCGTGTTGATGTTGTGGACCGACGTGCGCGGCTGGCGGTGGCCGTTCGGGCTGCTGACAACGAACGGGCGCAACCCGATGCTGGCTTACGCGCTGATCCACGGCCCACTGGCGGCGGTCGTCGCGATCCCGTGGCTGATGCCGTTCGTCGCCGACGGCGTGCCGGCATCGCTGGATGCGCTCCTGGCATGGATGATCGAACGGCGACACGGCCTCACCGCCTCGCCCTGGCACGACGCCGGGTGGGACCTGGTCAAGACCCTCGGTGTCGCCGTGGTGGTGTGGATTGCAACCAAGCGCGGCGTCGTGCTGCGGAGTTAAGTCGGGCAAGCGGTATTGGCTTACCTGCGACGTGTTACGTCGTAGCTGATCGCGCAATGAAAAACGCGGCTTGCGCCGCGTTGGTTGCTCCCTTCCTGGTTGAGCCGATCATCGAGAAGATCAAAAACTACTTCCCGGGGTCGCCACTGTACATGGCGTGGGCTTCCTCGAACCACGCCTGCCGGCTGAGGTGATACAGGTTCTTGCCCGGCGGGTTGCGTTGGATCATGACCTCGTTCTCCGCGGCGTCAACGCTGCCGTCGAGGAACAGGACGTTGCTCCGCCCTACTTCGGGGTGGCTGACCCAGGGCACGCCGTTGGGGAACGCGCCGAAGTAGCCGTGGTCTTCCTCGGTGTTGAGGTCGCTGGCGATGGCGTGGCGGCCCAAGTCGGCCGCGCGATCCATCGTGTACCAAGCGAGTGGGTCGACGTCGCTCCACAGGTCGTCGACGTAGCGGTACATGTAGAGGTATGACGAGCCCGCGGTGATCGACTCGTTCCACCGGTCCTCGTCCATGATGCGGTCCTCGGCCATGTTCCTGCTGGGGTCCTGCAACGCGGTGAACACGAGGTAGTCTTGGTCCACGAGCAGGCCCAAACCGATCGGCTCGCCGCCGACGCGGGTGTTGGGCGTGATCGTGGCCCGGAACCAGTTGAAGTTGGGCGGGCCGTTGAACTTCGCCGCGGGGGGCTTCTGATTGTCGTGGTCGTTGGCGAAGCCGTGCAACGCCTGCCCGATGCTGCGGAAGTTGGTCTGGCAGCGGACGAACTGGGCAACCGACTTTGCGCCGCTCAACACCGGCAGCAGGATGCCGATCAGCAGCGCGATGATCGCGATGACGACGAGCAACTCGATCAGGGTGAAGCCCGGGCCTGAGCGGCGCGGGCCGGCAGACACACAACGCATAAATCGAGTTTAGGTCGCGTCCCGCGTTGACCCAACGAGATTTCGCCGGGAACGATGGTCACGGTTTCGGGATGGGCCCTGACGTCTCCGGGAAGCCGATTTGGCGAGTCCGGAATCCGCGGCTAGAGTGTTGAGACTGACTTGCAATAACCCGCCGTCTGCACGCCGATCCCGACTCCCCTCCATGGCAGGCCCCGAAACCCCCACCGACTCCGGCGACCCCACCCCAACCCCGCCGGCTGACCCCGACCGCGCGTCCCGCCCTGGCACGCCCGCCGTGCTCGACCCCCACGCCCCGGGCTGCCTGGACCTCGAGGCCAAGCCGCTGTCGACGCTCCCACCCATGAAGGTGGCGGTGATCGAGCGTGTCGACGAGGAGCACGACCACGCCGACCGGCTTAAAGCGCTCGGGCTCTGCGTTGGGCGCAAGCTGCAGGTGGTCAAGACCGGCGACCCGCTGATCGTCCGCGTGCTCGGGTCGCGGCTCGGGCTGTCGGCCCGGCTCGCCGAGCGCGTGTTCGTCGCGCCGTGCATGAACTCCGGGCAGCCCCCGGAAGCTGGCCCTGCCTTGACCGCAGCACAAACCGACGAGTCGAAGACGGAGATCAACCCGGCGTGACCACGCTCAGCCTCCCCGTCGCCCCGTCGTCGCGTCGGCCCCGGCTCCAACCCGGGGGGCTCCAACGCGTCGCGCTCGTCGGCAACCCCAACGCCGGCAAGACCACCCTCTTCAACGCGCTCACCGGGCTCCGCGCCAAGACCTCCAACTTCCCCGGCACCACGGTCGAGAAACGCCAAGGCCAGCTCACGCTGTCGCACGGCCCGGTGTCGGTCATCGACCTGCCCGGGCTGTACTCCCTCGACGCCGCCACCCAGGAAGAACAGGTCGCGCGCGACGCGCTGCTTGGCCGGCTGAGCGACGAACAGACGCCCGACGCGGCGATCCTGGTGCTCGACGCGACAAACCTGGACCGCAACCTGTTCCTGGCGTCGCAGGTGCTGCCGTTGGAGGTCCCGACGGTGGTCGCGCTCACGATGGTCGACGCCGCGCAACGCGGCGGGATCACGCTGGACCTGCCGAAGCTGTCGACCGAGCTGGGCTGCCCGGTGGTGCCGGTGAACGCACCGAAGAACGAGGGCGTCGAGGCGTTGCGTAGCGCGCTGGAAGGGATCGTCGCGGCTCCGGCGACGCCGAAGATCACGAACGAACTCGCCGAGTGCGGCACGTGCTCCGGTTGCCCGTTCTCGGCGCGGTACGACTGGGCCGAGTCGGTGGGCAGCGGGTGCGCCTCGCAGCCCGGCGAGTCGATGGGCCGGACGACCGAACGGCTGGACCGGGTGTTGACGCACAAGCGCGTCGGCGTGCTGCTGTTCGCGCTGGTGATGCTGGTCGTGTTCTGGATGATCTTCTCGATCGCGCAGCACCCGATGGGCTGGATCGAGACGCTGTTCGGCACGGTCGGCGGCGCGGTGGCGTCGGTGATGCCGGCGGGCGGTGTGTGGGACGACGCCACGTCGCTCCTGGTGGACGGCGTCATCGGCGGCGTCGGCGGGATGCTGGTGTTCCTGCCGCAGATCGCGATCCTGTTCTTCTTCATCGCCCTGCTGGAAGACTCGGGCTACCTCGCCCGCGCGGCGTTCGTGATGGACCGCCTGATGCACCGCGTCGGCCTTCCGGGCAAGAGCTTCGTGCCGCTGTTGTCGGCCCACGCCTGCGCCTTGCCGGCGATCATGTCGACGCGCGTCATCGAAAACAAGCGGGACCGGCTCGTCACGATCCTGGTCGCGCCGCTGATGACGTGCTCGGCCCGCGTGCCGGTGTACGCGCTCATCGTGGCGTTGCTGTTCGCGGACCGGCCGTGGTTGGCGTCGCTGACGTTCGCCGGGGCGTACGCGCTGGGCGTCGTCGCGGCGCTGGTGATGGCGGTGCTGTTCAAGCGGACGATCCTGCGGGGCGACACCGACCCGACGGTGATCGAACTCCCGAACTACCGCTGGCCGTCGCTGCGCAACGCGCTGTCGCTGACGCTGGACCGTTGCTGGATCTTCATCAAGAAGGCCGGCACGATCATCCTGGTGATCTCGGTGGTGTTGTGGGCCATGGCGACGTACCCCAAGACCGACGCGCCCGCGGAAGCCGTGGCGCTCGAAACGCAGGCGGCACAAGTTGAAGCCGAGGGCAACCCGGCCGCGGCGGAGGCGATGCGGGCCGAGGCGGAGCACCTGACGAATCAGAACGCGTTGGACCACTCGATCGCCGGGCGGATCGGCAACTTCATCGAGCCGGTGTTCGCGCCGCTGGGCTTCGACGAGCGGATCAGCATCGGCGTGTTCACGTCGTTCGCGGCGCGGGAGGTCATCGTCTCGACGCTCGCCGTCCTGTACGGCGTCGGCGAAGACGCGGCCGAAGACGACGCGACGATGCGAGAGACTCTGCTCGCCGCGAAACGCGACGACGGCACCCCCGTGTTCACGCTGGCGACCTGCCTGAGCCTGCTCGTGTTCTACGTGCTGGCCATGCAGTGCCTGCCGACGCAGGCGGTGACCAAGCGTGAGACCGGCTCGTGGGGCTGGGCCGGGTTCCAGTTGGCGTACATGACGGTGCTCGCCTACAGCGCCGCGCTGGTGACCTATCAGGTCGCGTCGCTCTGGGCTTAAGCTCGACGGGTCGCGTTGGGGATCTCGGCTGGCTCCCGGATGTCACGCGGTGCCGCGGCACCCCGCTCTCCTTTCTTGACCAGACCGTTCAAACCTGCGCCCGCCCGCGTTTGACCCCGCGTGTCGGGCTTTTTCGACGGACGGGCTGGTTTTTGGCCGATCCAGGGCGTACGCTCACGCTTCTTTAACGCTCCTGCGACCCGACCCCGACCATTCGGCGACGGGGGCCGGGAGCAGAGAGAACCGCATGCCGCGCGCCACTCCCCGCCCAACCGGCCACCCCCCCGCTGCGCCGTTGCTGCGAGAGGCCCCGTACCCGGGGCGGCGGGCGTTGGGCCTGGCCGGTGTCGCGGGGTTCCTGCTGTTCGCGTCCTACATCCAGGTCGCGGGCACGGAGATGTTCTGGCCGACGCGGGTGACGCTGAACTCGGAGATGACGCTCGGGGCGTGGTGGTCGTCGGTGCTGCTGATCCTCGCGGCGGTGGTGACGTTGTCGGTCGCGTGCTCGGCGAAACGGCACGGGTTGCCGGCCTATGCCGCGATGGTCGGCCTGGGCGTCGTGCTGGTCGCGCTGTCGGTGGACGAGATCGCCTCACTGCACGAGCGTTACGACGACGCCAACATCGTCATCCCCCGGCTGTTGCGTCTGCCGCCGATCGCGGTGGTGCTGGCGGTCACGCTCGCCTACGCGCTGTGGCAGTTCTGGACGCACCGCAACCTGTACGGCTCGGTCTGGCTGTTCGGCATCTTCGCGGGCTTCGGGCTGATGGGCAGCGTCTACGGCATCGAGCTGCTCGAGCATCGCGTGCACTGGCCCGAGGCGTTCAAGCCGACGCGGCTGGTCATCGAGGAAGGCATCGAGCTGCTTGGGATGTCGCTGCTCTTGCTGAGCATGCTCCGCGTCCGGCTCGGCATCGGCGACGAGCGTGAACGCGCCGACGCCGACCTGCGGGCCGCTTGGACGGCAGGGTTGATGCTCGCGGTCTTGGCCGTGCCGATGATCGTGCTGCAACAGCTCGCGCCGTCGGAGGGCTCATGGCTGCATTGGGGTCACCCGGGGTTGGCGGCGCCGGCGTTGCTGCTGGCGGTCGGCGCGTTCGCGGCCTTCGCCGCGGGGCGTCGGGAAGCCAC
>JANQPR010000107.1 GCA_028285385.1 Phycisphaera sp.
CGGGTGGTTACTCGGACTTGGTCTCTTCGGCCTGGGCGTCGCCGCCGGCGTCGGGCGCGGGGGCGCCGTCCTGCGGCGGCTCGGCGACGGCGGTCGCGCTGTCGCCCTGCGGCGCGTCGGTCGCCCCGGGCTTCGGCCCCCGGTCGTCGCCGCCACGGCCACCGCCGCCGCGGCCACCCCGGCCGCCCTTCCGGCCGCGCTGCTTGGCGGCGGCGTCCTTCTCGTTGGTCGGGGCCTTGGCCTTCTTGCGGGTGCCGCTGTCTTCCGTCTCGGTCATGTACCGCTTGTTCGCCTCGAGCACCTCGTCGACGACCGACTTCTCGATCGACACGCCGCGGAGGTCCGCGATCTGCTCACGGGTGCGGAGCTGCTGCAGCGCGTCGAGCACGGCCCGGCAGAGGTTGATCTTGTTCGTCGAGCCGTACGCCTTGGTGAGGCAGTCCTTGATGCCCGCCATCTCGAGCACGGCACGGACCGTGCCACCGGCGATCACGCCCGTGCCCGGCGCGGCGGGGATGAGCTTGACCGTCGAGGCGCAGTACTTGCCGACGACTTCGTGCGGCACGGTGCCGCCGAGCCGGTGGATCGCGACCATCGACTTGCGGGCGTCCTTCTGGGCCTTCTCGATGCCCACGGGGACGCCGCGGCCCTTGCCGTAGCCGATGCCGACCTTGCCGTCGCGATCGCCGACCACGACGAGCGCGGCGAACGACAGCCGCCGGCCGCCCTTGACGGTGGTCGAGGTGCGGTTGATGGCGACGGTGGTCGATTCGAGTTGGTTGCCGTCGAGGACTTCAGCCATGGTTCGTTCTCATAAAGCCGCCGACGGTGTCGGCGGGACACGGCGGACAACGTCCGCCGCTTTGTAGGGATCAGAACTTCAGGCCACCCTCGCGGGCGGCGTCGGCGAGGGCCTTGACCCGGCCGTGGTAGCGGTAGCCGTTGCGGTCGAAGCAGACGGACTCGACGCCGGCCGCCTTGGCCTTCTCGGCGATGAGCTTGCCAACCGCGGTCGCGCCGTCGATGTTGCCGCCCTTCTCGACCTTGCCCGCCAAGCTGCTCGCCGAGGCGACGGTCATGCCGCCCGCGTCGTCGATGACCTGGGCGTAGACGTGCTTGCCGCTGCGGTAGATGGACAGCCGGGGCTTCTCGGGCGTGCCGTACAGACGCTTACGCAGACCGATCTTGCGGCGGCGGCGGCGGAGGGACTTGAGCTTGTTGGCTTCCATGAGGAACCTCGGGGAGACGGCGGCCACCGGCCGCCGCTTGATTCATGCGGGTTACTTCGCGAAGGCCTTGCCTTGCTTGCGGAGGATTTTCTCGTCGACGTAGCGGATGCCCTTGCCGTTGTAGGGCTCGGGCTTGCGCTGGGCACGGATGGCGGCCGCGGTCTGTCCAACGAGCTGCTTGTCGTGGCCGGACACCTTGATGCGCACGCCGTTGACCTCGCAGCTCACGCCATCGGGGATGGCCACGCTTCGGGTGTCGGCGAACCCGACCTTGAGGTCGATCTGCTTCGCGCCCTTCATCTGGGCGGTGTAGCCAACGCCGGCGACCTCGAGCTCCTTGACGTAGCCCTTGGTAACGCCCTCGACCATGTTGGCGATCAGGGCGCGGGTCAAGCCGTGCAGGGCGCGGGCGTTCTTGCTGTCGTTCTTACGCGTCACGACGACGGTGTCGTCCTCGAGCGTCACCTCGACCTCGGGGCGGTGGGTGAACTCGAGCGAGCCGAGCTTGCCGGACACCTGCACGGTATGGCCGCTGAGGGTGACCTTGGCGCCGTCGTTGACGGGGACGGGTTTGTTGCCGATGCGGGACATGATGCTGCTTTCAGGCGTGGCCTTAGATGGCAGTCAGGGGACGATCAGAAACGGGTTACTCAACCGTACACAACAGTTCGCCGCCGACGTTTTGCTCACGGCACTGCCGGTCGGAAAGCACGCCCTTGGGCGTGGTGAGGATGGCGACGCCCAGGCCGGCCAGCGGGCGCGGCAGGTCCTTGACCTTGGTGTAGACGCGCTTACCGGGCTTGCTCTCGCGCCGCAGGACGTGGAAGAGCTTCTCACCGTTCGGTCCGTACTTGAGGGACACCTTGAGGATGCCCTGCTTGCCGTCGCCGACGACGTCGTAGCCGTTGATGTAGCCCTCGTGCTGCAGCGCGGCGGCGACGCCGGCGCAGACCTTCGAGTTGCGGCAGTCGACGGTCTCTGCGCCGTTGGACGCGGCGTTGCGGATCCGGGTGAGCATGTCGGCGATGGGGTCGCTGATGGCCATGTTCGTTTCGCTAAGGGGTGGGGCTGGCTCGGGTCTCGATTCAAGACCGAGGCCCGAACGCGTGAGTTCGGGTTACCAAGACGCCTTCCGCATGCCGGGGATCTTGCCCTCGAGCGCGAGCTCGCGGAGCTTGATGCGGCTGATCTTGAACTTGCGGTACACGGCGCGGGTCCGGCCGGTCAGCTCGCACATGCTGCGCAGCCGAGTCGGGCTGGCGTCGCGGGGCAGCTGCTGCAGCGCCGCGTAGTCGCCCGCCTTCTTGAGCGCGTGCCGGCGGTCGGCGTACTTGTTGACCGTCTTCTGGATGCGGTCCATGCGGGTCTTGGTGGATTTCGAAGCCATGTTGCTTTCTCTGCTATCAGTCTGTCGGCGTCGCGGCGCGGCGCCGCATGGTTCAAACGGTGCGGTTCACGCGGCCTGCTTCTTCTCCCGTTTGATGAACGGGAAACCGAGCTCGGTCATCGCCTGTTTGGTCAACTCGTTGGTCGAGTTCTTCCAGACGAGCGTGATGTGCATGCCGAAGGTGTGCTGGGCCGCGGTCATGTCGACCTCGGGGAAGATGCCCTGCTCGGTGATGCCGAAGCTGAAGTTGCCCCGACCGTCGAAGGCGGTGTCCTTGATGCCGCGGAAGTCCTTGATCCGCGGGATGGCGAGGCTGATCAGGCGGTCGAAGAACTCCCACATCCGGTCGCCGCGGAGCGTGACCATCGCGGACGTCTCGTACCCGGCCCGGACCTTAAAGTTCGCGACCGACTTCTTGGCCCGGATCGCGATCGGCTTCTGCCCGGCGATCAGCGCGAGGTCTTTGAGGACCTGGTCCTTGACGGCGGCCTTGACCTTCGTGCCGTCGAGGTGCTTGCCCATGCCGGAGGACAGGACGATCTTCTCGAGCCGTGGCAGCGCCAGGCGGTTATTCGTCCCGGCGGTCTGCCCGAGCTTGGTCAGGACCTCGTCCTGGTAGCGTTGTTTGAGGCGGGGGGTCATGGTTCGGTTCCGGTTGAGCGACGGCATCGACGCCGCTGCTTCACGTTGATCAACGGTTACTTGCTCGCCTTGCGGATCGGGTCGCCGAGGACCTCGCCGGTGGTGACGGCGACGCGGACCTTGCTGCCGTCGTCGCGGCTCTCGAAGCGGACACGGGTCGCCTTGCCGCTGCCGTCGACGGGGCTGACGTTCGAGATGTGGATGGGCATCTCGACCTGGGTCAGGCCGCCGCGGGGGTTGGCCTGACTGGGGCGGACGTGCTTGGTCTTGACGTTGACGCCCTCGACGACGACGCGCTCCTTGCGGGGGTCGTCGCGGTCGGTCACGACGCGGAGGACCTTGCCGGTCCGGCCCTTGTCGCCGCCCGAGAGAACCTTCACCGTGTCGCCTTTGCGGATGTGACGCGCTGCCATGGTTACACGACCTCCGAAGCGAGGGAGACGATCTTCATGTAGTTGTGCTCGCGCAGCTCACGGGCGACGGCGCCGAAGATGCGCGTGCCCCGCGGGTTGCCGTCGTCGCCGATGAGGACGATCGCGTTCTTGTCGAACTTGACGAGGCTGCCGTCCTTGCGGCGGACGGGGTACCTGGTGCGGACGACGACGCCCTTGACGATCATGCCCGTCTTCATGTCGCTGCCGGGCAGAGACTTCTTGACCGAGCAGACGACCTTGTCGCCGACGGTGGCGGTCGGCCGGGTCGACTTGCGGGCGGCCGTCTTCTTGCCGAGCACGCGGATGACGTACGCGACCTTGGCGCCGCTGTTGTCCGCTACGTCGACTCGGGATTCTTGCTGGATCATGGTTGATCTCGCGATCGGGCGGCGTCGGTGGGCCGCGCGTCACAAACGGTGCGGGTCAGTCGGCGATGGCGCCGGCGGGCGCGGGGGCCTTCTCGATGATGCGGACGAGCCGCCAGGACTTGGTCTTGGAGAGCGGTCGGCAGGACCCGATCTCGACGCGGTCGCCCTCGTGCGACTCGTTGTTCTCGTCGTGGACCTGGAACTTCTGCGATCGCTTGAGGTACTTGCCGTACTTGGGGTGCTTGACCTGGAAGGCGACCTCGACGGTACGCGTCTTGTGGCGCTTGTCGGAGGTAACCAGGCCGATCTTCTTGCCCAGCAGCGGGCGGGAGGATTTGGTGTCGCTATCGCTCATGGTTAGTTGGCCTCGTTGGCGGCGGCGAGCGTTCGGGCGCGCTGCTCGGTGAGCACGCGGGCGATGTCGCGCTTGATCTGCGGGAACCGGCTGGGCTTCTCGATCTTTTCGGTCACGGCCGCGGAACGGAGATCGAACAACTCCCGGCGGAGCTGCTTGACCGTCTCGGCGAGTTCGGCGTCGGACCTCTTGCGGAGTTCTTCGGGCTTCATGGCAAAGTCTCGAAAACGCTTACGCGTGGCGCCGTTCAACGAACCGGCACTTGAACGGCATCTTGTGGGCGACGCGGGCGAAGGCCGCGCGGGCCATCGACTCCGGCACGCCGGCGATCTCGTACACGATCGTCCCGGGCTTGACGACGGCGGCCCAGTACTCGGGCTCGGCCTTGCCCTTGCCCATGCGGGTCTCGAGCGGTTTCTTGCTGATCGGCTTGTCCGGGAAGCAACGCACGAACAGCTTGCCCTCGCGGCTGACGTACTGCCGCGCGGCGATGCGGCCGGCCTCGATCTGACGCGCGGTCAGCCAGCCGCCCTCGAGCAGCTGCAGGCCGTACTCGCCGAACGAAACCTTATTGCCGCGCGTCGCGTTGCCTTTGATCGTCCCGCGCTGCTGCTTGCGGAACTTCACTCGTTTGGGCATCAGGGGCATGGGATGCTCCGAATATCACGCCGACGTTCCGTCGGCACCAAATCAAACCGTTCACAAAACCATCAACGCCGGCCACGGCTGCGCGGGCGGGCACCGGCGGCCTTCGACTCGATCTCGCCTTCCTTCAGTTCCTCGTACAGGCCGTTGTAGATCCACACCTTCACCCCGATCGTGCCGTACGTCGTCCGGCTGATCGCGAAGCCGTAATCCACGTTCGCCTGCAGCGTCTGCAGCGGGATGGCGCCGAGGCGCACCTCTTCGCTACGGGACATCTCGTGACCGCCGAGGCGACCCGAGAGCATGATCTTCACGCCCTTGGCGCCGGCGGTCATCGCGGCCTCGGCCTTCATCTTCATCACCCGGCGGAAGCTGGCCCGCTTCGCGAGCTGCTCGGCGATCGACTCACAGATCAGCTGGGCGTCGGCATCGGCGTTGGGAACCTCGACGCAGGAGATCGAGACGTTCCGGCCGGTCAGGTGCTGCAGCTCCGCGGTCAGGCGGTCCACCTCGGCGCCCTTGGGGCCGATGACCAGGCCCGGCCGGGCGGTCTTGACGATGATCTTGAGCTCCTCACGCGTCCGCTCGATGTGGATGTCGGAGACGGCCGCGAAAGGAGGCTTGCGGTTCAACTCACGGTCGAGGAACCGGCGGATCTTGAAGTCTTCGACGAGCAACTCGCCGTACAACGCCTTGGGCGCGTACCAGCGGCTCTTGTGCGCCTCGGTGATGCCGACGCGGAAGCCGAAGGGGTGAACTTTCTGTCCCATGGGTTTGCTTTCGTGGGTGTTGGGTTCGGGGTTCGCTCTTCCGGGGAGTCAGGCCACGTCGACGGACACGGTGATGTGGCTGGTGCGCTTCAGGATCGGGTGGGCCCGGCCGCGGTCCTTGGGTTGGAACCGCTTGATGGTTGGGCCGGAGTCGACGCGGGCGTCGGAGACGACCAGCCGGCGGGTGTCGACCTCGGCCTGGTCGGCGTTGGCGTAGGCGGCGTTGAGCGCGTTCTTGACGAACACGGCCGCGCGTTTCTTGCTCATCTCGAGGATCGTGAGCGCCTCGCCGTAGGGCTTGTGGCGGATCAGGTCGATCACGGGGCGGACCTTGAGCGGGCTGATCCGGGCGGTGCGATGGACGTTGGTGTACGGCATCGGGGGTCTCGCTGGCTCGCGTTACGGGATCAGGCCCGCCCGGCGGCGCGTTGGGCCTTGGTGCCGGTGGTGTGGCTGCGGAAGGTGCGGGTCGGGGAGAACTCGCCGAGCTTGTGCCCGACCATGTCCTCGGTAACGAAGACGTTGTTGAACACCTTGCCGTTGTGGACGAGGAAGGTGTGCCCGACGAACTCGGGGACGATGGTGCACGCGCGGGCCCAGGTCTTGATGGGCTGACGCTTGTCCATCTGGGTCAACTGCTCGACCTTGCGGTAGAGCTTGAAGTCGACGTACGGGCCTTTTTTCAGGGATCGTGACATAGCGGGTTCTCGTGAAGCCCACGCACGGCCGTGCGTGGGCTTTGCTCATTCACTTCAGTTTCAGCTGGCCGTAACGCTTCGAGACGCGGCGGCGGATGATGCGTTTGTTCGAGGACTTGCCGGGCTTGCGGGTGCGGCCGCCCTTGGCGAGGGTGCCCGAGCGCTGAGCCGGCGGGCGGTTGCCGGAACTCTTGTTGTCGCCGCCGCCCATCGGGTGTTCGTGGTGGTTCTTGGCCATGCCGCGGGTGTGCGGCCGCTTGCCGAGGTGGCGGGACTTGCCGGCCTTGCCGAGGACGACCTTGTTGTGGTCGACGTTGCCAACCTGGCCGATGGTCGCGCGGCAGTCGACGGAGACCTGGCGGATCTCGCCGGACGGGAACACGAGCGTGGCCCACTTGCCCTCGCGGTTGGTCAGGCGGGCGTAGGTGCCGGCCGAGCGACAGAGCTTCCCGCCGCCGCCGGGCTGGAGCTCGATGTTGTGAACGTTGAGGCCGGTGGGGATGTCGGCGAGACGCATCGCGTTGCCGACCTTGGGGTCGACGCGGCCCGAGGCGGATACGACCTTGTCGCCGTCGGTCAAGCCGACGGGGGCGAGGATGTAACGCAACTCGCCGTCGTCGTGCTTGAGCAGAGCGATGTTGGCCGAGCGGTTTGGGTCGTACTCGACGCCGACAACCGTGGCGGCGACGTCGAGCTTCTTGCGGGACCAGTCGATCCGGCGGTAGCGCTTCTTGTTGCCGCCGCCGCGCCCGATGACGGTGAGTTTGCCCTGGTTGTTCCGGCCAGACTTCTTGTTGTTCTTGAGCAACAAGGTCTTCTCGGGCTTGGTCTTGGTGACCTCGGAGTAGAGGTTCACCGTGGCGTTACGCCGGCCCGGGCTGGTTCGCTTGTATTTGCGGATGGCCATGGTTTGGCTCGCTTCTATCCGGCGCGTCCGTACGCGCCGACAACTTCCGGGGTCAGAACAGTTCGATGCGGTCGTCTTCGTGCAACTGCACGGTCGCCTTCTTCCAGTCCGGGGTCTTCGCCTGACCCCAGCGGGTGCGGCGGTACTTGCCCTTGCGGACCTGCGTCGCCACGCCCTCGACGCGGACCTTGTAGAGCTGCTCGATCGCCCGCTTGATCGCTGGCTTGTCGGCGGCCTGGTGCACCTCGAACGAGACGCGGTTGCGGGCGCCGGCTTCCCACGTGGTCTTCTCCGTGATCAGCGGGCGCTTGATGATCTGGGTGGCGTCGAGGTTCATGCGGCCTCCGCGACTTGCTGACGATCGGCCTTGGGCTGGCTGACCGGGGCGTGATTAACAAACTTTTCGAGGTAGGCCTCGAACGCGTCCTTGTGGGCCAGGACGTAGCGGTGGTTCAGCAGGTCGAAGGCGCACAGCCGGTCAATCTGTGTCACCGACGCGGACTCGAGGTTCCGTGCCGACTTGGCCTCGGCAGAAGTGACATCCGCCAACGCGACCAGCACGGAGCGGTCGATCTTCAAGGCGTCGAGTAGCTTCGCGAAGCCCTTGGTGGAGGGCGTGTCGCCGGCGGGGGCGTCGATGAGCTTGACCTCGCCGTCGATCAGCTTGGCGAGCAGCGCGTTGCGGTTGGCGAGGCGGCGCATCTTTCGGGGCATGTCCTGGTTCCAGGAGTGTCCGGTCTTGGCAAAGGCCATGCCGCCGCCGCGGAGGATGTTGGCCTTCTTGTCGCCGCGTCGGGCGTTGCCGGTGCCCTTCTGCTTGTAGAGCTTGCGGGTCGAGCCGCGGACGTCGCTGCGGGACTTGGTCTTCTGGTTGACGGGCCGCTTGTTGGCGTGGGTGCGGACGAACGCCTGCTTGAGCAGGGCCGGACGGACCTCGCCGCCGAGCTTGGCCTCGTCGACCGAGACACTGCCGGTCTGCTCGCCCTTCGGGTTGTAAACGGGGATCTCGATCATCGTGAGGTCTCACGAAAGGCCGCGTGACGCGGCGAGCGAATCTGCCAAGCAAAATCCATTCAGGAGGCGTTGACTACGGCGGCTTTGCGCTTCCACAAGCGGGTCGCGGTGCGGAGCAGCACGAGGCTGCCGTTCGCGCCGGGGACGGGGCCTTTGACCATGACCAAGCCGCGCGCCTCGTCGATCTTCACGACCGGCAGGTTGCGGAGCGTGACCCGTTCGTCGCCCATGTGCCCGGCCATGCGGATGCCCTTCTTGGGCTTGCCGGTGCCGAGGTTCGACGACCGGCCGCCAACCGAACCGGGGGAGCGGTGCTTCCGCTCGACGCCGTGCGACGCCTCCTGGCCCTTGAAGTTGTGGCGCTTCATCGCGCCCTGGAAGCCCTTGCCCTTGCTAGTGCCGACCACGTCGACGTACGGCACGTCGGCGAGGTCCGCGGCGGTCACGGCCTGGCCGAGCTCGAACTCGGCGGCGCCGCCCTCGGGGAGGCGGAACTCGCGGTGGAACCGCTTGGGCGACGTGCCGGCCTTGGCGTCGTGGCCGATCACCGGGAACGTTGAGTTCCGGCCCTTGGCGTCCTCGAAGCCGAGTTGCACGGCGTCGTAGCCGTCGGTCTCGGCGGACTTCAACTGCGTCACCACGCAGGGCCCCGCCTGGATCACCGTCACCGGCTGGTCCGTGCCGTCCTCGTTGAACAGGCGGGTCATGCCGACCTTCCGGCCGAGGATCGCCCGCTGCGGGATGTCGTCGACTTTCGACTTGGCCATGGTGCTCACGCTCCGGTCGTTTCTCCGGGGGCGGCGGGGGTTTCCCGTTCTTCACGCGGCCCGAACGGCGGCAAGCCGAGTGGGCACGGGAACCCTGCCGGGTCTTGCCTGACTTGCCTTGGGCTTCTGAACTCCCGCAAGGGGAGGCAGCCGGGCAGTCTCAGACAGAGGACCGGGCCCCTGTTTGATTCCGGTTGGACCGACGGGGAACCGTTCCCCAAACTCGGTGTGCCCCACGAAACGCGGGGCGGGCACGGCGTGGTCGCCGCGGTTTCACGGCCGCTGACGCGGCAGGCGTGACGTCATCACGCCTTGATCTTCACGAACACGCCGGCGGGGACGACGAGGCGGTTGAGGGCCTCGACGGTCCGGGCGTTGGGTTCCTTGATGTCGATAATCCGCTTGTGGGTCCGGATCTCGAACTGCTCACGCGACTTCTTGTCGATGAACGGGCTGCGGAGCACGGTGTAGCGCTCGACGCGGGTGGGCAGCGGCACGGGGCCGGCGACGCGGGCGTTGGTCCGCTTGGCGTGGTCCACGATCTCGCGGGCCGAGGCGTCGAGGGCCTGGTGGTCGTAGGCCTCCATGCGGATTCGGATCTTGCCACCGGTCATGCGTCTGCTGCCCTGACGAAAAAGCGGGTCTACTCGGGGTAGAAACGGGTTCTACACGGTCAGAAACCCCAAAACCGACGGCTCGGTCTGGGGAGCCGAGTAATGTACCAAGCCCCCAAAGGCTGTCAAATCAGGCAGACGCAGCCGGCGTTCACCTCTCTGGAGACGCCGGCTCAGCCTTGACCGGGATCGGCCAGGAAGTAGAAGTCCGTTTTGGCCCGGCAGTTCTCGAGAAACTCACCGTCGGCAAACGGCGGGTCGCCGCCCAGCCAACGCCTCATCGTTGTCAGCGTCATCCCAAAGTCGCCCTCGATCAACTGCTGCATCTTCTCGGCGGTCGCACCGTATGGGAGCGCCGCGGCCTCGCCGAACTCGAAAATCAGGACCGGGCGACACCGCCGGATCAACTCGGCCGCGCCTCGCAGCGCCGGATACTCTGCCCCCTCGATGTCCAGCTTCACCAGCCGGACGGGCGCATCGCCGGGCACCAGGTCGTCGATGCGTCGGACCGCGACCGGGATGCGTTCGTGGTTCGGGGACCGGCCCGCACGGGTTCGCGGCTCCAACCCGCTGTAGGCCGGGTCGTCGCGGTTGAAGTTGAACTCGGTCTCCCCGTTTTCGTTGCTGACCGCGCAGGCGTGGATCACATCACGCGGAAAGCGCTTCTTCAGCCGATCCGCGTAAGCGGGCAACGCCTCCACCGCCTGGTGCGAAACGTCGGGCGACGCCTCCCGGAACATCCGGAGGATCTCACCGTTGTGGGCACCGATATCGACACCGACACTGCCCGGAGTCAAGACCCGACGAACCACCTCGGCGGTCTCCAGGTCGTAACGCTCGGCCTGCGTCGGCCCACAGACCGCCCTGAGCACGCGACGCCGGGCCCGCATCATTGTTCGGTAGACCGAAGCCACCCCGGGCACACGTTTCGCAAACTCTTTAGCGCCAGTCAATGCCATGTTTAGTGTTCCGGAGGAGTCCGCGCCCAACTTCAGCCCACCTTACCCCACGCGGACGGCGAGGCCGCGAGGCCTCAACCCACCTGCCCCGCGTCCTGCAACACGTGCTCGGCGACGAAGATCGGCGTGTCCCGGGCGGCGCCGACGGCGATCGCGTCCGACGGACGGGAGTCGACCTCGACCATCTCGTCGGTCTGTGTGTTCCGCAGCCGAAGCTGGGCGTAGAAAGTGTGATCCCGGAGATCGTTGATCACAACCGCGTCGAGCTCGTAACCCAGCCGGCCGATCACGTCGGCCAGCAGCTCGTGGGTCTGCGGCCGCATCGGGGACTGGCCCATCAGTCGGCGTTCGATCGCCGCCGCCTCGGTCAGGCCGATCACGATCGGGAACGTCCGCGGCTGACCGTCGGCCGGGTCCACCTCGCGGAGCTCGACGTGGTGGGCGTCCTCGGTCTCGCGGATCACGACCCGCGCCAACTCCATCTGCACGGTTTCCGGCATCAAAAACTCCCGCACGGCGTGCCGCCAGGCCAGTTCCTCGCCCACCACCAACCGCCCACCTGCCCGACAATCGGTACGACTCAACCGCCCCGCCGGATCAACGCATGATAACTGCCGTCGTGCCCGCCACCGGCGGGTGATCCCGCTTCCGAGGCGTCGTTCGTTCCCAGAAACCCGGGCCGGGGCAGCCACTGCTGCTCGTAGACCAACGCCGTGGGGGGCCCTCCTTGTACCGACGCCGCGTCGAGAAGCCAGCGGGCCTGGTCGGCGTTCTCGGCCGAGTTGACCGAACACGTGCTGTAGAGCAGATACCCGCCGTCGGCGGTGTGTTGCCATCCGCGTTGCAGGATCTCGCGCTGCAGTTCGAGCAACGACGCCAGCCGGTCCGCATTCCAGCGGTAACGGGCTTCGGGCCGCCGAGCGAGCACGCCAGTGTTGCTGCACGGCACATCGAGCAGGACGAGATCGAACGCCTCGCCGGCCTTCGGTTCACGCACCGCCAGACGATCGTCCATTTGGTTCTGCAACTGGAGCAGGTCGCTCCGCCGAGCGTCGTCGGGGTCCCAAGCGACGACCCGCGCTTCGGAGAACTCTCCCGACAGTTGTTTCGTCTTCGTGCCCCGGCCGGCACAGAGGTCGAGGATGGTTGCGGGGCTGAGGTTCTGCTCTTTCGCCGACGTGATCGCTTGGGTCGACGCCGGGTCCTGGACACGGCGGAGCGGGTGTCGCGCAAGCCAGTCGCGCAGCGCGGCGTTGGATTCCTGCCAGCGCTGGCTGTTGCCGTGTTCATCGACGGCATGGGTCCCGGGCGTCGCGATGCCGGCAAGGCAAATCTGCGTCGCCGCGTCGGGGCCGTGGCCCGCGATCCACTGCCGGACCAACGGGCGCGGGTGGCTCGTCGCCACGGCCAAGTGCCGCATCAAGTTCGTCGTCGGCGGGAGCACGGGTTCGCACAGCTCAACCGCCCCACCGCCGTCGGGGATCTGGTGCGGCTCGGGTTGCCAAGGCCTGTCGGATCGGGACTCGACGAGTTCGTCGACACGCCGCAGCAGCGCGTTGATGAGGCCGAGCGCCTTGAGCCGGTTGAGCGAGCGCGAGGCCTCGACGCTCTCGTCGATCACGGCGTACCCCGGCGAATCGAAGAACAGAAGTTCGGCGGCGCCGACGAGCAGCACCGCTTGCACCGGGGCCTCGAACTTTTCGACGGGGCTCTTGCTGCCGTGGTTGAGCAAGGCCGTGAGCGTGAGCCAGCGCTGGAGCACCGTCCGGTGCAGCGCGACCGCTTTACCGCGGTTTTGATCCGGCAGCGCGTCGAGGTGTGGCGTCAGCGTGTCGGCCGGGATGTCCGGGAACGCCGCGACGGCGTCGATGACCGCGCGGATC
Source organism: Phycisphaera sp. (assembly GCA_028285385.1). Lineage (GTDB taxonomy): Bacteria > Planctomycetota > Phycisphaerae > Phycisphaerales > Phycisphaeraceae > CAZIXN01. The sequence goes on from JANQPR010000107.1 coordinate 12,673, forward strand.
GCGGCGAGGCGGGGGGTGGTGTCGTCAAGCACCGGCGGATCGTAACGACACGAACGCGCAGGAAACTAGGGCATCACCGCGAGCGCTGTTGTGGCGCGAAGAATCCACCGCAGCAATGGCGTAACGCGGCAGTCGGTCTCACTCGGTCGCCGCGGGCTGCCAGCTCGGGTCGAGCGCCTTGCGGACCTCGTCCATGAACTGGTCGACCTTGAACGGCTTGAACAGCACGCCCGACAGCCCGTCCTGCGAGGCGCGGACGATCGAGTGGTGCGGGTCGTAGCCG
>JANQPR010000217.1 GCA_028285385.1 Phycisphaera sp.
CTTTTCCTGGGTTTTGGGGTTTCCTGCGTTTCGCGGCCCCGCCGCGCCGCCGCGGGACAGACGGCCAGGACACCGGCGGCGCCGGGCCGACGACGCTTAGGGCTGCTCCGGTCAAGGCCTGACCCGGTTCACGAGCCGACCCACGCACCGGGCCCGGCCGTCTGTCTCACGGCGGCGGAGCCAACGCCCCGACGCGACGGACCGGGCACGATACTCGGCGGCGGCGGTCGGCGGCAAACCAGAAGAAATCCTGAAGACCGGGAAAACCGAGAAGATCAAGAAACCCGGGCGTTACCTGAAGCCGCCAACCTGCACCGACGGTGTTCCACCGTTGTTGGCTTTTCTCGATCTTCCTGGTTTCCGGCTTCTCCGCGTATCCTTCCGGTATCCCCATCCCCCGCGTCGGCGGTTCGGCCGGCCGGGCACATCCCGTTTACGAAGGGCCACCCCATGATCATGGTCATCCTCCGCGGCGCGTTCCTCGTGCTGGTCGCCGCGGTCATCTCGCTGTTCGTCGGGCAGGAGTTCCAAGAGCAGGCGTTCAAGGAGCAGGGCGGGTTCGGCTTCTGGATCATCGCGGCGATTATCGGCGTCACCATCGCCGTGGCCATCGGCGTCATCGCGGTCGACATCGGCACGACGCACAAGAAGCTCTCGGCGGTCTCGGGCGTGTTCCTCGGCCTGGTCGCCGGGCTGCTCGCGGCCTACGCGCTGTCGTTCGTCGTCGACCTGGTCGGCGTGTACATCACCCCCGACGACGACCCCGACCGCGCCGCGGCGCTCAAGAACCTCTTCCGCGGCATCAAGGTGATCATCGGGCTCACGACCTGCTACGTCGCTATCTCGCTGGTGATCCAGACCAAGGACGACTTCCGGTTCGTGATCCCGTACGTCGAGTTTGCGAAGGAGGTCCGCGGCAGCCGGCCGACGCTGCTGGACACGTCCGTGATCATCGACGGGCGGATCCTCGACATCCTCGACACCAGGGTCATGCAGGGCACGCTCATCGTCCCGCGGTTCGTGCTGGACGAGTTGCAGCAGCTCGCGGACTCCGGCGACAAGCTCAAACGCGCCCGCGGCCGACGCGGCCTGGACATCCTGCAGAAGCTCCAAGACAACGAGAGCCTCGAGGTCCGGCTCGAGACGCACGACGCGGAGGGCGACGGCGTCGACGGCAAACTGGTCGAGCTCGGGCAACGGCTCAAAGCCCGTGTCATGACCAACGACTACAACCTCAACAAGATCGCCACGCTGCGCGGCCTGCCGGTGATCAACGTCAACGACCTGGCCAAGGCGCTGCGGCCGGTCGTGCTCCCGGGCGAGCACATGCACGTCAAACTCGTCAAGCCCGGCGAGTCGCCCACGCAGGGCGTCGGCTACCTCGACGACGGCACGATGGTCGTCGTCGAGAACGGGCGCGACCACCTCAACACCAGCGTCGACCTGATCGTCACGTCCACGCTTCAGACCTCGGCGGGCCGGATGATCTTCGGGCGGTTCGAGCACGAGGACGAGGAGGAGCCCGAGACCGACGCCGGCGGCACCGACGGTGAAGGCAGCGCGTCCGCAGGCCCCGCCACGCCGACCGGCTCCGGTGACGCCGGCTCCCAACCGCCGACCCCGCCGCGCAATCGCCCGCGCCCCGGGTCGAGCCGACGCAACCCGCGGCGCGGGTGAGGGGGCGCCCGGATGGGTGGCGTTCACTATCGTTGCCGACGTGCTCTCGTCGGCGTGTCGAGTGGCGGCGCGTCAACGGCGTGACCGGCGGCACTGTGGAGCAAGCGGCTGATGCCCAACGGGAGCGTTCATCTAGCCGACCCCGAGTCTTCCCGCGACCGCGACGCCGTGGTCCGGCTGGACAACCGCGACGACGCCGCGACCGCCGATCTTCGCCTCGCGCAGCGGCGTTTCCACCTGCTGCTCGTCGACGGCGAGCCATGCGGCATCGCCCGGCTTGACTGGGTCTGGGAACTGATCCCCTATCTCGGGTACATCGGCATCGAGCCGGCACACCGCGGCTTCGGATACTCCCGGCTTCTCCTCGACGCCGTCGTCGAACACGCCCGCGCCAGCGGCCAACCCCGGCTGTTCAGCTCCAGCACCGCCGACGAGCCCGAGCCCCAGGCCTGGCACCGACACGTCGGCTTCCGCGACGCCGGCAGGATCCGCGAACTCAACGACTTCGGTGAAGACGAGGTGTTTTTCTGCCTTGACCTGTGACCCGCGTTAAGCGGGCGTGGCGTCGCCGTTGACACCAACCACCGCGATCCCCGCGTCGTCCGCCGCCTTCAACACCGCCGGCCTGTCCACCAGGATCACCCGGCCCGCTTCGACCGCGACGCAAACGGCACCCGCCTTCGCCAAGTTTTCGATCGTCGACACGCCGATCGTCGGCACGTCGAACCGCAAATCCTTCCCCGGGCCGCCGCCCTTGCACAGGGTCCAGCCCTTGCCGCGCGACAACTCGCCGGCGCGCCCGATCAGCGCGTCCGTCCCCTCGATCGCCTCGACCGCCACCACGTCTCGGCCGCGGACCGCGACCGCCTGCCCGACGTCCAGCGCGTTGAGTTGCATCAGCACCGGCCACCCCAACGCGACGTCTCCCTCCATCGCCGCGCTCGGCGGCGTCTTGGTCATCACACCGGCCGTTGCGAGGTGCTCCGGGATGTATCGCGTCGTGTCGATCAACTCAACCCCGCACTGCGCGAGCTCGTCGGCGAGCAGGCCCAGCAATACCTGGCTCCGCCGGTCGTGCCGAGCCTTCCAGACGAACAGCCGTGCCGCCCGCCAGTCGGGCAGCGAACGGAAGATCGAAACCGGATCGTACATCACGGATTTCTTTACCCGGCCGACCATGACGGCGCGCGTCGCGCCCTGCCTCCGCAGCCAGCGCGCCCACGCGTTGATGCGCAGCATCGGGAACGACCGGTACGCCCGGCACAACCCGGCGGTCTCGCCGCCCGGCCCGCCGCCGCCGCCGTTGAGCCCAACGCAGACCACGTCGTGTCCCGCGGCGCGTAACCCCTGCGCTTCGAGACGTGGCAGCTCGCCGTCGCCGGCAATCAGGCCCACGGGGGTTGAAGCAGCACCCGACATCCGCGGATGCTAAACCAAACCGTGGTCAGCCTTGCCTGCTCATGTCGCAACCCCACGCGATACGGCGCCGTGACACGGTGCGGCCGAGAAAACTATTCCCGCCCCGCGAGTTCGAGCGTCACGGTCACGCCGGTCTCGCGCACCGACATCTGCGCGTAGGTGAGCGTGCCGTCGTCGAAGCGATACCCCGCGACGAGTTGGTAGCTGCCCGTGTCGTCGGTTTCGGTGAGCACGCCCAGCCGGCCGAGCGGCCCGTCCTGCACGTCGTAGCGGAGCGTGGTGCGCAGCGTGTCGTCGCGATCCACCACGCCGGGCCGCATCGCTTGCAGCGCGCCCGGCGGGACCCACAGGCCCATCCGCTTCCCCGGGCCCTCGACGACGGGGGTCACGGTCGGCGGGTTCGCGACGGCGCCAAAGCCCGAGTCCACCGCGTCCATCTGCTGCGACATTGTGCCGATGAACCAGTCGTCGCCGCGTTGCTGCGGCTCGAACGACGCGCTGATCCCAATCGGCATCGGCGGCGAGCCGGGGACGTGCATCTGGTACGTACCGCGGTAGTGCAGCTTCTTGAACGTCTTGACCCATGCCGGCGCGGGGTGCCCGAGCCAAGGCAGTTGCACCTGCCGGAACGCCTCGAAGCCCTTGTGGCTCTGGTGCTTGCGGTTGAAGCCGTCGTTCTGCCCGCCGGCGCGCCGGAACGCGCCGACCGCGATTTGCTCGGAGAGCTTCAGCCCCGTGCCCTCGTCGAAGACGTGCCGCGTCTTGCTGTCGTTGCCGACGATCGTTACGGTCACGGCCTGGTACGTGTCGTTGCCGATCGGCCAGGCGCCGCGCGACACGGTGATGCCCTCGGCGGTCTGGAACTTCTTCAGCTCGTCGGGGTGGATCCACACCGCGCCGCCGGAGTTGGCCTCGAACGCCCCGACGGCCGAGCCGGTCGCGCTGGCGAACGAGTAGGCCTGCCGGTTGCCGTTGCGGTCGAGGTACAGGCTGGTCTGCAGCAGCACGCGGTCGGGCAGCACCTTGACCACGTCGTAGGCGAACATGCCCAGGCCTGCGCCGCCGGGCTTGCTGGGGTCGTCGGACTCCGACGAGTCGCCGCCGTAATACACAATCCGCGCGCCGGGCTGGATGTACTCGGGCACGGCGATCGGTCCGCCGAGCGCGGGCGGAGTCGGCCCGACTCCGCCGAGCGGCGTGATGGTCCCGCCGCCTTCGGTGCGGTCGAGCGGGTTCGACTGTGCGGACACCCCGGGCGTTGACGCGGACGTCAGGGCTACGCCAACGAACAGCCGGGCGACGGCGTGCCGGAATCGCATGCGGGGGCCTCTCTCTCGGATCGGGCGGCTTGAAGCCGGGACGTGACAGGATCAGCAAAACCATTGCAGCGTAACATCCGGGCGCAGCCCGACCAAAAGCCCACTCGTGACAGCGAACACGGTGAACGATCAGCGCGACCGCCGCCGGCTGCGTGATCGTTGCTTGCGCGACAGACGCGACGCCCCACCCGAACGCGGACGCGTTCTGGGCTTAGCCGACCGCTGACCCCCGGCTCGCCCCGGCGGGGGCGGCAGCTCGCCGCGACGCAGGAACTCCGCGAGCCACTCGAACCGCTCCATGCTGTGCGCGAAGAACCTGCGATACCCGCCGCACAACACGCTCGCCTCGGGCAACTCCCCGCGGTGTGGCCGGTGCTTCGGGCAACCGCCATGGCAGAACCGCCGGTACTCGCACGCCTCGCATGGTTCGGGAAGGTCGAGCTTGCGGTCGGCGAAGCGTTGCATCTTGGGTTGGTCGAGCGTGTCGAACCAATCGGGTGACACCGCGACAGATTTTGCGGCCGCGTCCGAGGTGTCGGTGTCACGCACGGTGAGCGGGATCAGTGACGTGTTCAGGCCCGGTGATCCAGACGCGCGGGTTTGGCCAGTCTTTCCGAGCTGCCACCGGCGTTGGACGTAGTGGTCGCATCCGAAGACGTCGCCGTTGTGTTCGACGGTGACCTGGGTGTGGCAGGCCGGGCCGTGCGTGCACTCGACCGCGGGCCGTCCGAGCATCACGCTCAGCACGTTGTCGAACAGGCGGATCGAGACCTCGTGCCGGTCGTGGGCGAACCACTCGTCGAACACGGTGCAGAGGAACTCGCCGTAAGCCTCCCGGTCGGGACTGAAGGGAGCGAGCACCGGGGTGCCCGTGCTCTTTCCCCCGTCACTTCCGGGCGTGCCGTCGTGCGGCTCACCGGTGGCTTGGTCGACCCACTCGATCCCGGGGATGAACTGCAGCCAACGCGACCCGTTGCCGGACAGGTCGCGCAGCCGGCGGTACAGCCGCAGCGGCGCTCGCAGGTTCTGATCGTTGAGCACGCACAGCAGGTTGTGCTCGACGCCGTGTTGCCGGAGCAGCTCGAGCCCTCGGCGGACGCGGTCGTACGTCCCCCGGCCGGCGGGGTCGAGCCGGTAGTGGTCGTGCTGCCCGGGCTCGCCGTCGATCGAGATGCCGATGAGGAACGCGTGCTGACAGAAGAACGCGCACCAGTCGTCGTCGAGACGGGTGCCGTTGGTCTGCAGCGCGTGGTTGACGGTCTGCCCGGCTCGGCGGTGCCGATCCACGAGCCGCATGGCCTCCCGGAAGAAGTCGAGCCCCGCGAGCGTCGGCTCCCCGCCCTGCCAGGAAATTGTGACCTGATCCTCGGCCCGGGGGAGCCAAGCGGCGAAGACCGCCTCGAGCGTGTCCGTGCCCATCCGCTTGCACCGGCCGCCGTAGAGCTCGTCCTGCACGGGCAAGTAGTAGCAGTACTCGCAGCGCAGGTTGCAGGTCGCCCCGACGGGCTTGATCATGAGCGTCGCGGCCGAGGGGGACACGCCGAACACCCAAAAATCATACTTCGAGATCGTATTTTTGGCGAGGCGATTTCTGGGCTCAGTACTGACGGATCACCCCGACGCAGACGCCCTGGAACTGGACGCGGCCGGGCTCGACCCAGATCGGCTCGTACTTCTCGTTGGCGGGCTGGAGGCGGACCCGGCCGTCCTTCTCCTTGGAGTAGAACTTGAGGGTCGCCTCCTCGTTGTCGACGAGCGCGACCACCATCTCGCCGGTGCGGGGCGGGCCTTCGAGCTTGCGGCAGACGACGAAGTCGCCGTCGGCGATGTGGGCGTCGATCATCGAGTCGCCGCGGACCTTGAGGACAAACGTCGTGCCGCCGACGCTCTGGCCGCGCGGCGGGGCGAACAGGCCCTCGAGGTCGAGGTGCTCGCGGGTCTCGACGGCCTCGATCGGCGAGCCGGCCGCGATCGAGCCGACCAGCGGGAGACGCAGGTTCGACGATTCGTCCGGCAGCTCAAGGTCAGGCGAGATCTCCAAAGAGCGGGCTTTGTTCTTTTGCCGGATGAGCGCGCCCTTCTTGATGAGCGCCTCGACGTGCTCGAAGACGGTGACCTTGGAGACGCCGAGTTCGTCGGCGAGCTCCTGCATGGTCGGCGAATAGCCGCGGGTCTGCCGGGTCTGCCGGATGCGGTTGAGGATGGCGAGCTGCTTGGGCGTGAGGTTCAGGGCCATGGCGGAGCGTTCCTGAGAGGCGAGAGGTGGTGGACAAGGGCTGGGCGCCGCGGTGCACGGCGGCGATGAACGAGCGGAGGAACCCGGGCAGGCGCACCGTGTCGGCGGCGACGGGTGCGACACGGACGATCGGCGGCGCGGCGGCGTTACCCGAAGCGGCGTCGGCCCCAAGCCCGGCCAGGACGAGCCGGCGGTGCGCCGCGTGGTCGTGGGCGAGGTCGGCGACGGCGAAGGCCTGCGTCTGCACCCACGCGGCGGCGGCGGCGAGCAGTTCGGGCCGGGTCGCGCCGCCCGTGCGTCGGCCGGCCGCGTCGTAGGTCCCCGCCGCGGCGCGGGGCTGGCCGTGTTCGAACGAGTCGGCCTCGCGCTGGGTCGTGGCGACGTCGGCCGCGTTCGGGTCGGCCACCTCGGTCAGCCCGTGTCGCGGCAGCCGGCCGTACCCCGCGAACGAGCCGGCGGTGTCGGTGTCGCCATCCTGCGATTGGCTGCGCGTGGCCGAGTGGGTGGGGCGCGACGGGTCTTTCACCAGCCCGGTGCCCCGGCCCGCGAACCGGGTCTGGTAGTCGCCGCCGGGGCCGAGAAGGAGCAGGGGGGCACTCATGGGTCGTCTCCAGAAATCGGGGAAGTCGGGTCCGCCGCGAAGCCAGGGGCGGGACACGGGCCAAACATGGGCGAGAATGCCGAAAACCGCGTTTTTCGCCCGACAGCCACGTTTTCGGACCCCACATCTTGCGGTGGCCCTGCCGGCTGCCCCACTATGTTCGACCGGTGCCCAAGTCACGGCACAACCTTTCAGCCGATTTCTGTTCGGCGTCTGTTGTATCCGAACTTGAACCAAACGTCAAGAAAAGTGTTAGCCGTGCTGAAACCACGACTTAGCGGCGGAGTGGGCGTTTGTTCGGATGGCAGTAGGGTTGAACTGCGTTGCGGTTAGCGGACGTGTTGTTGTTGATCACTTTCGGTAGTACGGTCGAACCGACGGCATGACTCAACGGCTCCGCTACTACCACGCCCACGAGCCGGAATACGTCCGGCGTCTCAACGCCGGGCAAGTCGGCTGGGATCCGGTGGAGTATGACGCTGTGCCCATGAAACCATTCGTGGGTCGATGTCTCGAACGGTCAGCGTTCAACGGCCGGAACGCCAAGGCGTTGGAGTTGGGTTGTGGGACGGGGGCGTTGTCGTGCTACCTGGCCGAGGAAGGGCTGGCAGTAACGGGCTTGGATGTCTCGCCGAGCGCGATCGCGTTCGCACAGCGGCAGGCCGAGCATCGGCGACTCGACGTGGCCTTCGCCGTCTCGGATGTCTGCGCCGATCCGCTTCCTCCGGGCCCGTTCCAGGTCGTAGTGGACGGTCACCTGTTGCATTGCGTTGTGTTCGAGTCCGAACGCGTCGGCCTGTTGGCGAAGGTGGCGGCATCGCTTGCCGACGATGGCGAGTTCTGGGTGGAGACGATGCTGCGAGAGGGGTATCGAGAACCTGACTCCACGTGGCACCTTGACTGGCGCGGAGCGTTATGGGTCAAGTGCAAGCATGGCGTGAAGTACGCGGAGGCCATTGAGCGCGACGGTGATTGGTGGTTGCCGCAGCGTTATCTGGCATCTTCATCCGAGCAAGTCCAAACGGAGCTTGTTGCAGCGGGGATGCGCGTCATCGAGCAGGAGTGTTGCCCCCCGACGGAACCCGACGCGCCGGGCAGTCTGCGGGCACGCTGCGGCAAGGCTTGAGTCGTCTGCACTCCGCGGGGCTACAGTTCGGGCATGAAATCGCTCCTGCTCTTCGACATCGACGGCACGCTCCTCGACACGCGGGGGGCGGGGCGGCGGGCGATGGAGCGGGTGGCGTCACGGCTGTTCGGCGACGACTTCTCGTTCGACCACGTCAGCTTCGGCGGGAACCTCGACCCGCTCATCTTCCGGGAGGCGGCGGAAGCGCACGGGCTGGGCGATGTCGACGCGGCGCACGCCGCATTTGCGGAGGCGTACGTCGGGGAACTCGGTGCCGAGTTGCGGGAAGGCAACGGGGACGTCGAAGCGCTGCCGGGGGTGCACGCGGCGTTGCAAGCGTTGGACGGACACGCGGAACGCGGCGCGGTGACGCTCGGTTGCCTGACCGGGAACTACACGGCGGCGGCGCCGCTGAAGCTCCGGCACGTCGGGATCGACCCGGGGCGGTTCACGGTGACCGCGTTCGGGGACGAGGCGCCGACCCGGCCGGGGCTGGTTGAAGTCGCGCTGACGAAGTGGACGGCGCACCGCGAGGCACGGGGCGTCAGCGAAGCAGTCAACCCGCGCGACGTAGTCGTGATCGGCGACACGCCGCGGGACGTGGACTGCGCGAAGCGGCACGGCTGCGTCAGCTACGCCGTGTGCACCGGCGCGTCGGAAGCGGCCGCGCTTCGCGACGCCGGGGCGGACGTGGTGGTCGATAACCTGACGGACCTGTCGCCGTTGTGGCAACTGATCGACCGCTGACCGAGGCGGTCGGTGCCGTGACTTGAAATGGAAGTGCCGGCTACTCCGACGCGTCGGCGACGGCGGGCGTCTCGTTGGCGACGGCGTGGCCGCGGACGGCCTCGTGCGCCGACTGCGCGAGCGGGGCCCCGGCGTAGCCGCCGAGCGCTAGCGCGCCGACGGCGGCGACCATCGCGGCGGCGAAACGCAGCGGCGTGGGGCGGACGTGCGTCGCCTCGGCGTCGTCGCCGAAGAAGCACACGATCACCACCCGCAGGTAGTACGCCGCGCTGATCGCCGAGTTGATCACGAGGACGATCAGGAGCGGGATCAGCCCGGCCTGGGCAATGGAGGTGCCGAGCATCACCTTGCCGATGAACCCGGCCAGCGGCGGCAGGCCGACCAGGGAGAGCATGCTCACGACCAGCAGCGCCGCGAGGAACGGGTGCCGGTGCCAGAGGCCCGAGACGGCGTCGAAGGTCTGGGCCTCGTCGTCGTCGGGGTCGGGGTTCTCGCCGCGGTCGACCCAGAGCGCCGCGAGGATGGCGAAGCCCGCGATGGTCGCCAGCCCGTAGGCCGGGAGGTAGAAGAGGATCGCGGCCAAGCCGTTGCCCGTCGGCTGCGTCACCGGCGCGACGCCCTCGCCCAGCGACACCGCCGCGCCCGCGACCGGCCCGGCGATCAGCCCGAGCGTGAGGTACCCGGTCTGCGCGATCGAGCTGTAGGCGAGCATGCGTTTCAGGTTGCTCTGCACCGCGGCGAGCACGTTGCCCAGCGTCATGGTTAGCACGGCGATCACGGCGAGCATCGCCACCAGCACCGGCGGCAGCGGCCAGCCAACCAGCCCGAGGATCAGCATGAGCCCGACGAAGCCCGCGGTCTTGGGGACGAACGCCAGGAACGCCGTCACCGGCGTCGCGGCGCCTTGGTACACGTCGGCGGCGTAGACGTGCATCGGCACCGCGGCGACCTTGAAGCACAGGCCCAGCACCGAGAGGATCACGCCCACGATGAGCAGCGGCGTCGGCCCGGTCTCGGCGACCAACGAGCGGATCGCGTCGAACTCGGTGTACCCGGTCGCGCCGTAGATCAGCGCGAACCCGTACAGGAACACCGCCGCCGACATTGCGCCCAGGAAGAAGTACTTGACCGCCGACTCCTGCGCGAGCTTTGTGTCGCGGGTGACGGCGATCATGATGTACGTCGGCAGCGACACGAGCTCGAGCGCGAGGAACAGCCAGACCAGGTCCGTCGCGCCGGCGGTGAGCAGCACGCCCGTGATCGACAACAGGAAGAAGGCGTAGAACTCGCCCTTGACCGAGTTGCCGGCGTCGAAGATCGGCGAGGACTCCGTCTTGCGGTGTTGCAGCAGCGCGTCCGGCACGCCCGCGGCGAGGCCCAGCAGCAGCAGCGCGATGCCGAGCGTGATCAGCTTGATGAACCCCGGCAGCCCGTCGAAGCCCAGCGGGTGCGCCCCGGCCGGCGGCACCACCGCCACCAGCAGCGACGCCACGCCGATCGACAACGCCGCGACCCACGGCGTGAGCTTCCGCGCCAGCGGGTTGTGGTTCAGCCCCGTCACCAGGCACGACACCGCGCCCATCAACAGCACGATCTCCGGCCAGAGCGAACCGAGTTTGTCGATCAGAGCTTCCATTTACTCGGCCCCCGTCTTGGGGAAGTTGACTCTCTCCAGGCTCAGGAAGGCGGGCGTCTCCGAAACGAAGCTGTCCAGCAGTCGATTCCGCTCGGCCAGATCTGGTTCGTCTTCACCCGATCCGACTTGTCGGCGGCCTGTGGTAACCAAGCTCGACTCAACCCGGTACTCGACGTTGCCACGGGTGGCCTCGGTGATCAAAAGGTCAAGCGTTTCTTCACGTTGATCGCTCTCGACCAATCGCCTGACCTTCTGCTGCACCAGCTCGACTGGCTCCTGGTCTGCATCTGAGGCAGATAGCCCGTCGTCGTCGAACAACTCCCCCTGCTCCCACGCGACGGCGTTGGCGTCGTAATCGATGTAGGTCTTGGCCTGCGCGAGCATCTGTTCGACCGGGCCGTTCTTGCCTTCGAGCGAGTTGAGCACGATCCCCGGGAACACGCCCAGCACGACGCACATCACGGCCAGCGGCGTGAGCGTGGCGATCTCACGGCGGGACAAGCCGTGCACGTGCGTCGGGTCGACGCCGTGCTCGTGGATGATGTCGTACTTGCGGGAGTAGCCCGGGTGTTTTTCTTTGCCCCAGATGAGCTTGCCGGTGAGGAACAGCAGGTAGATCGCCGAGAGGATGACGCCGGACGCGGCGACGATGGCGAACACCGGGCCCAGCACGCCGTCGGGCGAGTTGAACGTGCCGATCATGGTGAGGAACTCGCCGACGAACCCGTTGAGCCCGGGCAGCCCGACGGAGGCGAGCACGAAGAGCACGAAGAAGAACGAGAACAGCGGCATCTCGGTCGCGAGGCCGCCGAGCTTGCGGAGGTCGCGGGTCTCGAAGCGGTCGTAGAGCATGCCGACGCAGAGGAACAGCCCACCGGTCGCGAGCCCGTGCGCGAGCATGTAGAAGATCGCCCCGGCGGCGCCGATGTTGCCCTCGTCGAAGGCGAAGAGCCCGATCATGCAGAAGCCCATGTGCGACACGGAGCTGTAGGCGATGAGCTTCTTGGCGTCGCGCTGGACCCAGCAGACCAGCGCCGCGTAGACGATGCCCACGCACGCGAACGCGCCCAGGTACGGCGCGAAGGCGATCGCGGCGGCGGGCGCCATCGGGATCGCGAGGCGCAGCAGCCCGTAGGGGCCGAGCTTGAGCACCAGCCCCGCGAGGTCGACGCTGCCGGCGGTCGGCGCCTCGGTGTGCGCCAGCGGCAGCCAGGTATGGAACGGGAACATCGGCGTCTTGATCGCGAAGCCCGCCAGCATCGCCAGCATCACCCAGCACTGCTCGGTGAAGCTCAGGTGGTTCGCCATCGTGTACAGCTCGGCGATCTGGAAGCTCCACCGGCCGTCGTGGATCTCGGCGTAGCGGTACGCGACGTAGATCACGCCGGCCAGCGTCAGCACCGAGCCCGTGAACGTGTAGTAGAAGAAAGTCATCGCCGCCTTGAGCTTCTTCTCGTGGCCGAACAGCCCGATCAGGAAGAACAGCGGGATGAGCGTGAACTCGAAGCAGGCGTAGAACATCAGCACGTCGGTGGCGATGAACGTGCCGATCAGCGCCGCCTCGAGGATGTGCAGCCAGAAGTGGAACGTCCGCATGTCGTGGTCGACCTCGATCAGCGAGCCGAGCACGACGATGGGCATCAGGAACGTGGTCAGCATGACCAGCCAGATCGAGATCCCGTCCACCCCGTAGCCGAACTCCAGCCCCAGCGACGGCATCCAGACGAAGCTCGCCTGCAACTGCATCACCGGGTTCGACCAGTCGAACTGCGACGCGACGAACAGCGACATCCCGAACGACAACGCGCTGGTCACCGCCGAGTACGACCACGCCACCCGCCGCCGCGACAACGCCGGGATCGGCAGCAGCAGCCCGAACGCGAAGATCACGGGCAGGAACAGCTGCAACGGGATGACGAACTGCGCGATGTTCATGAGTTGGCGGCCAGCAATCGGCCTGCGTGTCCGTGTCTTCGATCTACATCCGGCCCCAGACGATCAACCCCAGCAGCGCCAGCAGCGCGACGCCCAGCGCCATGCCCAGGCCGTAGCCCTGCAGCCGCCCCGACTGCGCCGGCCGGATCCCCGTGCCCAGCAGCCTTGGTGCCCACCCGATGAGCTTCACGATGCCGTCGATCAGCAGCGCGTCCACGAGGTAGAACACCTGCCCCGCCAGCCGCAGCGGCTGCACGATCACGGCGTCGTAGAACTCGTCGACGTAGTACTTGTTCTGCAGCACCCGGACCACCGGCGCGAACGCCTTGGCCGCCGCGTCGCGCGCCCCGCGGTTCAGCCAGTGGAAATACGCCGCGAGCGCGATGCCCACGATGGCGAGCAGGCCGGACACGTACATCATCGTCGTGTGCACGTCCCCGCCGAGGAACGTCGCGTGGTGCAGGTGGTGCCCGGGTTCGCCGTGGTAGCCGTCGCCCCCACCCGCGCCGTTCGCTTCGTCGGCGGGCCCGGCTTTCCCGTGCGGCTCGGCGTGGTCGGCGTGCCCGTTTCCGTGCGCGTGCGCGTCGTGGGGCTCGACCAGCGCGATCGCTTCGTAGTGGTCGTTCTTGAAGCCGTCTCCCATCCCCCAGAACAGGGCAACGCCCGCGACCGTGCTGCCGATCGCCAACACGGCCAACGGCAGGTTCATCGGCCACCACGGCATCTCGTGCGGCGCGTCGTGCGGAAGGCCGCCGTGCGAACGGCCCTCCGCGTGCGCGTCGTCGGCTTCGTGTTCTTCGTGGTGGTGCTCGTCGCCCATCTCGAAGCGTTCTTCGCCGGTGAACACGGTGAACCAGAGGCGGAACGTGTAGAACGCCGTGAGCAGCGCCGTCGCGATACCCGCCCAAGCGATGATCAGGTACAGCCAGCCGTAGCCGCGCCAATCGTTCAGCCCGGCGGCCATCGCGTCGGCCAAGATCATGTCCTTCGACCAGAACCCGGCCGTGATGACCGGCAACCCCGCCAGCGCCAGACAGCCAACGAACATCAGCCCGCCGGTGACCGGCATACGCGTTAGCAGGCCCGACATCTTGCGGGTGTCGAGTTGCCCCGCCATCGCGTGCATCACGCTGCCGGCCGTGAGGAACAGCAGCGCCTTGAAGAACGCGTGGGTGTAGAGGTGCTGGACCGCGCCGTACGACGACACCGCGCCCACGCCGACAAACATGTAGCCGAGCTGCGACACGGTGGAGTACGCGAACACGCCCTTGAGGTCGTTGCTGCACAGCGCAATGGTCGCGGCCAGGAGCGCCGTGAACCCGCCGATCGCGGCGACGGTGACCAACGCGCACGGCGAGAGCTGGAACACCGGCAGCATCCGCACGATCAGGTACACGCCGGACGTGACCATGGTCGCGGCGTGGACCAGGGCGGACACCGGCGTCGGGCCCGCCATCGCGTCGGGCAGCCAGACATACAGCGGGAACTGCGCCGACTTCCCGAACGCCCCGGCCATCAGCAGCATCGGGATCCAGGTGTCGATGGCGTCGCCGCTGCCGGTGCCGCCGGTGGCCTTGAGGGAATCGGTCGCGGCCTGAAGGATGCCCTTGGTGGTCTCGGTCCCGTGCAGCGACAGCGTGCCGTACTTGTCGAACAGCAGGAACAGCCCGATCAGCAGGCAGAAGTCGCCGACGCGGTTGACGATGAACGCCTTCTTCGCCGCGGCGACCGCGTAGTCTTTCTGGAAGTAGTGCCCGATCAGCAGGTACGAGCACAGGCCCACGCCCTCCCAGCCCAGGAACAGCAGCACGAGGTTGTCGGCCATCACCAGCGTGGTCATCGCGAAGATGAACAACGCCACGCCCGCGAAGAACCGCGGGAACCCCTCGTCGCCCTGCATGTACCCGCCGGCGTAGACCGCGATCATCGAGCCAACGCCCGTCACCACGAACAGCATCAGCAGTGTGAGCGGGTCGAAGAAGTACCGCACGGCGATCGAGATCCCCCCGGAAGCCGCGGCGCCGGCAGCATCGTCAGCGGGCGTGCCGTGGGCGATCCCAATCCACTCGTAGAGTTGCACCGCGCCATCCGCCCCGCCTAGCGTGAGCAGCAGCGTCACCACGAACGAGAGCCCGATCGACGCGGCGCAGATCGGGTAGCTCGCCTTGGCCCACGCGTGCTTCCAGCAGCACACCGCGCACAGCGCCGCGCCGATCAACGGCAGCAGCGGGACCAGGATGGCGACGTTCAGGTTCATGCGGTCGACCCACTCAGCCCTTCAAACTGGTCCACGCCAGCGCGTCCAGCGTGTGCTTCCTCCTGAACAGCAGCACGACCAGGCCCAGCGCCAGCGCCGCCTCCGCCGCCGCGATCGTCAACACGAAGATCACGAACGTCTGCCCCTCGTAGTTCAAATGGAACCGGCTGAACGCGACCAGCGTCACGCACACGCCTTGGAACATCAGCTCGGTGCACAAGAACATCACGATCAGGTTCCGCCGGCTGATGAACCCGATCAGCCCGAGCACGAACAGCACCGCCCCGGTGAACAGGAAGTGGCTGAGCGTCAGGGTGTGCAGCGGCGCGAGGTCCATGGAAACGGAACGGTCTCAGCTCAAACGGTCGGCGGGGCGGCCTCTCTGGTGATCTGTGCCGTGGGGTCGTCCGGGTCGTTCTCTTCGGGCACGTGCGTCTTGGCGATCACCACCGCGCCGATCAACGACAGCAGCAGGATCACCCCGGCCAACTCGATCGCCAACGGGTTCGCGGTGAAGAGTGTCAGGCCCACGCGCTCGGTGTTGCCCACGGGCGTCGGCGCTTCGACGACTTCGCCGGCTTCGTTCAGGGTCGCGGCCGTCGCGCGGTCGGTCAGGATCGTCTCGGTGATCTCGGCGTGGCTGGGCGCCTTGGCCGCCGCGGTCGGCGTCAGGCCGTCGTCGAACACGAACGTCAGCAGCACCGCCAGCAGCAAAAACCCGGCGACCGACGCGAACAACGGCTCACGCGCGAAGCGCTCGAACTCCGGAGAATCCTCCGGGGCGTCGCTCGCCTGCGGCTGCGTGGCGAGCATGATGACGAACATGTAGGTCACCAGGATCGCCCCGCCGTAGATGATGACCAAAGCGAGCGCCATGAACTCCGCGGCGAGCACGAGGAACAGCCCCGCCGAGGCGAGGATGACCATCACGAACCACAGCGCCGCGTAGACCGGGCGGTGGTGGGTGATGACGCGGACCGCCGCGGCGATGCCGATGAACGAGAAGACGTAATAGAACGGCAGCCCGCCGGGGTCCAGCCCGGTCTCGGCCATGTCGCCGCCGGTCTGCCAGAGCGGGCAGAGCACGAACCACAAGCCGCCGAGCGTGGCCGCGCCGAGCAGCGCGCCGAGGGGTTTAAGGTTGGGCCCGGGCTTGGGCAGGAGCAGCACCATCGCCGCCGCGCCCAGCACGGAGGCCACATAGAGCGCGAGTTCAACGGGCAACCCTGGCATGAAAGTTCGCAGGATAGGGGCGGCCCCAAGGCGATGCAAAAGGCCGCAGCCCGTCTTGGCCCGGTTGGTCCAGACAAAAACGAAGCCCACGCCGTGAGGGCGCGGGCTTCGAATGGGGTCGAGTTTTTGGGGGTGTGTTACGCCGCCTGGCGCGACTTGGTCGGCTGGCGTCGCCGTCGCCCGACGGTCCGCTGGTCCGGGGTCATGCGGCGTTGCGGCTCTTCGTCCATCACCTCGACCAGCTCGATCGGGTCCAAGGCCCACAGGTCCGCGCCGATCTCCTCGGCCAGCCCCTCGGCGCGGTTGAACACGCCGCCGCCCACGATGATCTGAAGGTTCGGGCAGGCGCCGATGTCGTGCAGCCGGTCGATGAGTTGGCGTGTCTGCGGCACGGTCGGCGGGATCGCGCCGAACACGACCAGCTTCTGGGCCTGCAACTCGGCGAGTTGGGCGACGATCTCGTCGTTGGCGATGCCCCCGCCGGTGAAGTAGACGGTGTACCCGTCCGCCTCGAGCAGGTCCGCGGCGAGTTGGCCGGCCAACTCCTCGGACTCCTCCGCACCGCAGACCAGCAGGACGGTCTCGTCTCGGCGGGCCTTCTGGGCGTAGCGGATCTGGAGCTGGTCGGTGATCGACCGCAGCATCCGGGTGGCGTAGTGGTAGCTGAGCTTGGAGAGCTGGTCGTGCCGGTAGGCCTTCTGGACCTGGTCCAGGACGGGCCAGACGAGGTGGGCGGCGACCTGCTCACCCTCGGCGTCGGCGGAAAAGACGGTGTCCATCACGTCCCGGGCCCCGGCGCGGTCGCCGGAGATCAGGGCGGTGTAGAACCGCTCGAGGAGGGCGTTTTGACGGCTAGCCATAAGGAAAACATCTCCGCATCGGGGGAACTGAGCAGTTCGGGGCCGGCTCCGTTCGCGGCCCGCTGATGGGGGGTTCATCGACCCGGTGGGCCATGCCGAGGCCCCGCGGTTGACGGCGCCGGGCTTATGCGGGCGTTCCCCCGGAAATCCCGGTTTGGAGGCCGGGAGGCGGTTTTTTATTGGGCGGGGCAAGTCCCCCATAACCGTGGCGGGTGGGCGGGAGAGGGTCCGTGAACCGTGATCCGGGCCAAGTCTGGGTGCAGAACCCAACGATTCCGGGCCGTGTGGTGCCAGCCGGGTTTGCGCCGGACCCCGGCGTCTTATGCTGGTTGCAGCGGTCGGGGCGACAGGAGCGGCCCGGCCGGATGCGTACGCCGAGGGCGTGCGGCCGATCTCTGTTCCTTCGTTGTGGGTGTGATCCGATGCGAAAACTCCGTCGACCGTTGCTGCCCGTGGTGCTCGTGTTGCTGCTGCCCGTTGGGCTGACGGCTCCGGGGTGCGTGACCAACCCCGCGACCGGCAAGCGGGTGTTCAACACCATGAGCGTCGAGCGGGAGATCGAGATCGGCGAGCAGGCCCAGCCGAAGTTCATCGAGTCCAACGGCGGCAACATCCCTGACGAGCAGGTGCTCTCCTACGTCCGTGACCTGGGCAACCGGTTGGCGGAGGTGTCGGAACGGCCCGAGCTGCCGTGGGAGTTCCACGTGCTGGACTCCTCGCAGATCAACGCCTTCGCGTTGCCGGGCGGGAAGGTCTTCATGTCGCGCGGGCTGATGGAGAAGATGACCAACGAGGCGCAGCTGGCGGGTGTGCTCGGCCACGAGATCGGGCACGTCACGTCGATGCACGTCGGCCGGCGGATGAGCCAGGCGCAGGCGGTGCAGGTCGGCGGGCTGATCCTGCTGGGGGCGGGCGCGGCGAGCGACGAGGACTGGCTCAAGATCCTCGGCGTGGGCACGACCGTCGGCGGCAGCGTGTACCTGCTGAGCTTTTCCCGTGCCAACGAGACCGAGGCCGACATGCTCGGCGTCCGCTACATGTCCCGGCTGGGCTACAACCCGTACGGCCAAGTCCAGGTCATGGAGATCCTCAAGGCCGAGTCCGGCGGGCGCGGTGCCAGTGGGATCGAGCGCATGCTCTCGACGCACCCGCTGCCGCAGGACCGCATCGACGACCTCCGCGAGTTGATCGCCGAGCAGTACCCCGAGTCGGACTCGGAGGGGACGTACCGGTTCGAGCAAGCGCGTTTCGAGAGCGTCGTGCTCGACCGCCTGAAACGGCTGCCCCCGCCGCGGCACGACCCGGATGCGCAGCAGAAGGCCGCGGCCCTGCAGGCGTATTACGAGCATATGGCGGGGGCGTGTGGCGACGGCTGCGATGTAGCGACGCCCGGCTGAACACCTCCGGGTCACCAGGTCTGTCTGGGGCAACGCCCTACGCTGTGCCCGTGACGGTGCAGACGCCTGACCCCGAAACGACGACACCGCCCGCCCCCGGAGCCGCGCCGGCGTGGTCGGCGGACGATCTGCGCGACGACCCGCACGCCAAGGCGGACAAGGCCCGGCGGGTGCGCGACATGTTCGCCGCGATTGCTGGCAAGTACGACCTGAACAACCGCCTGCACAGCTTCGGCCGGGACCAGGCGTGGCGGCGTACCGCGGTGAAGATGGCGCAGCTGAAACCGGGCGACCGCGTGCTCGACGTGGCGTGCGGGACGGGAGACCTGACTATTGCGATGGAGCAGGGCTTGTGGACAAATGATGACACCGCCGGTGGGTGGGCACCCGCCACGAATCAGGTGATCGGAATCGATTTCACGTTCCCGATGCTGCCGCTGGCGAAGCAGAAGAACCGCCGGCGTGAGAACGGGCGGGAAACCGTCGCGTTTCTCAACGGCGACGCGTTGGCGCTCCCGTTCCCGGATCAGTCGTTCGACGTCGTGAGCATCGCCTTTGGCCTGCGGAACGTCGCGGACCCGGCGGCTGCCGTCGCCGAGTTCGCGCGGGTGCTGCGGCCGGGCGGTCGGCTGGTGATCCTCGAGTTCAGCACGCCGCGGAACCCGGTGCTGCGATGGGGGAGCCGGCTGTATTGCGAGAAGGTCATGCCGTGGACCGCAACGTGGGTCGCGCGGGACCGGTCGGGGGCGTATCGGTATTTACCCCGAAGCGTCGCGACGTTCCTCGACGGGCCCGCGACGGTTGCGCTTCTGAAGCAGAGCGGGTTTGCCGAGGCACGCCTCAAGTCGCTTAGTTTCGGTGTAGCCACGTGTTACGCGGCGACACGCGCGTAACCCGGGCGGCATTCTTGCCCAGCTTCACACCGGTCTTGGATGGGCGGGGTCATCTTCTGGTCTTACGCAATTCCAGCGGAAATCCTCTTGACTTTTGTGGAAGGCTTCACCATTCTGCGAGTCGGTCGCCGCGTTCTGTGCGTGGCGCGGAAGAGAAGGAAGAGAACGAGTTCGAGTTGAAGTGCGTCTGACAAGTGCGTTGAGAAGAGTGGACTGATCAGAAGGGAGACGCGGCAGGGCGGTTGTGATGTGCCCGTGCCGAACATGCGAGGCGGCTTTTTGTGCCGGCCGCGCGGAAGGAGAACTGGTTTGTGTCGGTGTGCCGACACCACAGTTTCGCCGGGGGGTGACGGGGACGCGGATTAGCGTCCGTGGCTGTCGTGCGCCGGTGGCGGGGTGCGTGGTGGGAGTGATTTTGATTTTTCGAAGCCGGGATTCTGAAGGGAGTTTTGCGATGCGTCGGATGAACAAGCAGCGGGCCGTGCGAGCGGCGGGTGGTATCGGTGTGGCGTCGATGTTCTCGACCCGACGCTTATTGGCGGTGTTGCCGGCGGCGGCGTTGGCGTGCGCCGCGGTGCCGGCCCTGGCGGTGGACAAGGACTGGAACAACGCCAGCGACAGCAACTGGAACACCGGCAGCAACTGGGCACCCTTCGGCGTACCGGGCACGAACGACGACGTGTTCATCGGCCGGTTCCCGTTCCCCACCGGGGCGCGGGTGACGATGGACATCAGTGACACGGTCCAGACCCTGAACATCATCAACGGCGAGTTGGACACCGCTACCTTCGAGCTGATCGTAGACTCGGCCTCGATCAACGGGGCGAACGCCGAGTTGCTCATCAAGCCGAACAACAACGGGGTCAACGACTCGCTCGACGCCGACTTTGTCGACGTGACCAATGGCGGGTTGATCCGGATGCTCGGCGGCCGGCTCGAGATTGACGGCAACACCGGCGACGGGGCGCTCGACGTCTCCTCGGGCAGCACGCTCCTCGGCTACGGCAACATCGACCTCGAGGACATCGTGGCGTCCAACGCGTCGCGGTTCACCCTCAGCAGTTCGACGCTGAGCGTCGGCAACACGACCGACGGGTTTATCATCCCGCTCTTCGATACGGCCCGCACACTCAGCATCAACGCCACCGACGTGGACACGACCGCGGACCTGGACCAGGGCGGGGTCGCCGCGGTGATCAACCTGCTCGCCGCGGGCACGCTGGACCTCAACGTCCCGATCGTCCCCGCCAGCGACGGCGTCTACAACGGCACGATGAACCTGTCGCGCCGCAGTGTGCTTGATGTTGAGGATGACTGGACCTTTGCCGGCGTCATGAACGTCAACACCACGGCGGGCCTGGGCGCCACGCAGACCGCCGCCCCCGCCACGCTGCGCGGCGGCGACGGCATCGGCGCGTCGATCACCATGTCCGGCGGGTCGATCAACCTCGACAACGCCGACGACCACCTGACCATCGACACCAACGGGCAGTTCACCGCGACCGGCGGCACGATCAACCTGACTCTGGGCACGATCCAGTTCGACTCGACCACGAACATCGGAGCCGGGGTCGACTTCTCGATGGGCCCGAACAACACGGAGCTGATCGTCAACGCCACCGTCAACATCGACGACGCGGACTTCGACTGGGACGGCGGCGGCGGCCCGACCACCCTCACCACCATCAACCCCGGCGGCAACCTCGACCTGGACATCACCGGGTTCGACGGGAACGACGGCTACGGCGGCGGGATCAACATGACCGGCGGCGAGCTGGACGTGAACGTCGCCGACAACGAGTGGTCCTTCGACGGCGGCGACACCTTCGACATCAACGCCGCCGGCACCACCGCGACGCTCAACGGCGACACGATGCGTGTCTTCGGCACCGTCAACGTCAACTCCGGCACCTTCGACGCCAACGCCCAGACGCTCTGGGCCGCCGGCGCCCGCATCGAGGTCGACAACGGCGCGACCGCTCGGCTGGACGGGATCCACACCTTCTTCAACAACACCAACATCGTCGTCAACGGCACCCTCGACCTCAACGGGACCACGACGTGGCTCGGCCCGGCTCAGGTCGTCGGCACCGGCACGATCGTCAACGACGGCTCGGCACAGGTGCAGGGCGACGCCGTGATCGAGGTCGCCACCTTCGACTGGGACCAGGGCTCGACCAACATCCTGAGCAGTGGGTCGCTCACGCTCGACGTGACCAACGTCGACATCGGCAACGACACCTTCAACGGCCAGACCATCACCGTCAACGATGCCGGCACGCTCGAGGTCACCGTCAACGACGGGTCGTGGAACATGGACGGCACGCTGAACCTCACCGACACCGGCGTGGTTGGTACGCCCACGGTCCTGACCGGCTCGGAGATGCGGGTCGGCGGCACCGTCAACGTCATCGGCGCGCGGGGTGCCATCAACACCGCCACCGTCCTCGAAGAAGGCGGCGTGGTCGAGATCGACTCGATCAACGGCATCTTCGACATGAACGCGACCCTGACCCTCGACGGCGGCGACATCACCGGCAACGGCCTGGCCGGGACCGACTTCCTCCCCGCCACCATGATTGTCACCGGCGAGTCGGCGATCAACGTCGTCACCTACAACATGGACGGCGGCACGCTCACGCTCGCGCCGGGCGGCAACCTCGACGTCAACGTCACCAGCATCGAGACCTCCGGTCCCGAGACGTTTGACACCACCATGAACTTCACCGGCGGCATCATCAACGTCAATAACGCCGCAAACCAGTGGACCATGGACGGGGCCATTAACTCCAACGGCGGCGGCAGCCTGTTCGGCGACGAGGTCCGCATCGGCGACGGACTGGAGACGCTCAACGCCGACGTCAACGTCAACTCCGGCACCCTGAACCTCGGCGCCCCCGTCATCTTCCTCGGCGACGCTGACGTCAACGTCGCCGCGGGCGCGACGCTCAACGTCACCAACGCCAACACGCTGTTCATCACCGGCGGCACCGCCGAGTTCACCGGGCAGGGCACGCTCCGCATCGTCGGCGCCGACTTCGCTCAGGACCAGGTCATCAACATGACCGGCGGCACGGTTGCCCTCGACGGGTCACTCAGCGGCAACGGCGCCCCGTTCGTCCTGACCTCCGCCGGTGACAACGACATCAACGCCGACATCACCATCAACGCCGCCGCCATCGAGGACTACGGCTTCCAGACGTTCCTCCCGGCCGCGACCAGCGAACTCAACATCTCCAACAACGCGTCGCTCACCGTCAACCTCGACAACCCCGCGTCCGAGTGGACCGTGACTTCCATCGGCGTCATCAACTACACCGGTGACTTCTCCGTCAACAACTTCCTCGAAGGCTCGGACATCAACCTCAACGGCACGCTGAACGTCACCGGCGACGGCAGGACCAACGCCCGGCTCGACATCGGCAGCACCGGCGACATCAACATGACCGGCGGCGGACCCGACGAAGGCCTCCGCCTCAGCGGCGGCACCATCGGCGACCCCAACACCATCGCCGGTGGCACCATCACCGGCAACGCCACCGGCATCCTGCGTTCCGACTCCGGCATCGCCCTCCGCGGCTTCGGCACCATCAACGCCGACATCGCGTTCGGCGGCACCGGCGAGCTCATCGCCGCCGACGGCGGCACGCTCGACGTCAACGGCGACATCACCGACATGGGCACCCTCCGCGCCAACGGCGGCACGCTCGACATCGCCAACAACCTGCTCAGCAGCGTGACGTCCAACGGCATCAGCCTCGACAACGGCACGCTGACCGGTACCGGGTTCATCACCCTCGACGTCCGCAACCTCCGCGGCAACGGGTCGGTGTTCTCGCCGATCGTCAACAATGTCAGCATCCGCGCCCAGGGCGGCACGCTGATCATCGACGACCCCAGCACCAACCTCGACGGCAACTCGCCCGACGGCTCGGGGCTCATCATCGCCGAGACCGGCACCCTCGAGCTCCGCACGTGGTTCAATGAGAACTTCAACGGCACGGCGACCGTCGAGTCGGGCCGGACCATCTTCGCCAACAGCCAGGACGTCCGGTTTGTTGGCGGCTCGGTCCTGAACCTCAACGGCGGCCGGTACCGCACCAACGACAGCCACGCGTTCACCGGTACGCTCAACGCCACCGGCAACGCCGAGATCCAGACCGACGGCGGGGCGACCTTCGCGTTCAACAGCGGCGCGACCGTCAACGCCGACGGGAACCTCCTCATCGATGGCACCGTGTTCTTCAACGCCAGCGCGAGCGTCGGCGGCGCCGGGGCCATCAACGTCGGCAACGGCTCGACCGTGTTCATCGCCGATGGCCAGAGCATCAATACGCTGCTTAACAGCCTCAACGGCGGCGACGTCGAGATCGGCACGACGGGCGGGGCGATCGCCAACATCGCCGTGCAGGACTACGACGTCAACGGCACCCACAACGTCGACCTCAACGGTACGGCGCTCAACCAGTTCGACCGCACCGCCGTCGCGGGCACGCTGGACCTCAACGCCGTCACCGACGTCCTCGACCTGGACTTCGCCTTCGCGGCGGGCCTCGGAGACCTGTTCACGGTCTTTACCGCCGCGAGCATCGTGGGGCAGTTCGACACGGTCGACGTCTCGGGTCTCGGTGCCGGGTTGGACGTGTCGGTGAACTACAACCCGTTGTCGGTCGTCGTTGAGATTGTCAACGCCATCTCGGTGATCACCGGTGACTACAACAGCAGCGGCCAGGTGGAGCAGGGCGACCTGGACATCGTGCTGCAGAACTGGGGCACCGGGAACTTCCCCGGCGACGAAGCCGCGCTGGTTGGCGGTGGGCCCTTCGACGGCACGGTTGACCAGAACGAGCTCGACGGCGTGCTGCAGAACTGGGGCAACACGTCTGCCCCGGACTTCTCGGCCAACCTCGCCGCCGTGCCCGAGCCCGCCGGGTTCGCGCTGCTCGCCGGCGCGGGCCTGGGCGTGATGCGTCGCCGCCGCTCGGCGTAACCGTCGCCCCTGATCGAAACCTCACCCGCCGGCGGTCCGTATGGGCCGCCGGCTTTTTCGTGGGTTGCGTTAACCTGCGCGGATGCGTCAGGAGCAGCATTCGGGAGTTGTCGGCGTTGAGCGTCGTGCGCGGGGCGGCGGTTTCAGTCGGTCGGCATGGCTGTTCGCTTGCATGGTCTTGCTGCAGGCGTGCGAAGCGCCACCAGTGACCGACACCACAACCAGCGCGACCCGAGCCGCGGCGTCGCTCGAGCGTGACCGCGAGGCCGTTCGATCGTTGGCGGGGGTGTACGACGTGGGTTACACGGCCGTGGTCTCGTCGCTCGGCACGGCGGAGGCGGCTTCGGCGATGACGCGCGAGGCGCGGGCGAGGGAGGCCGTGCTGTTGGCGGAGGACACGCCGGCGTCGATTACGCTGGTGCACCTGCTGTTGGTTGGCGACCCGCCGGCAGTGGCGAAGCACTGGACGCAGGCGTGGACGCCGAACCCGGAGACCGCGCTGGTGTTTGAGCCGGACGGTCGTTGGGGCACGACCAGTGTGTCGCGCGGTGAAGGCCCGACGGCGGTCTGGCGGGTGCGTGTGGCCGAGGCAGACGAGCGGCCGGCGTTTGACCTGCTCGGGTCGTGGGCGCACGGCGGGGCTCAGAATGCCGAGGGTGAAGAAGCGCGTTCCCGGTGGGCCAGCGCGGCGTGGACCCCGCGCCCGGCCGACACACGCGGCGGGCTCGGTGTTGGCGCGGATGCTGGTTGGTCGGCGGCGACGATGCTGCGGGTCGGCCCCGAGGGTTGGGCCGTGACCGCCGACGGCCAGGACGCGGGCGGCGCCGCCGTGGTGCGCACCGCCGTGTTCCGCCGTCTCGAGGGGGCCGAGGCCGACGCGCTGCGCGACGCGGCGACGCGATGGTGGCAGCGGCGCGATGTGTTCTGGTCACGGGTCCGTCGGTGGTGGACGGGTGCGGCGAGTGAAGGGTTTGCGGTGCGGGTGCCGGC